>NZ_JBICVH010000009.1:0-391242 GCF_043198905.1 Kitasatospora sp. NPDC048715 | reverse complement strand
GGGACGACGGTGTACCCGGTCAGGTCGAGGTCGCCGGGTTCGGTGTCGCCGCCGAGGCCGGCGATGCGCTCGCCCCCGACGGCGAGGCGGTCGCCCTCGACGACGCCGCCGGGCAGGACCAGGCGGGCGCCGGCCAGGGTGATGCGGTTCGTGACGATCATGGGTGGGTCCTGGATGCCGTTCGCGGGGAGGGGCGGATTCTCGTGCAGGGGAACCGGAGCGGAGTCCCGGGCGGGGGAACGCCGACCGCCCGGCCCACCGGAGCCGGTCCGGTGGGCCGGGCGGCGCGGATCACGGCTGGACGGC
This sequence comes from Kitasatospora sp. NPDC048715, assembly GCF_043198905.1. Classification (NCBI taxonomy): domain Bacteria; kingdom Bacillati; phylum Actinomycetota; class Actinomycetes; order Kitasatosporales; family Streptomycetaceae; genus Kitasatospora; species Kitasatospora sp. NPDC048715. The sequence goes on along the minus strand of NZ_JBICVH010000009.1, from coordinate 390,936 downwards.
CAGCGCGAACACGTGGATCGCAGCGGCACTGGGCAGCGTGACGGAACGGATCGTCTTGCCGGGCGTCAACGGGACGGTGTTGGTGAAGACGCCGTAGCCGGTGCCGAAGTTGCCCGGTCCGGTGGGCGTGTTGCGGTGGTCCGTGGTGAACGCGGTCTTCGCGCCGTAGGCGTCGGTCGGGGTGCAGCACCAGTTGGGGAAGCCCAACTGGCCGCTGCTGGTGGTGCCGTCGGTGTAGGCGACGGTGACCGTGCCGGAGGCGAAGCCCGCTTCGGCGCCGAGGAAGCCCAGCGCGCTGCCCTGGCCGCTGAAGGTGATCTCCTGACCGGCGGCCGACACGTTGTCGTTGGTGCCGGCGGCCGCGGACGGCCAGGTGAAGCTGAGGCCGTTGGCGCTGATCGTGGCGCCCGCGGTGGCGCCGGCCCGGGCCAGGGCCTGCGCCGAGTAGCTGTTCCCGGCGCCGTCGAAGTTGCCGGGAGCGGTGTCGCTCTCCGAGGTGGCGCCGACGTTGTTGAACGCGGCCTCCAGCGACGGGTAGGGCACGGTCCGCACGATCGTCTGCTCACCGCTGACGGTGTCGACCCCGGCCGGCCGGGCCCGGTAGCTCGCGGTGGCGGTGATCGCCGTGACCGTGGTCCCGGGAGCGCCCTGGGGGCCGTGCACCGTCACCGTGGCCGACGCGGTTGCGCCCGGCGCGATGCGCGGGAGCGCGACGGTCGCCGGGGTGACGGTCCAGTCGGCGGGGGCGCTGATCCGCAGGTCGGTGTCGTTCAGCGCGACGGCGCCGTTGTCGGCCAGGGTGATCCGGTACGTCCCGGGCTCCTGGGCCGTGCTGACGTCCTGCCAGGTGACGGTGGTGGCGGGGGCCAGGCCGTGGGTCGCGCCGGGGTGGACCCGGTAGAGCACCGTGGCGTGCGGCGGCACGTTCGCGGAGATCACGCCGGTGGTCCCGACGGCCTGCTTGGTCACCAGGTCGTCGAGCCGGTAGCCGGCGGCAGCGGGCAGGCCGGCCCGGGCGGCGGTCGTGGTGATGGTCTGCGCGGTGTCGGAGGAGTTGAAGAGCGCGACCGCGCGGTCCCCGCCGGCCAGCGGCTTGCTCAGCACGTCGTAGCCGGTTCCGTGCTGGACGACGCGCCCCTGGAGGCCCAGCCGGTCCTGGTCGACGGCGATGACGTCGCGGTTGCCGAGCAGGTCCAGCGCGGCCGGGGAGAGGCGGGTGAGGTCGGTGCTGGAGATCAGCGGCGCGGCCATCATGGCCCACAGCGAGATCTGGCTCTGCATCTCGTCCTGGCTGAGCCCGGAGTCGCCGGCGAGCAGGAAGTCGGGGTCGTTCCACCGGCCGGGGCGCTGCAGGTCGGCCAGTCCGACGTTGTAGCCGTAGTTGTACGTGATCGACGCCCACTTCTCGGCGCCACTGGCCTGGCCGAGTGCGATGTCCGCGCCCTCCCGCCACAGGTTGCCGAGCGGCGCGGACCAGCGGATCACCGAGTCCCAGTTCGGCGTGCCCTGGAAGTAGGCGGGCGCGGAGATCGAGAAGACCATCCTGCGGTGGGTGTTGAGCAGCGCCCGGCTCATCGCGGTGTAGGTGTCGCGGTAGCTCTGCTCCTCGGTCTCACCGGGCTTGACCGGGACGTTGCAGCCGTCGAGCTTGACGTAGTCGACGGCCCAGGTCGCGAACAGGTCCGCGTCCTGCTGCCAGTGGTCGAGGGAGCCGGGGTAGCCGCCGCAGGTGGTGGTCCCGGCGTCCTCGTAGATGCCGAACTTCAGGCCGAGGTCGTGGACTTGACGGCCGACGTAGGCCATGCCGTGCGGGAACAGCTGCGGGTCGGCGACCAGGTTGCCCTGGGCGTCGCGCTGTCCGGACATCCAGCAGTCGTCGATGGTGACGGTGTCGTACCCCTTCTTCGCCAGCCCGGTGGTGACGAGGGCCCGGGCGTTGTCGAGGATGGTCTTCTCGTCGATCCCGCACTGGTAGTACGACCAGTCGTTCCAGCCCATGGGCGGCGTGGGGGCGTAGTTGGGGTACTCGGCGACGGTGCCGGGCGGGGAGGGCTCGGCGGCGACCGCGGGCTGTGCCAGGAGCGTGGCGGTGGACACGGCGGCGAGCGTCGTACAGCAGGCGACGGTGGTACGGAGCCACCGGCGGAGGGCAGTTGACACGCTTCGACCTCACGGGATCTCGGGGTCAGGGCATGGATGGCTGCTGTGGTCCCAGCCGGATCATTTGTACGGGGCTCTGCTCGTTCTTGACAAGATGACGGGCAAAATAAGCAGTAACACGCACTCAATTGCAAAGTCCGAGCACGAGTGCACCTGGGGACCGGCCCGGCCGAGCAGCCACCGGACGCAGGAGCGCGACCGGCCGGGCGCCCGCGATGTCACGGGCGACCGGCCGGTCGCGTGCGGGATCTTCCGGATCCCCGCGGGTCAGTGGGCTACGGCAGGGTCCAGCGCTGGTTGGCGCCGCCGTTGCAGTCCCAGATCTCCAGCGGGGTGCCGTCGGCGGTCGCCGCGGCCGGGTCGTCCAGGCAGCGGCCGGACTGGGTGCTCTTCAGGGTGCCGTCCGGCTGGGGCGTCCACTGCTGGTTGGCGCCGCCGGTGCAGTCCCACAGCTCGACCGGGGTGCCGTTGACGGTGCCGGCGCCGGTGACGTCCAGGCACTTGCCGTTGTGGGTGAGGGTGCCGTTGGAGCGGGTCCACACCTGCTGGGCGCTGCCGTCGCAGGCCCAGAGCTGCACGGCGGCGCCGCTGGTGCCGGCGGCGGGGCGGGCGCAGGTGCCGGGCAGGGCGGAGGCGATCGGGCCGGTGTGGGTGGTGGGCGTGCCGGGGGTGAGGGCGAAGTTGTCGAACTGGTCGGTCTGGTAGCCGGTCACGCCGAGGCCGGCGCGGCCGTTGGTGAAGCTCGCGTCGGTGGCGCTGCCCACGGCGGCGCCGTCGATGCTCGCCGTGAGGGTCTCGTTGTCGAGGGTGAGCGCGACGGTGTGCCAGCGGCCGGTGCCGAGGGCGGCGGTGGTGCCGCTCGCGAGGGTGGTGAAGTTCCACTTGGTGTCGCTCTTGTCGATCGACCAGGCGCCGGTGTCGCTCACCCGCAGGTGGTAGGCGTTCAGGCCGTTGTTGTTGCGGCCCTGCTGGCCGGCCCGGCCGAGGAGTTCGACGGTGCCGGACTGCTCGAACATGGTGTCGGCGGTGACGGTGTAGTTGGACCAGCTGCCGTCGCCCATCATCGTGTACGGGGCGTTGTAGGGCTCGTCGGTCCAGCGGATCGGCGAGGTCGGGGCCATCTGGCGCAGGCAGGTGCCGGTGCGGCCGCCGCCGCAGGCGACGGTCTGGAAGGCGCCGTTCATGTCCGTGAAGTACTTCGGCGAGGTGGTCGTCGCCGGGGTGTCGAAGCCGTCCGCGTAGGGCAGCTTCATCGGCGCGGCGGCCGGCGGGGTGGCGGTGCCCTTGCCCTGGCCGGTGGTGGTGGTCACGGTGTAGACCCGGCCGGGCTGGAGGGTGAGGGTGTAGCGGCCCCCGGACGGGGTGACGTCCTTCTGCTTGACGAACCACTGCGCCGGGTCGTTGGAGTTGAGGTCGGTGGACCAGACGTGGACCTTGCCGGTGGACAGGCCGCCGGAGACGGTGAAGTTCGCGGTCTGGGCCGCGGTGGCGTCCAGGGTCTCGATGACGGTGCTGTAGTCGCGCTTGTTCGTGCTCTTCAGCGTGACGTAGCTGCCGTTGGCGCGCGCGCCGCCGAGGTAGCCGCTCGCGGCGTCGATGTAGCTCCAGCCGGGCTGGGTGAACTGGGTGGTGTGCGCGGTGACCCAGGTCGTCTTTCCGATGCCGTAGTTGCCGGACCACGGCTGGTTGGCGATCGACATGCCGTCGGTGGAGAAGAAGAGGTCGGGGTAGAGCGCGGCGATGACCGGCCAGTTGATGAACGAGGTCATCTTCCCGTCGAGGTAGCCCCGGTTGATCCCGCGCGCCACCGCCGGGGCGCCGCTGTTGAGGTCCTGGGAGCCGTTCTCGCTCGCCCACAGCGGCTTGCCGAGCGCCTGGGCGGTCGGCGTGCTCGGGCACTCGGTGAAGGAGCTCATGTACCCGCAGGGGTAGTGCACGCCGACGACGTCGACGGCGTTCTTGAACGCCGGGTCGGCGGCCATGGCGTCGGCCACCTCCCAGGTGTCGTCGGCGGCGACGACCTTGGTGGCGCCGTAACCGCGCGCGACGAGCGTGCTCTTGAGGTTCTCGTACCAGGCCTTGTCGAAGCCGCGCTCGTTCCAGCCGCCGAGGTAGGAGACGTTCAGGTGGTGCCGGCCGGCGCAGCCCATCCACGACATCACGTAGTCGATGGAGTCCTGGGACCAGAAGTTGCCGCCGCTGCCGGTGTTCCCGATCCAGCCGGGGGCGCCCCAGGACAGGCCGATGAACTTGATGTCGGGGTTGCGGGCCTTGGCCTGCTCGGCCAGCCACCACTCGTAGCCCTGGTTGCAGTCGACGGTGCCCCTGGTGTGCTCGATGCTCGGCTCGGCGCCGTCGGTGGAGTTGGTGTCGCCGCCGATCTCCAGCTTCAGCACCTGCAGCGAGGCGCCGTAGCCGGGCTTGAACAGGTAGTCCAGCAGTTGACTGCGCTGGGGCTCCGGATAGTCCACCAGCAGGCGGGAGTTGCCGCCGCCGCCGGAGATCGCGCCGACCCCGTCGAAGGTCAGGCCCGGCTTGGTGCCGTCGACGGTGACGGCGGTGGAGGTGGCGGCGGTGGGGGTGGTGGCGCTCTCCGTCGCGGCCAGGGCGGCCGGCGGCGCGGCCAGGCCGCCGAGCGCGCCGGCGAGGACGAGCGCCGCGCTCAGGGCGGTGCGCCAGGTCGAGGAGGGGTGTTGACGGCCCATGGGCGTCTCCGAGGGTGGGGAGGGGTGGGGGCGGTGTTGCTCCGCGCCGGGCACCCGGTCAGGGCGCCCGGCACGACGTCGGGGCAGGGGGTTCTCCGGTCCCGTTACGAGACGGTCCACTGCTGGTTGGCCCGGCCGGAGGCGCAGGTCCACTGCACGACCTGGGCACCGTCGGCCGTCGAAGCGCCCGTGACATCCAGGCACTTGCCGCTGTTCACCGAGACCAGCTGGACGCGGGCCCCGGTGTCCGGGACGAGGGTCCACTGCTGGTTGGCCTTGCCGGCGGCACAGGTCCACTGGACGACCTGGGCACCGTCGGCCGTCGAAGCGCCCGTGACGTCCAGGCACTTGCCGCTGTTCGCCGAGACCAGCTGGACGCTGCCGGTCCCGGCGACCGGCACCAGCGTCCACTGCTGGTTGGCCTTGCCGGCGGCGCAGGTCCACTGGACGGCCTCGGCGCCGTCGGCGCTCGAAGCGCCCGTGACGTCCAGGCACTTGCCGCTGTTGACGCTGGTCACGGTGTGGGTGGCCGGCGCGGCCAGCGGCGTGACGGTGGTGTTGGCGAAATCGGCGTGCTGGAACCCGCCGACGCCCAGGCCGATCTGGCCGATGCCGTGCCCGGCGTCGGCGACGGAGGCGACCTGGGTGTGGTCGATCGACGCGGTGATGCTCTGGCCCTGGACGGCCAGCGCGAGGTTGTGCCAGGTGCCGGCCCCCGCGCCGGGGTAGCTGCCGCTCGCCAGCACGGTGTCGGCGCCGGAGCGGTTCTCGCTGAACAGGCTCCAGGCACCGGTGTCGTCGATCTTCAGGTGGTAGCCGGAGCGGTCGTGGTCGACGTGGTCGATGCGGCCGAGCAGTTCGGCGGAGGTGCCGGCCTGTTCGAAGGCGACGTCCGTATTCGCCTGGTAGTGGGCCCAGGACGGGTCGCCCAGGAGGGTCAGCGGGGTGTAGTTCATGTCGTCGTGCCACGGGATCGGCGCCCGGGTGATGACCTGGCGCAAGCACACCGGGGTGGTCGCCCCGGACGGGCAGGGCGCGGTCTCGAAGGCGCCCGCCCAGTCGTGGAAGTAGCGGGCGGTGGCCCCTTCGGAGTAGCCGCCGAGGTCGGCCTGGTACGGCAGTGGCATCGCGGCGGGTGCGGGCGGCGCGGCGGTGCCCTTGCCCTGGCCGGTGGTGGTCGTGACGGTGTAGACGTAACCGGGCTGCACGGTGAGCGAGTACGAGCCGCTCTTCGGGGTCACGTCCTGGGCGTGGACGAACCACTTCGACGGGTCGGTGGAGTTCATGTCGGTGGCCCAGACGTGCACCTGGCCGGTGGACAGGCCCCCGGCGACCTCGAAGGTCACGGTCTGCGCGGCGGTGGCGTCGGTGGCCTCGATGACCGTGCTGTAGTCCTTGCCGGACTTGAGCGTGACGTAGCTGCCGCTGTGCGGGTCGCCGTTGGCGCCGGTCCCGGCCAGGTAGCCGCTGGACGTGTCCAGGTACTGCCAGCCCGGCTTGGCGAACTGGGTGGTGTGCGCCATCACCCAGATGTCGCGGCCGACCGCGTAGTTGCCGGACCACGGCTGGTCGGCGGCCATCAGCCCGGCTCCCGCGTACGGCAGGTTCGAGGGCCAGGAGCTGACCAGCGCCCACTTGATGTCGGCGGTGATCCGGGCGTCGAGGTACTCGCGGTTGACGTTGCGGGCCAGGGCGGCCGGGTCGGCGCCGTAGCTGTCGTTGTCGTCCTCGGAGGCCCAGAGCCGCTTGCCCAGCCCGGTCGCGGTGTCGCTGCCCGGGCAGGCGGTGTAGACGGGGGTCGAGTGCCAGCAGGTGCCGTGCAGGCCGATGACGCCGACGGCCTTGGCGAAGGCGGGGTCTGCGGCCATGTCCGCGGCGATCGACCAGTGCTCGTCATCGCTGTCGGACGCGACCAGGGTGGTGCCCTGGTGGCCGTGGGCGTCCAGGTCGGTGCGCAGCTTCTCGAACCAGGCCTTGTCGTAGCCGCGCTCGTTCCAGCCGCCGAGGTAGCCGACGTTCAGTCCGTGCTGCCGGGCGCAGCCGAGCCAGGACTCCAGGTACGTGATGTTGTCCTGGGACCAGACGCCGCCGTTCAGCCAGCCCGGCGCGGCCCATTCCAGGCCGTAGAAGGTGATCCCGGGGTTGCGGGCCTTGGCCTGCTCCATGAGCCACCACTCGTACCCGCGGTCGCAGTCGACCTCGGTGGGGGTGCGCATGTGGGACGGTTCGGGGCCGTCCGAGGAGTTGGCGTCCCCGCCGATCTCGACCTTCAGCATCTGCAGCGAGGCGCCGTAGCCGGGCTTGAACAGGTAGTCCAGCACCTGGCTGCGCTGGGGCTCGGGGTAGTCGACCAGCAGACGCGAGGTGGCGCCGCCGCCGCTGATCGCGCCGAGCCCGTCGTACGCGCGCCCCGGAGAGCGGCCGTCCAGTGTCACGGACTTCGTCGTGGGGGCCGGCGCGGCCACCGCGGGCGGCGCGGCCAGCGCGGCGGTGGTGAAGCCGAGTGCGAGCGCCGCCAGGGCCGTGACGCCCCGGCGGATCGGGTGGGGTGGTTCGCTCATCGACTACTCCTGTCGTCGGGCCGGGTCGGCCGGGTGGGGGCCCGCCGGGACTCGGTCGCCGGACGGGGCCGGGACGGGAGTGGCGGGTGCATGCCGACATGCCGGGGAGGACAGTAGACCCAGCATTCAACAGTAATCAACAACTTCGGATGAAATACAACGCGATCGGCCAGCCGCTGCCAGGAGGCAGCGGCCGAGTCGGCTTGCCACAGGGGCACGGCACCGCCCCGCGGACATGCCCCTGCCAGGCGCTATTGACGCCGCCCCGGCTTTGCCCGAAGCTGTCCACGACAACAACCTACCAATCAGTAAGTTCCGATGAACACGCCACCACCTGCTCCGATCCGGAAGATCGCGGCCCGGTCCGCCGGCTTCGGCCCCCATCCGCGGCGCGACGGGATAACGAGACGGTCTCGATGGCTCCGATCCGGAAACATGAGCTTGACTCAGCTCAGGGCCAGGCGTTTTCTTTTGACCCACCACGTTTGATCGTGGTGTTTTCTGATTGGTTTTGTTGCTTCTCGCCGATCGGCCCCCACCCTCAGGAGCCCCCTCCATGCACCTCCCCCTCCGTGGCCGCCTGGCCGCGATCGCCGCGCTGAGCCTGATCACCTCCGTCGGCCTGACCGCCTGCTCCACCGGACAGACGTCCTCGAACAGCGCGGACGCGCCCGTCGCCCCGGTGTCCGGCAAGGTGACGATCACCTACCTGCAGAAGCAGGGCGACCAGCAGTACTTCGTGGACGAGGCCGCGGGCGCCAAGGCCAAGGCCGCCGAGCTCGGCGCCGAGCTGAAGGTGGTGAACCTGGGCAACGACGCCAACAAGACGGTCGGCGAGGTGCAGGCCGCGATCGCGCAGAAGAGCAACGGCCTGATCATCGTGGTGCCCGACCCGGCGGTCGGCCCGCAGGTGGTCCAGACGGCCCGGGACGCGAAGGCCGCGCTGCTGACCTCCGACGACCAGGTCTGCACGAGCGGACCGGCCCCGGCCCAGTGCGCGGCGACCGACCTGGTGCCCCGGATCGGCTTCTCCGGTGCCCAGATGGGCGGTGAGGTCGGCAAGCGGGCCGCCGAGGAGTTCAAGAAGGCCGGCTGGAACGCGGCCGACACCCGGATCATCTCCGCCTGGAAGCAGGACGTCACCGTCTGCGGCGACCGCGTGAAGGCCGCCAAGGACGCCTTCGACCAGGCCGTGCCGGGCGTGCAGCTGATCGACGTCGCGACCGACAACACCCCGACCGGCGCGCAGGACAAGGTCGCCGCCACCATCACCGCCAACCCCGGGGTCAAGCACTGGGTGGCCTGGGGCTGCAACGACGAGAACGTCCAGGGCGCCGTCACCGCCCTGCAGAACGCCGGGATCAACCCCGACGACATCGACGGCGTCGGCCTGGGCGCCTACCTCGCGTGCAAGAACTGGGCCTCCGGCAAGCCCTCCGGGATGAAGGCCGCCCTGTTCATCAACGGCAAGGACGTCGGCGCCCTGTCCGTGCAGACCATGTACGACAAGCTCAAGAACGGCAAGGACTTCCCCAAGGAGGCCTTCGCCCCGACCACGATGGTCGACGCCGCCACCTGGCAGTCCGCGGGCGTGTCCTGCAGCTGACGCCTCGCCGAGCCGCCGGTGGGGCGGGCGGGCACCGACCTGCCGAATCCGCCCGCCGCACCGGCGCGCTCCCGGAGACCGTACCGCGACCACCGGCACCGCCGACCGTGTGCACGGCTCCCCCAGACCGTACGCACCGCACTGCCAACGAGGCCCCGATGACCACACCCGCACCGTCACCCGTCCCGCCGGCGAGCGGCGCCCCCGGCCTGAGCGCCGAGGGCGTGTCCAAGCGCTTCGGCTCCGTCCGGGCCCTGGAGGACGTCACCCTCACCTTCCCGCCCGGCCGGGTCACCGCCCTGATGGGCGAGAACGGCGCCGGGAAGTCCACCCTGCTGCGCATCCTGACCGGCGACCACCGCCCCACCGAGGGGCGCGTGCTGCTGGACGGCGAGGCCGTGGACCTGCAGTCCCCCCAGGACGCCCGCCGCGCCGGGATCCGGATCATCCCGCAGGAACCCGAGATCATCCCGCACGTCCCGGTCGCCGAGAACGTCTACGCCGGCTCGCTGCCCCGCCGGGCCGGACGCCGCCTGGACCGCGCCGAGCTGCGCCGCCGCATCACCGCGGACCTGGCCCGCCTCGGCTTCGACAAGGTCCTCGACCCCGACCTGCTCGGGTCCGAACTCACCGCCGCGCAACGCCAGTTGGTCGAGATCATGCGGGCCCTGACCGGCGCCGTCCCGCCGCGGGCGATCGCCTTCGACGAGCCCACCTCCTCGCTCTCCGAGCACGAGGTCGAGGCCCTGTTCGCCCTGATCGGGCGGCTGCGCGACGAGGGCATCGCCGTCGTCTACGTCTCCCACCGGATGAAGGAGATCTTCCGGCTCGCCGACCGCATCGCCGTGCTGCGAGACGGCCGGGTCGCCGGGGTGGTCGAGGCCGCCGCCACCGACGAGAGCGAACTCGTCCGGCTCATGGTCGGCCGCGACCTGTCCTCGCTGTTCGTCCGCCAGCAGGTCGCCACCGACCGCGTCGTGCTGGACGTCCGCGACCTCACCACCGACGACGTGCACGGCGTCAGCCTGACCGTGCGGGCCGGCGAGGTCGTGGCGCTGGCCGGCCTGATCGGCGCCGGACGCTCCGAACTCGCCCTCGCCCTGGCCGGCGACGCCCCGATCCACTCCGGCACGGTGGCCCTCAACGGCGAGGTCCTGCGGCTGAAGGACCCGCGCGCCGCCATCGCCGCCGGCATCGGCCTGGCCCCCGAGGAGCGCAAGGCCCAGGCCCTGTTCCTGCAGCGCACGATCCGCGACAACACCTCGCTGGTCAGCCTGCGCCGGCTCAGCCGATGGCGGTTCGTCAAGCAGCGCCAGGAGAAGGCCCTCGCCCAGGAGTACGCCGACCGGCTGCGCGTGCGCGCGCCCTCCGTCGAGGCCGAGGTCCACACCCTGTCCGGCGGCAACCAGCAGAAGGTCGTCCTCGCCCGCTGGCTCGCCCGCAAGCCCGACCTGCTGATCCTCGACGAACCCACCCGGGGCGTCGACATCGGCGCCAAGGCCGAGATCTACCAGATCATCGCCGACCTCGCCCGCGAGGGCACCGCCGTCCTGGTCGTCTCCTCCGAACTGCCCGAAGTCCTCGGCCTCGCCGACCGGGTCGTGGTGATGCAGAACGGCCGCACGACCGGCGAGCTGACCCGTGACCGGGCGACGGAGGAGGCCGTCCTCGCCCTCGCCATGGCCGACGACCTCGCCATGGCCGACGACCTCGCCGCCACCACCACCGCCCAGACCGGAGAGACCCGATGACCACCGCCACTCCCCCGACCGCCCCGGTGCCGGACGCCGGGGCCCTGCCCGTCCGGTCCGGCGGCCCGCGCGCCCTGCTCGCCGCGATCGGCGGCCAGAACCTCAGCCTGATCGGCGCCCTCGTCGCCGTCGTCGCCCTGTTCGGCTCGCTCAACCCCAACTTCGTCGGCTGGGACAACATCCAGGTCATCGCCGAGGCCGCCACCATCTCCGGCCTGCTGGCCGTCGTGCAGACCGTCGTGATCATCTGCGGCGGCCTCGACATCTCGGTCGGCTCCCAGGCCGGCCTGGCCTCCGTCACCAGCGCCATGGTCTTCACCTCCACCGGCGCCGACCCGTACCTCGGCATCGGCGCCGCGCTCGCCATCGGCGCCGGCATCGGCCTGTTCAACGGCGTCGTGATCGTCTACGGCCGGGTCAACCCGACCATCGCCACCCTCGCCGGACTGGCCGCCTACAAGGGCGTCGCCCAGCTCGTCTCGGACGGCCGCGCCCAGGGCTACGTGCTCAACGACCCGGTCTTCGTCTTCCTCAGCCGCGGCAGGATCGCCGGTCTGCCGACCATGGTCTGGCTGCTGATCCTCACCGCCGTCGCCGTGCACGCCCTGCTCACCTACACCGACATCGGCCGCAACATCTACGCGATCGGCGGCAACGACACCGCCGCCCGCCTGGCCGGCATCAACCTCAACAAGTACCTGATCGCCGCCTACGCCCTCTCCGGCACCGTCGCGGCCCTGGCCGGCGTGCTGCTCACCGCTCGCACCGGCAGCGGCCAGCCGGTCTCCGGCAGCGAGGGCCTGGAGCTGCAGTCGATCACCGCGGCCGCCCTCGGCGGCTGTGCCCTCAAGGGCGGCAAGGGCAGCATCGGCGGCACCCTGCTCGCCGTCGCGCTGCTCGGCGCACTGCAGAACGGCCTCACCGTCCAGGGCATCAACGCCTTCTGGCAGAACGTCGCCCAGGGCTCCCTGCTGGTCGCCGCCGTCGTCATCCAGCAGCGCCGCAACCGCGAGCGGGCGGTCGGACTGCCCGCCTGAGCCCGGTCTCCCGTGCGCCGGCGCCCCACCGCCCGGCGCGCGGGAAACCGGCCCCTGAGCGGGCCCGACGCGTGCGGCGCCGGGCCGGCTCCCCTTCGGGGTGCGCCCCGCGGGCTCCCGGACCGGGCGCCCCGGCGCCCACCCCCCATGACGTCCGCCCCGGCCGTCCCCTGACCGGACCCGCCGCACAGTGGCAGCGGGTCCGGACTCGGCCGGAGGCGGAACGAGCGGTCGGCCGCCGAGGGTCGGCCGGACCGCGACCGGAACCGCCGGTGCCGCCCCTGCAGGCGGCACCGGCGGTTGCGCGTCCTCCCGGTGCGGTGCGTCCGGGCCCCCGCCGTACCGGCCGACCGGTCGGGTCGGGGCCCGCCGGGGTCCTGGGATACTGGATCATGTCGCGGCCGACGGCTCCCCGGTCACCGACGCGAACGCTCCGGCGCCCGGCCCGGCCCTCGGCGGTGGCACCGGTACGTCCGGACCGCGGCAGGGTCGGCCTGCCGGAGGAAGCGGGAGCGGTCAGGCACCCGTTCGATCGAAAGGGCCTTCGTGGCTGATCAGAGTTTGCTCGCCCCGCAGCGCCAGGCGCTGATCCTGGAGGCCATCCGCAAGGCCGGCGCGGTGCGCGTCGCCGAGCTGGTCGAGCAGTTCGGCGTGTCGGACATGACGATCCGCCGCGACCTGGACGCACTGGTGCGCCAGGGAGACGTGCAGAAGGTCCACGGCGGGGCCATCGCGGTGGGGACCGCCAGCACGGACGAACCCGGCTTCGACGTGAAGTCCGGGCTGGAGGAGGGCACCAAGGCCGCCCTGGCCGACGCCGCGGCGCAGCGGGTGGAACCGGGCAGCGTGGTGGCGCTGTCCGCCGGCACCACCACCTACGCGGTCGCCTCCCGGCTGCTGGAGGTCCCGGGGCTGACGGTCGTCACCAACTCCCTGCGGATCGCGGACCTGCTGTGGGCAGCGGAAAGCGACGGAGCGGAGACCGTTCCGTCGCTGCTGTTGACCGGTGGGGCGCCGACCCGCTCCGCGGCCCTGGTGGGCTCCCTCGCGGACCAGACGATCCGCACGCTCCACGTGGACCTGCTCATCCTCGGCGTGCACGGCGTCAGTGAGCAGGCCGGACTCACCACCCCCAACCTCGCCGAGGCGCAGACCAATCGGGCCCTGATCGCCTCGGCCCGCCGCACCGTCGTGGTCGCCGACCACACCAAGTGGGGCGTCGTCGGCCTGAGCAGCTTCGCGACCCTGACGGAGGTCGACTGCTTCATCACCGACGACGCCCTCCCCGCGGCGGCCCGCAGCGCGCTCGCCGAGGCGGTCGGCGAACTCGTCGTGGTACCGGCCGCCGGCTGACCGGACGCTCCGGGCCCCGCCCGGTCAGGCCAGTCGACGCGCCCCCGCCGAGGGGACGGCGGTGAAGGCGACGGGTGCGGCGAAGCCGGCGGAGCCGAAGGCCGACCGCACCGCGTCCGCGACCGCTGCCACGTCCGCCGCGGCCACCAGGGCGATGACGGAGCCGCCGAAGCCGCCGCCGGTCATCCGGGCGCCCAGCGCCCCGGCGGCCACGGCGGCCTCGACCGCGAGGTCCGTCTCGGGGCAGGAGACCCGGAAGTCGTCGCGCAGCGAGGCGTGTCCGGCGGTCAGGACCGGCCCCAGTGCGGCGATCCGGCCGCCGTCCAGGTGCTCGATCGCCTCGGCCACCCGCCGGTTCTCGGTGACCACGTGCCGCACCAGCGGGGCGAGTTCCCCGGGGAGGCGCTCCAGGGCCGCGGTGAGGCCGGCGGCCGGCAGGTCGCGCAGCGCGGCCAGGCCGAGCAGGTCGGCGGCACGCTCGCAGCCGGCCCGCAGGGCGGCGTAGGCGCCGTCGCCGAGGTCGTGCTTGACCCGGGTGTCGATCACCAGCAGCCGGAAGCCGGCCGCCTCCAGGTCGAGCGGGACGTGGCGCCGCTCCAGCGTCCGGGTGTCGAGGAGCAGGGCGGCCCCGTCCGTGCAGCAGGCGGAGGCCATCTGGTCCATCACCCCGCAGGGCACGCCGACGAAGGCGTTCTCGGCCCGCTGGGCGACCAGGGCGAGGTCCGGCGCGGACAGGCCGAGCCCGTACAGGTCGTTCAGGGCGGCGGCCGTGGCGCACTCCAGGGCGGCGGAGGAGGAGAGCCCGGCGCCGGCCGGCACGTCGCTGTCGACGGAGAGGTCGGCGCCGCCGATCGCGTGTCCGGCCTCGGCGAGGGCCCAGAACACGCCGGCCGGGTAGGCGGCCCAGCTGGTGACGACCCCGGGGGCCAGGCCGTCGAGCGCGAGGTCGGTGATGGTGCCGTCGCCCTGGGTGCTGTGGAGCCGCACCCGGCCGTCCGCACGGCGGCGGGCGGTGACCCTGGTGGTGTGCGGGAGGGCGATGGGCAGGACGAAGCCGTCGTTGTAGTCGGTGTGCTCACCGATCAGGTTCACCCGGCCGGGCGCGGCCCACACGCCGCTCGGCCGGGCGCCGTGGACGGCCTCGAAGTCGGTGGCGGCCCGGTCGATCATCTGCTCGGCTCCCGTACGTCGTGCGTGTGCGTCGTGTCGGCTCCCGCCGGCGCTTCCATCGGCGGACGGGAGTTGATTTCGACATAATCAAACATCATCGGCCGCCACAGTCAACACCTGCGGATTTCTCATCGCGGCGCGGACCGGAAGCGGCGCCTGATGACCTGCCAGCAGGTCTACACCTGTTGACAAACGATCGGATATGTTTGATTCTGTTGGAGATCGGCACAGGCTGGCCGAACTCCCCCGCAGAAGGAGCACAGCGGTGCACAAGACCGCGACCAAGTTGGCCGACGGCCGCGAACTCGTCTACTACGACCAGGAGTTCGGCACGGCCCGGACCGCCGTGGACGAACGCCCGCTGGAACCCTCCGCGAGCCTCTCCGAGACCCGGCTCGACCCGGTGCTCGGCGAGTGGGTGACCGTCGCCGCCCACCGTCAGCAGCGGACCTACCACCCCCCGGCCGGCGAGTGCCCGCTCTGCCCCTCCCAGGACGGCCGGCTGAGCGAGGTCCCGGCGGCCGACTACCAGGTCGTGGTCTTCGAGAACCGCTTCCCCTCGCTCGCTCCGGACTCCGCCGCCCACGTCACCGCCCACGAGGACGACCCCCTGCGCACCCTGCGGCCGGGCACCGGCCGCTGTGAGGTGGTCTGCTTCGCCCCCGACCACGACGCCTCCTTCGCCGACCTGGACGAGGCCAGGGCCCGCCTGGTGCTGGACGCCTGGACCGACCGCACGGCCGAACTGTCGGCCCGGCCCGAGGTCCGGCAGGTGTACTGCTTCGAGAACCGCGGCGAGGAGATCGGCGTCACCCTGGCCCACCCGCACGGGCAGATCTACGCCTTCCCCTTCGTCCCCTCCCGCACCGCCCGGATGATCGGCCGCGCCGAGGCGTACCGGGCGAGCACCGGCCGGAACCTCTTCGAGGACCTCGTCGCCGCCGAACGGGCCGCCCCCGAGCGGCTGGTGCTCCGGGGCGAGCACTGGACGGCCTTCGTGCCCTTCGCCGCCCGCTGGCCGTACGAGGTCCACCTCTACCCCAACCGCCGGGTGCGCGACCTCACCGCGCTGGACGAGGCCGAGCGCGCCGAGTTCCCCGGCCTCTACCTCGACCTGCTGCGCCGCTTCGACCGGCTGTTCCCCGCTCCCGCCGGCGCCGCGCCGAACCGGACCCCGTACATCTCCGCCTGGCACCAGGCGCCGAAGGACGGCGGCGACGAACTCGCCCTGCACCTGGAGCTGTTCACCGTCCGGCGCGCTCCCGGCAAGCTCAAGTACCTGGCGGGCGTGGAATCCGGACTCGACGCCTTCGTCACCGACGTGAGCCCGGAGGCCGCCGCCGCGCGGCTGCGCGAGGCCGCGGCCGGCTGACCCGGCCCACAGGAGGACCCCGGCGCGGCCGTCGAACGAGCCGTGCCGGGGTCGGGGTCAAAATCGGGGCCGGGATCGGAATCGGGGCGAGGACGCGCCGCCGGCGGCTCGGGCCGACCGGCGGTCTCGTCGTCCGCGCGGGCCCCGACGTCCTCCCGGGTGCCGTGCGGTTCGTGCGTGCGGTCCGGTCCGACGGAAATGCCGGGCTCCCGGGGACAGCCCCGGGAGCCCGGCATCAGGACCGCCCCCGCGGGACCGCCCTGCGGGCCCGGGTCAGGAGATCGACCACCGCTGCAGCGGCGATCCGGTGTCCGGCTCCTGCGTCACCGCGGCGCCGTCGGCGCCGGAGGCGGTGGTGAGCAGCAGGCCGCTGTGGGCCGAGGTGACGGTGTACGAGCCGTCGGCCGTCAGCCGGACGTTCCAGTGCTGGTTGGCGCCGCCGCTGCACGGCCACTGGATCACCTGGGCGCCCGCGGCCGTGGAGCCGCCGCTGACGTCGGCGCACATCGACGAGAGGCCGTTGAACAACTCGTACGAGCCGTCGGGCTGGGGGCGGAACTGCCAGAGCTGGTTGCTGCCGCCGGAGGCGGTCCAGGTGATGAGGGGGTTGCCGGCGGCGGTGCTGCTGTCGGCGTCGTCGAGGGCCTTGCCGCCCGTGGTCAGGGTGTGGTTGCCGCTGAGGTCCGGCTCGACGGTCCAGGTGAAGACTGCCGAGGCGCTCGCGGTGCCCGAGGAGGCGGTGACGGTGACCTTCGAGACTCCGGGCCCGGTCGGGGTGCCGGTGATCAGACCCGAGGGGCTGACGGAGAGCCCGGCGGGCAGCCCGGTCGCCGTGAAGGTGAGCGGCTTGCCGGCGCTGTCGGTGGCGCCGAGCTGGACGGAGACGGCCTTGCCCGCGGTACCCGCCTGGTCACCGGGGGCGGTGAGGACGACCGCCTCGGGGGCCGTGCCGGTCGGGGCGAGGGCGAGGGTCTGCTCGGCCGCCGTGCGGCCGCCGCCGACCGTGCCGCCGGTGGTGTCGCTCCAGGAGCGGGCGGGCACGGTCTCGGCGAGCCGGCCCGAGGTGCCGGACATGCCGATCACCAGGCCGCTGTAACGGTTCACCAGCTGGAACCGGCCCTTCCCGGCCTTGCTGGGGAGGATGAACCACTGCTGCCCGACGGTGGCGTTCCCGCCGGCGGCGCCGGTGGCGGTCAGCGCGGCGCCCCAGGCCCGGCCCGCCGTCGAGGTGGCGTCGACGCCCAGCAGCTGACCGGTGGCGGTGTTGACGATCCGGTAGGAGCCGTCGCCCTCGGCCAGGAACCGCCAGGACTCGCGGGCGGAGCCGGCCGCCTTGGCCGTGGAGGTGACGGCGGAGCCGCCGGCGCTCTGGGCGAGGACCCGGCCGTTGCCGCTCTGGATCCGGTAGGTCCTGGTCAGGTCGACCGGCGGGGCGGCCGGCGCGGAGGAGCCGACGGTCAGCTCGACGTACTGGCCCTCCGAGCCGGCGCAGCCGAAGGAGCAGTACTGCCGGAAGGTCTTCCCGACGATCGTGGAGCCGGTCAGACTCGCGCTGTCCAGGAACCAGCGGTACCAGGAGGCGGTGTGGTAGCTGCCGGTGTCGCCGAGCAGGGTCCACTTCTGGGTGGCCAGGTCCTTGGTGGCGTAGATCTGCTGCGGGGCGTTGCCGCTCTGGTCGACGGCCTGCGGAGTGCCGATGTAGAGGCCCAGATAGGCGTCGTAGCTGATGTTCATGACGAACAGCGGTGTGCTCGGGGCGAGCGTGCCGGCCGCGATCTGCTGGCTGACGGTGCCGGGGTTGGCGGGGTTGTACTCCTTGGCCGGCGGGAGGTACCCGGTGGGGTTGGCGCCGTCGGCGGGCACCATGTCGCTCTCCAGGCCTCCGGCCCCGGGCTGCGACCACGCGCCGTCGTACCACTTCTGCCAGCTGCCCGGCGCCATCTTGGCGGACATCGGGGCCCGCGCGACGTGCTGCTGGAACGCGCCCCAGCTGCCGCCCTTGTCGACGATCCGGGAGCCGTAGAAGACGTAGAAGTATCCGGAGGCGGTGTCCGCGAACAGCC
Source organism: Kitasatospora sp. NPDC048715 (assembly GCF_043198905.1). Classification (NCBI taxonomy): domain Bacteria; kingdom Bacillati; phylum Actinomycetota; class Actinomycetes; order Kitasatosporales; family Streptomycetaceae; genus Kitasatospora; species Kitasatospora sp. NPDC048715. The sequence continues at coordinate 373,158 of NZ_JBICVH010000009.1, read as the reverse complement.
GCTGGTCGCCGTCGCCGTAGGAGAAGGTCTGCTGCGGGAAGGCCGCGGTGTCGCCTCGCGTGGTGCTGTACGGCGAGGTGAGCACGTGGTCCCTGATGGTCCAGGTCCGGCCCTGGTCGGTGGAGACGGCGTAGTCGATCGCGTCGTAGTGCAGGCCGTCGCCGAAAGGCTGGGGGGTGAACTCGTTGTGCACCAGCCCGTACCAGGCCCCGCTGTCCGGGTCGACCCAGACCCCGGCCAGGTCGCAGTAGTTCCGCTGGGCGTAGTGCGAACCCTGCGGCGCGTAGCTGGACTGCCGTCCGGTGGGGCTGTTGTTGCAGCGTGCGGTGGTGTCGTCGTTGCGGTCCGACGGGTCGGCGGGGTTGACGGCGTCGCTGATCGCGGCGGACCTGGTGGCGCTGTCGAAGTCCCGGCCGGTGAAGAAGCTCCACTTCCGGGAGTCGTTCGCGCCGTACAGCGAGTGCGACTGCTGGAAGTAGAACGTACCGTCCTTGTCGATGTAGGGACTGGCCTGGGTGTCGTCGGGGTAGGCGTACGAGCCCGTCCGGCCGACCGAGACCGTGTACGTGGCGGGGGCCGGTTTGCCGGCGGCAGGTGTGTCGGCGGGCGCCGGTCCGGCGGCCAGGATTCCGGCGCCGAGTGCCGCCAGGGCGGTGGCGGCGAGGACGCGGGTCCATCGGGTGCGTAGAGGTGGCACTGGTACTCCTCTTCCGTGGCGGGGCGCACGGTTGCGCCCCTGCTGTGGGGGGTGCGGAACGGGAGAGTGGTCCGGGGGAGGCGGGCGGTCAGCCGTCCGCCATGCGGAAGTCGTACTGCGGGGGCACCGGTGTGCCGGGGTGGACGGCGAGCCAGAGGGTGTCCAGGGAGAGCTCGCCCTCGCGCATGGTGTCGACCTGGATGCCCTCGGCCAGCAGCCGCCGGACCCGGTCGTCGTCGCCGCGGGCGTGCGCCGCCTCCGCCTCGGCCAGCCTGATCCGGCCGTGCGCCCGGTCGGCCGGGGAGAGCGCCTCGATCAGCGCGAGTGCCTCGGCGGGGCGCTCGGCGCGCCGCAGCGACTCCAGCGTCTCGATCGTCAACTCCCGCAGTTCCGGACGGAGTCGGTGGGCCGAGAGCATGAGGTCGGCGGCCTCCCGCGCCTGCGGGGCGAGGAGGGCGAGCGCGCGCAGCGCCCAGGGCGAGGGCTGGACGGCGACGGAGTGCTCGAACGCCTCGCGGGCGGACTCCCGCTCCCCGTCGGCCAGGCGCAGCAGCCCGAGCTGGTACAGCGCGTGCCAGTCCGTGGCGTTCGCCTCCAGCGGCCGCCGCCAGTGCGCCCCGGTGACCGGCTCGGCCGGCGGGTCGCAGACCGGGAGCGTGCCGGTCTTCAGGAGCTGCCGCCAGGGTTCCTGGGCGGCCGCCGGCTCGCCGAAGGGCAGGGCAGGCGAGGCGGGCAGGGCACCGGCCTCGATCTCCAGCGCGGCCCAGCCGCCGCCCTCGGACAGCACCTCCTCGGGCGCGCCGAACTCCCCGGCCCGGGCGTCGGCCCGCTCCAGCTCCAGCGGCGGGAGCAACCGGTCCAGCGCCTCGCCGGCGGCCTCCCGGGCAGCGTCCCAACTCCCGTGCACGGCCGTGGGATCGGCCTGCAGCAGCCCGTACGCCTCGGTCCACGACCAGGTGGCTCCGGCGGGCATCGGCAGGTGCTCCAGCTGGGTGCGGGCCAGGCCCGCCTGGATCTCCAGGTAGGCGGAGTCCGGGCCGGAGAGCCACTCCTGCCAGTGCCTGCCGCCGGTGCCGGTGCCCCAGCAGAACAGCTTGCGGCCGCGCAGCCGGGCGGTGGAGGTCTGGACGAGCCCGGCGCCGGTGCCGTCCAGCGCGGCGATCCAGGGGCGTTCGCCGCCGGGGAGGTCGAGGAAGTAGTCCGCGGCCCGCGCCGCACGGCCGGGGTAGCTGCGGTCGGCGCCGTCGACCTCCGGGAAGGGCACCCGGCGCAGGTCGCTGACGTAGTCGCAGTGGAAGGCGTGGTCGGCCGGGCCGAGGACGCGCACGTCCCGGTCCTGGGGCACGGCGATGTTGGACCACCAGTAGACCGGCGTCTCGGTCGGCGCGGGATTGTGCACGGCGATGCGGACGTAGAGCACCGGGGAGCCGGCGGGCAGCCAGGTGTCCATCCGCAGCACCAGGCGCCGCAGCCGCTCGAAGGCGTACATCCGCAGGCCCGGGGTGCCGTCGGGCGCGCTCACCCGGACGGCGTGCAGCGGCTCGCAGGTCAGCGGCCAGTGCCCGGTGGCGCCGAGGTTCCACTCCACCCCGCCGGCCAGCCAGGCGTCGCGCAGGGCGAGGTTGGCGGGCTGCAGGATCCGGTTGCGGTGCAGCAGCTCCCGCCCGGTGGAGCGGTGGACCAGGGACCACAGCCGCCCGCCGAGGGAGGGCAGGAAGGTCGCGGTGAGGGTCTCGTTCTCCAGTACCACGCACGGGAGTTCGCGCTCGGTGCGGACGCGGTCGTACCCGCCCTGCCGGGTGTACGGCAGCAGGGTGTCGGGCACCCCGTAGGCCAGGTTGCGGCGCATCTCGTCGTCGACCCCGGCGCCGGCGCCGGTCTGCCGGGGCAGGCCGTGCAGGATCGGCAGGGTGCCGCCGACCGGATCGGGGGTCCCGTCGATGCGGAGCGGGTCGGTGCGCAGGGTCGAGGTCACTTGCCGATCCCAACTGTCATGCCCTGGATGATCCGCGAGCCCATCCAGGAGAAGAGCGCGATCATCGGGGCGAGGATGATGCAGACCCCGGCGAACATCGTGCCGAAGTCCAGGCCGTTGAACTGCTGTGCCGCGACGAACGAGGAGAGCGCCACCGGGAGGGTGGTCGTCCCCTGGCTGTTCGTCAGGACGAGGGCGAACAGGGTCTCGTTCCAGGCGGTGATGAACTGCAGGAGGAAGGCGGTGACCAGCCCGCCCCGGGCGACCGGGAGCACCACCTGGACGAAGGTGCGCAGCGGGCCGGCGCCGTCCAGGACGGCGGCCTCCTCCAGCACGCCGGGGATGCCGCGGAAGAAGCCGGTCAGCAGGAAGACGGTGAACGGCATCGCCAGGCCGACGTAGACCAGGCCGAGGCCGAGGTCGCTGTCGGTCAGGTCCACCCGGGACAGGCCGATGAACAGCGGCACCACCAGGACCTGGCCGGGCACGCCGAGGCCCATGGCGAAGCTCATCGTCAGTGCCGAGGAGGTCCGCGAGCGGCGCCGGGCGAGGGCGTAGGCGCAGGGGGCGGCGAGGGCGACGGCGACCACGGAGGAGAGGCCGGCGGTGAGCACGCTGTTGAGGGCCGCCCGCGCGAAGCCGCCCTCGTCGAGCGCGGTGGTGTAGTTGCCGGTGTCCGGGCTGGTCGGCAGGCCGAAGCCGTGCCGCAGGATGTCGGGGCCGCTGCGCAGCGAGGTCAGCAGGATCCACAGGACCAGCAGCAGGTCGGCGGCGACGACGATCCAGACGGCGGTCGTGCCGATCCTGCTCGCGAGTCCGGTGGGTCGGTTACTGCGTCGCACGGGAGGGACCTTTCCGGTTGGGTGCGGGGAGCCGGGACGCGAGGGTCAGTACTCGATCGGTTCGCGGCGCAGCAGGCGGCGCAGCACGACGGTGATCAGGGTGACCATGGCCAGGCTGACGATCGCGGCGGCGGTGGCCGTGCCCAGCCGGGGGACGGTGCCCTGCGGGAAGGCCTCGGCGTACACGTACACGGCGGTGTTCCAACTGCTCACCGGCGGATAGGCGTTGGTGCTTCCGCCGTAGAGCAGGATCAGCTCGAAGATCTTCACCGAGCTGACGGTCCACAGCACCGCGCAGACCGCGATGACGTCCCAGGCGCACGGCAGGGTGATGTGCCGGAAGCGCTGGAAGGCGCCGGCGCCGTCGAGTTCGGCCGCCTCGTAGAGGTAGTCGGGGATCTGGTCGACCGCCGCCATGATGATGGAGGTGTAGTAGCCGGTCGCCGTCCAGACCAGGGTGCCCAGGACCATCGGGAGCAGGTTGTCCGTCGACAGCCACTTGGGCGGTGTGGTCACCCCGAGGAGCTTCAGCGCCTGGTTGACGGGGCCGGTGGGCGAGAACAGGAACCCGGCGGCGATGCCGAAGACCATGCCGTTGACCAGCGAGGGGAAGAACAGCACCGACCGGGCGAACAGCCTGGCCCGCATCTCGCGCAGCACCAGGGTCAGCGCGAAGCTGAGCACGAAGGTGATCGTGCCTCCGACGACCATCAGTTCGAGCGTGTTGAACAGCGAGGTGCGGAACCTCGGGTCCTGGAACAGCAGGAGGTAGTTCCGCGGGCCGCGCCACTCCATCTCGCCCATGCCGTCCCACGCGTACAGGCTGGTCCACAGGGCGTAGCCGACCGGGGCGACGAACAGCACCGCGTACACGATCAGCGCGGGCGCGGTGAAGGGCCAGAACACCCGGCGGCGCTGGCGCTCCAGCGGGCCGACGCCGGAGCGGGCGGCGCGCTCGGACCGGCCCGGGACGGCGTCCGTCCGGGGCGGGTTGTCGATCGTCGTCGCCACCGTCAGCCCTGGGTCTGCCAGTAGGTGACCTGGTCGGCCTTGCACTTGGCGACGAACCGGTCGGCCGTGGTCTTGCCGTGCCAGAAGTCCAGGTAGTTCTCGTTCAGGACCTTGGGCAGCCAGCTGCCGGCCACCCCGTCGAAGCCGAGGCGCACGGTCGGGGCCTCCAGGGCCTTCTGGACGTCGGCCAGTTCGGCGGGTGCCGGGATGTCGCTGCGCGGGGTGAGGTTGAGCGCGGTGGTGGAGATCCCGGACAGGTGCTTCTTCTGCAGGAAGAAGGCGATGAACTTCTGTGCGGCGGCGGCGTTCTTGGCCCGCTTGGGGATCGCGAAGCCGAACAGGCCGGCATCCGGGGTCTTCGCGGTGGGCGGCAGCATCGACGCCGTCCTCCAGCCGGCCGGGACCTGATTGGCCACCTCGGCGGTGACGTAGTTGCCGTCCATGTAGAAGGCGGCCTTGCCGCCCGCCCAGTTGGTCTCCTGCGCGGGGTACTTGGTGGCGTCGTAGCCCTCGATCAGGTGGCCGCCCTTCACCAGCTGCTCCACCTGCTGCGCCGCGGCGAGGACCGCCGGATCGTCCCAGGTCGCGCCGGACTTGTCGGCGGCGAGCTGCGCGACGTTCACCCCTGCCCCGTTGAGCAGGTAGTCGAAGTACAGCGCGTTGCTCCAGGGGTCCTCGCCCTCGGAGGCGATGCACGCCTTCCCGGCCGTCTTCAGCGCGTCGCAGACCTTGAGCAGTCCGGCCCAGTCGGTGGGCGGACTGGGCATGGCGGCGGCGATCGCCGGGTCGGCCGCGTTGTAGAACATGGCGTTGGTGACCACCTCGTACGGGATCACGTAGTGGTTGGAGCCGGACGGGTCCTTCGGCAGCATCTCGAAGTACTTGGCCGGGACGACCTGGGAGACCGGGACGTTCTCCTCGGGCACCTGCAGCTGCAGCACCGGCGAGAGGTCCAGTGCCTGGCCGGCCGCGGCGGTGGTGCCGTAGACCTTGTCGTCGGACTCGTCCCACAGGTCCGGGGCCCGGTTGGCGGCGATCGCCGGTCCGATCTTCTTGGCGATGTCCCGGCCCGCCCAGGTGACGTCCACCTTGGCGCCGGTGGTGGCGGTGAAGTCGTCGATCGCGGCCTTCAGCACCTTGGCCTGCGGCTCGTCGGCGCGCCACATCGACCAGTAGGTGAAGCTGCCGGCGGCCTTCGCGCCGCCCTCCGAGCCGCTGCCGCAGGCGCTCGCTCCGAGCGCGAGGGCGACGGCGGTGGCCGCCCCGATGATGCGGGCGGCGGGCATGGTCGTTCTCCCCATGGGTGGTTCCTCTCGGAGGCGCGAGATGCCGCGCGGACGTGTCGTCAGCCGGGGCCCGAGGACGGGGAGCGGCTGGATGGCTGGGACGATACGGTCGGGTTGACCGGTAAATCAAGAGTCCTTGCAAAAACCTGCTCCGGACTGCGGCGCTTCGACACCGATTGCGCAAGGGGCTCTCAAGTTGCGCACCGGAGCTGGGGTTTGATCTACCTTGACGCCCCTTCACCGGTGCCCTACCTTTCACCGAAAGCAAGTTGACCGGTAAAGCCGAAGGATCCAGTCATGGTGACGATGCAGGACGTGGCCGAGCGCGCCGGGGTCACGAAGCAGACCGTCTCCAACGTCATCCGGGGGCGGGGGGCCGTGAGCCCGGCGACCGCGGCCCGGGTGCGCGCCGCGATCGGGGAACTGGGGTACACCCCCAACCTGGTCGCGCGCTCCCTCGCCACCGGCGCCACCCGGACGGTGGGCCTGCTGGTCCCCACGGTGACGGGCTCCTTCTACCCCGACATCGTCGAGGAGGTCGAGGACGTCCTCGACGCGAACGGCTACCACCTGCTGCTCTGCACGACCCGGCTCGACGGCGAGCGCGCCAAGCGGCACCTGGCGAGCCTGACCAGCCGCTCGGTGGACGCGCTGCTGATCGCCGGCGACCGGGACCTGATCGACCACCTGCCGCTGCTGGCCGAGGCCTCCTTCCCGGTCGCCCTGTGCGCCTGGGAGACCGACGCCCCCGACCGCTTCCCCGTGGTCACCATCGACTACGAGCGGGCCGGCCACCTGGCCGGGCGCCACCTGCGCGAACTCGGGCACGAGCGCGTCGCGGTGCTCGCCAGCCCCGACCACGCCCCGCGGGTGGCGGGCTTCCGGCGCGCCTTCGCCGGCGACGGCCTGACCGTCCCCGACCACGCCGTCCACACCGCGCGCGAACCCACCCCCGCGGGCGGCTTCGCCGCGGCGACGGCGGCGCTCACCGCCGACCCGACGATCACCGCGCTCTTCGCCACCCACGACGTCCTCGCCCTGGGGGCGCTGGAGGCCGCCCGGGAAGCGGGCCGCTCCGTGCCCCACGACCTGTCGATCGTCGGGCACGACGACAACCCGGAGGTCGGCGTGGCCCGACCGGCGCTCACCAGCGTGGCCATCCCCAAGCGGGAGATGGCCCGGGAAGCGGTCGAACTGCTGCTGCGCGCCCTCACCCGCTCCGGCAGCCCGGCCAACTCGATCCAGCTGCTGCGCCCCGAGCTCGTCATCCGCGACAGCACCGGCCCGGTCGGTGGCCGTTGAACCGGCCCGGCCCGGGGAGCCGCCCCCGGAGGCGAGCGCACCGCTCCCGTTCCGGGCGGTTCCACGCAGCTCCGCGCAAAGATCGTCCCTCGCACGAACGGCACTAGACTTCCGCCATGCTCAAAGCTGACCGCACCTCCCGGATCCTCACGCACCTCACCGAGACGGGCAGCGCCGACGTGCACGAGCTGGCCGGGCTCCTGCGGGTGTCGGCGGCCACCGTCCGCCGGGACCTGCAGGAACTCCACGACCAGGGCCTGCTGCACCGCACCCGCGGCGGGGCGGTCACCGGCGCCGTCAACCTCGAACTGCCGCTGCGCCACAAGCACGGCACGCGGCAGGCGGAGAAGCGCCGGATCGCCCTGGCGGCCGACCGGTTGGTGCCCGACGGCGCGGTGGTCGGCCTGACCGGCGGCACCACGACCAGCGAGCTGGCCCGCGTCCTGGCCGAACGCGGCGGGATCACCATCGTGACCAACGCCGTCAACATCGCGGCCGACCTGATCGTCCGGCCGGACATCCGCCTGGTGGTGGTCGGCGGCATCGCCCGGACCACCAGCTACGAACTGGTGGGGCCGGCCGCCGACCGGATGCTCGCCCAGTACCACCTCGACATCGCGTTCATCGGCGTGGACGGCCTGACCCCCCAGGAGGGCTGCACCACGCACGACGAGATGGAGGCCCAGACCGACCGCGCGTTCCTGCGCAGCAGCGCGCGGTCGGTCGTCCTCGCCGACAGCAGCAAGATCGGCCGGGTCACCTTCGCCCGGATCTGCCCGCTCTCCGAGGTCCACGACCTGGTCACCGACGCCGAGGTCACGGCGGAGCAGGAGGAGGCGATCGCCGCCGACGGGGTACGGGTCCTGCGCGCCTGACGCCGGGCCGCCGGCCCCGCGGGCCCGGATCCCGCACCTCCTCACGCAACGCCCGGCCGGGCCTCCCGGCCGGGCGTTTCTGTCACCGCAACGGTTGACATGAACTCACTAACACAGGAAGCTCTTTCGCACCTGCGCAGAATCAGCGTGTATCAAGCATCTCCGATCACCCATCAAGCGCATACGAAGGCGGTAACTGCGGTGGACAAACGTGTGCCGGCCCTCCTCACGGTGTGCGCCCTCGGCGCCCTCGCCCTCACCTCCTGCGGCAGCGGCAGTGGCGGCGGCACCGACGCCGACGGCAAGGTGACGCTCAAACTGGTCGCCGCCGACTACGGCGACAAGGAGTCCAACAGCTCCAAGGCCTACTGGAACGGCGTCGCCTCCGCCTTCACCGCCGCCAACCCCGACATCAGGGTCGACGTCCAGGTGGTGAACTGGAACGACATCGACCAGCAGGTCAAGACGATGATCCAGAGCGGCAACGTACCGGACGTCCTGCAGACCGGCGGCTACGCCGACAAGGTCGCCGACGACCTCCTCTACAAGGCGCAGGACGTCCTGTCGCCCGCCACCCGCAGCAACCTGATCGACAGCTTCGCCAAGGCCGGCGAGGTCAAGGGCGTGCAGTACGGCATACCGTTCGTCTCCTCCACCCGGCTCCTGTTCTACAACAAGGCGATCCTCCGGCAGGCCGGCATCACCCAACCCCCCACCACCTGGGAGGAGTTGCGCAAGGACGCCGAGCAGATCAAGGCCGCGGCGCCCGGCGTCACCCCGTACGCGCTGCCGCTCGGCCCGGAGGAGGCCCAGGGCGAGAGCATGCTCTGGGAACTCGGCAACGGCGGCGGCCCCACCGACAAGGACGGCGGGTACACCCTCGACAGCCAGGCCGACATCGACACCTTCTCCTGGCTCAAGTCCAACCTCGTGGGCCCCGGCCTCACCTACCCCAACCCGGCCACCACCGACCGCAAGACCGCCTTCGCCGACTTCGCCGCGGGCAAGGCCGCCATGCTCAACGGCCACCCGTCACTGATCCGGATGGCCCAGGCGGGCAAGGTCGACTACGGAGTGGCCCCCGTCCCCGGCAAGGCGGGCCCGCTCACCAGCACCCTCGGCGTCGCGGACTGGATGATGGCCTTCAAGAAGAACGGCCACCGCGAGCAGATCAGGAAGTTCCTCGACTTCGCGTACACCGAGGACAACATGCTCCGGTTCGACGAGACCTACAACCTGATGCCGGTCACCCAGGACACGCTGCGCGCGATGACCACCGGCGGCAAGCACCCGGACCTCGAACCGTTCTTCGCCCCGCTGCCGCACGCCGCCTTCTACCCGCTGGGCGACACCAGTTGGGACGTCGTCTCGGCCGAGCTCAAGAAGAGCGTCGGCAGCGCCGTCTCCGGCGACCCGGCCAAGGTGCTCGGCGACCTGCAGAAGAAGGCCCAGGACGCCGTCGCCGACAAGTGACCCCGCGGAAGGCACCCCAGTGACCTCCAGCTCCCCCGCCGCCGGGCCCCCCACGCCCCCCGGCTCCCCCACCGCCGGATCCCCCAGCGGCCCCGGCACCGCCGCCGGCTCCCCCACTCCGTCCGCGAGGCCGCCGTCCGCGAGGCCGCCGCGCCGCGCCGCGCCGTCGGTCTCCCGCCCGGGCCGGCTCGGGCCGCTGCCCTGGATCGCCCCGGCCGTCCTGCTGATCCTCGCCGTCGTCCTGTGGCCCGTCTACGAGATGGTCCGCACCTCCTTCCTGCGCATCAGCACCAGCGGCTTCGTCCGGGGCCCGGCCGGCCTGGACAAGTACCGCAAGCTCTTCGGCGAGGCCGACCTCGGCCACGTGCTGCTCGCCACCGTCGTCTGGACGGCCGTCGTGGTCGGCCTGACCATGCTGCTCTCGCTCGGCCTGGCCCAGCTCTTCAACCAGCGCTTCCCCGGCCGCCGGTACGCCCGCTGGGCCCTGATCGTCCCCTGGGCCGCGTCGGTGCTGATGACCGCCATCGGCTTCCGGTGGATGCTCGACCGCACCGCCGGCGTGCTCAACACCGCCATGACCGACCTCGGCCTGATCGACGGCCCCCGGGACTGGCTCGGCACCCCCGCGACGGCCTGGCCCTGGATGGTGTTCGTCGCGGTCTTCGTCTCGCTGCCGTTCACCACCTACACCCTGCTCGCCGGCCTGCAGACCGTCCCCGCCGACGTGTACGAGGCTGCCCGGACGGACGGCGCCTCGCCCTGGCAGACCTACCGGCGGATCACCCTGCCGCTGCTGCGCCCGGCCTTCCTGGTCGGCGTGGTCATCAACCTGATCAACGTCTTCAACTCCTTCCCCGTCATCTGGGCCATGACCAGGGGCGGCCCGAGCAGCGACACGGCCACCACCACGGTGTTCATGTACCAGGTGAAGAGCACCGACATCGGCGAGTCCGCGGCCGTCTCGGTGGTCAACTTCGCGCTGGTGGTGCTGATGGTGCTGGCCTTCCTCAAGGTCAGCCGCTGGAACGGGGAGGAGAGTTGAGGGCCCGGCGCGGCCGTCGCCCGATCCGGCCGCGCACCGTCGTGCTCGCCAGCGTCGCCTGGCTGCTGGCGGCGGTCTTCCTGCTCCCGTACCTGGAGATGGTCGTCACGGCGCTGCGCCCGGCCGACGAGCTGCGCGACGCGGGCTACCTGCCGCACCACTTCGCCTGGTCCAACTTCGTCGGCGTCTGGCGCGACTCCACCCTCGGCGGCAACCTGAGGGTCACCCTGCTGGTCGCCGGCGGGTCCACCGTGCTGGCGCTGCTGGTCGCCCTGCCCGCCGCGTACTGCACCGCCCGGGTCCGGTACCGGGGCCGGCGGCTCTTCCTGCTGCTCGTCCTGGTCACCCAGATGTTCCAGCCGACCTCGCTGCTGGTGGGCCTCCACCGCGAGTTCTACCGGCTCGGCATGCTCAACTCGGTCTGGACCCTGATCCTCTGCAACGCCGCCTTCAACCTGGCCTTCGCGATCTGGATCCTCACCGCCTACATCTCGGCCATCCCGGTGGAACTGGAGGAGGCCGCGCTGCTCGACGGCCTCGGCCGGCTCGGGGCCCTGCGCCGGGTGGTCCTGCCGCTGGCCATGCCGGGCGTGGTCACCGCGGTGATCTTCACCTTCATCTCGGCCTGGAACGAGTTCGTGATGGGCCTGACCCTGTCCACCGAGCCGGGGAGCCAGCCGCTCACCGTCGGGATCAACAGCTTCATCGGCAACTACACCGTCGAGTGGAACTACCTGTTCGCCGGGTCGGTCGTCGCGATCGTGCCGGTCGTGGTGCTGTTCGCCCTGATCGAGCGGCACGTGGTCTCGGGACTGACCGCCGGATCGGTCAAGTAGCCGACCGCACCCACGGGTTGAAAGTCCGCCGCCTCTTCGAAGGAGCCCGCCGCATGGCCCCCGCCAGCCCCGACCCCGTCGGCACCCCCGACCCCGCAGGCACCGCAGGCACCGCAGGCACCGCAGGCACGCCCTCCCGCACCGCCGCCGAGATCGCCTCGCAGCCCGACTGCTGGCGCCGCGCCGCCGACTCCCTGCCGCGGCACGCCCCCGCCCTGCCCCGCCGGGGCGAGCGGATCGCCGTCGTCGGCTGCGGCACCTCCTGGTTCATGGCCCAGGCCTACGCGGCCCTGCGCGAGGGCGGCGGCCACGGGACCACGGACGCCTTCGCCGCCTCGGAGTTCCCGCCCGGGCGTGCCTACGACCGGATCCTGGCCATCTGCCGCTCCGGCACCACCACCGAGGTGCTCGACCTGCTCGGCCGGGCCCGTACGGCCGGGGTGCCCACCAGCACCGTCACCGCCGATCCCGCCACCCCGGTCGCGGCGCTCGCCGACGCCGTCGCCGTCCTGGATTTCGCCGACGAGCGGTCCGTGGTGCAGACCCGCTTCGCCACCAGCGTGCTCGCCCTGCTGCGCGCCCACCTGGAAGCCGAGGGCGCGCTTCCGGCCGGAGTCCACCCGCTGTCCCGCGCGGTCCGGGACGCCGAACGGGCCGTCGCGGTGCCGCTGTCCGCCGAACTGCGCGACGCCGGGCAGTTCACCTTCCTCGGGCGCGGCTGGACGTACGGGCTGGCGCTGGAGGCCGGGCTGAAGCTGCGCGAGGCGGCGGGCGCCTGGACCGAGGCGTACCCGGCGATGGAGTACCGGCACGGGCCGATCAGCATCGCCGAACCGGGCCGGGTGGCCTGGGTGTTCGGCGCGCCGCCCGCCGGGCTCGCCGAGGACATCACCCGGGCCGGCGCCCTCCTGGTCGCCGGATCCGGTGGAACGGACGGCGACCTGGACCCGCTGGCCGACCTCGTCCGGGCCCAGCGGCTGGCCGTCGCGGTGGCCGAGTCGCGGGGCTGCGACCCGGACCGGCCGCGGCACCTCACCCGGTCCGTCGTCCTCGGGGACCGGCACCGTCCCTGACCGGCGCCGTTCGCCCTCTCACCACCGCGTGCCCCGTCACCTCCGCGCCTCCTCGCCCGCCCGGGCGCGTCCGGCCCGGGCGCGTCCGGCAGGTCCTGACCGCCCACCTCCTCAACGTCGAACGGAGACACCACCGTGCGCCTACTCCGGCCCCACCTCCGCCGGGCCGCCCTCACCGCGGCCCTGGCCGTCCTACCCGCCCTGGCCGGGCCCGTCCTGCCCGCCCGGGCCGCGACCCCTGGCTCCGCCGTCCTCGACCAGGGCCACCAGAGCGTCACCTGGCAGAGCCCGCAGTACGCCAAGGGCACCCTCGGCGACCCCGGCAGCTGCCCCCCGGCCGCGCAGGACCCGGGCGGCACGGTCTGCGACCACTTCGACCTCACCGTGAACGTGCCGGCCGGCTACTGGGACGACAATCCGGAGGGCGGCGTCCCGGTGTCCGTCCGCTGGCAGAACCCCACCGACGACTTCGACCTCTACATCTACGACGCCACCGGCAAGCAGGTGGCCAGCAGCGCGGGCACCGCCGACCCAGAGGCCACGGTGATCCCGAAGGCCTCGGGCACCTACCGCGTCCTGGTGGTCCCCTACGACGTCCACGGCGGCTCCTACACCGGCACCGCCTACCTGCCCCAGACCGCCGACGCCGGCGACCTGACCGGCTTCGGCGGCTCCCAGGGCAGCTACGACATCTCCGCGGGCACCCTGAAGGCCCGGGTCGACTTCCTCGCCGACGACCAGCTGCGCCTGCGCGCCGCCCCGGACGGCGTCCTCACCGATCCGGCGGGCAGCACGATCGTCCGCACGCAGCCCGAGCCGCAGCGCGACACCAGCACCTTCGACGCCGGGGCGTACTACGGCATCCGCTCCAAGGGCCTGGTCCTGCGGGTCTACAAGCACCCGCTGCGGTTCGGCCTGTACAAGGCGGACGACCGCACCGCCCTCTGGCAGGAGAGCGCTCCACTGCGCTGGAGCACCGGCGGACTGCGGCAGAGCCTGCTGCGCGGCGCGGACGAGCAGTTCTTCGGCGGCGGCGAGCAGAACGGCTCCTTCTCGCACCGCGACCGGACCGTCCACGTCGCCAACAGCACCGACTGGAACGAGGGCGGCTGGAACAACTCCCAGCCGTTCTACGTGTCCTCCGCCGGCTACGGCGTCTTCCGCAACACCTTCACGCCCGGGATCTACGACTTCGGCTCGCCCGTCCGCACCGGGCAGCAGGAACGCCGCCTGGACGCCTACTACTTCACCGGTGACGTCAAGGCGGTGATCGGCCGGTACACCGACCTGGTCGGCAAGCCCTTCATGCCGCCCGTCTACGGGCTGGAGCCCGGCGACTCCGACTGCTACCTGCACAACGCCAACCGCGGCGAGCGCCACACCCTGGACGCGCTGAAGGTCGCCGACGGCTACGTGGACAACCAGATGCCGCTGGGCTGGATGCTGGTCAACGACGGCTACGGCTGCGGCTACGAGAGCCTGCCGCAGACCGGCACGGGCCTGCGCAAGGACCACGCCCAGCTCGGTCTGTGGACCCAGAACGGCCTGCCCAACCAGGCCGAGGAGGTCAAGGCCGGCGTGCGGGTGCGCAAGCTCGACGTGGCCTGGGTCGGCAACGGCTACGACTTCGCGCTGAACGCCTGCGACCAGGCCAAGGCCGGCATCGAGGACAACAGCGACGCCCGCGGCTTCGTCTGGCTGCCGGTCTCCTGGGCCGGCGCGCAGCGCTGCGGCGTGCTGTGGAGCGGTGACCAGAGCCTGTCCTGGGACTACATCCGCTGGCAGATCCCGACCTATGCCGGCGCCACCATGTCCGGCATCGCCTACAACACCGGCGACGTCGGCTCGATCTACCGCCGGGACCCCAAGATGTACGCCCGCGACCTGCAGTGGAAGGCCTTCCTCCCGGCGATCATGACCATGGACGGCTGGGCCCGGGACATGACGGGCAAGCAGCAGCGGGACCAGCAGCCCTGGCTGGACGGCGAGCCCTACACCTCGATCAACCGCAAGTACCTGCAGCTCAAGGAACGGCTGCTGCCGTACATGTACACCCTCTCCGCGGAGGCCACCCGCACCGGCGTCGGCGCGGTCCGCCCGCTGGCCCTGGAGTACCCGCACGACCCGAACGCCCTCGGCCCGAACGCCAAGTACGAGTTCCTGGCCGGGCCCGACTTCCTGGTCGCGCCGGTCTACTCGGACACCACCGTGCGCGACGGCATCTACCTGCCCGAGGGCACCTGGACCGACTACTGGACCGGCCGCACCTACCAGGGCCCGACCACGGTCAACGGCTACTCCGCCCCGCTCGACACGCTGCCGCTGTTCGTCCGCGGCGGCGCGATCGTCCCGATGTGGCCCAAGGGCACGCTGTCCTGGGAGAACCGGGACCGCTCCGAGCTCGACTACGACCTCTACCCGCAGGCCGCGGGCGACTCCTCCTACACCCTGTACGAGGACGACGGCGTCACCCGGCAGTTCAACGCCGGCTCCTCGGCCACCCAGCGGGTGGACGTGCACAGCAACCGCGCCGTGACCAACGTCCGCATCGGCGCCAGCGAGGGCGACTACGCCGGCAAGCCGGCCCAGCGGTCGTACCGCCTCACCGTGCACGGCCGCCCCGCCCCGCGCCTGGTGGCCGGCGACGCGGGCCCGCTGCCCCGGCTGGACTCGGCGGCCGCGCTCGACGCGGCCGGCTCGGGCTGGTACTACGACGCCGCGACCGGGGTGACGACGGTCCGGACGCCGTCCGTCCCCACCGGCGACGGCTTCTCGCTCAACCTGGTCCACGGCGGCAACTGACCGCCCGACGGCGAGGGGCTTCCACCCCGGTACGGCAAAAGGGGCCCGCACCGTGCGCGACGCACGGTACGGGCCCCTTTTTCTGCCGGGCGAAAGCCGGAGCAGAGGACTACAGCGGGCGGATGTTCTCGGCCTGCGGGCCCTTCTGGCCCTGCGTGACGTCGAACTCGACCTTCTGGCCCTCAACGAGCTCACGGAAGCCCTGGGCAACGATGTTCGAGTAGTGGGCGAACACGTCCGCGCCGCCACCCTCCTGCGCGATGAAGCCGAAGCCCTTTTCCGCGTTGAACCACTTCACGGTGCCAGTAGCCATGAGAAATCTCCTTCGAGAGACTGTCCGAAGCCTGCACCATGCAGACTTTCGAGTCGCCGCGATGAGAACCCTCCGGGAAAGAGCCGGAAAACAAAAAATGCGCCTGCGAAGAGCAGGCGCACACAAAGTTCATGGGAACCACAACTGCAACTAAAACAACCGTAGCAGACTTCGGGCCGCCGCGGCGGATAACCACGCGAATATTTTCGCCTCACCCTTCCGGGCGTGCCCCTCACCCCCAGGGGGACCGCAACAACCGGTTGCCACGGGGAGATTGGGGGCGCCCCGCCCCGCCCCGGCCCGGTCGCGACTTTCGCCACGCCGGGAGGACGGGCCGCCCCGAGGATGACCGGCAACGGATTCACCCCCGCCGGGACGGCCCGTTCCCTCGATTTTCGGAGCATACTGACCAGGATGACGAAATCACCGGCAGTCCGACGCCCTCTGCCCACCAGTCCCTTCAAGCCCCGGCCCGAAGCACCGCCCAAACACTTCGCGGTCGGCGACCGCATCAGCCACGACAAGTACGGTCTCGGCCGCGTCATCGCGGTGGAGGACGGGGCCTACCCCGCGGTCCTCGTCGACTTCGGCACCCGACAGGAGCGGATCACCCCGCCGTACGCCGCCATGTACACCCTCTGACCGACACACCGGCGGCGATGCCGTCACCGCCCCGGGGTGCGGTCCGGACCCCGACGGCGCAGCCGACGGTGCCCGGTCTCCGGGCCGCCACTGTGCACACCGCGGGGGCCGATCCGTCGGGCCGTGCCGGGACTCCGGCACGGCCCCGTACGCGCGCGCCCGCCGGCCCGCCCCCGCATCACCGTCGTCACCGTCGTCACCGTCGTCACCGACCGCATGCCGGTGGCGACGGCCACCGGGTCGCCCGGGGCCGGAACCTCCTCCCCCTCCTCCACGCCGGCACCGCTCCCGTTTTCACGCGCCCGGCGCGACACTCTCGTCATCCCCCTGCGGCCCCCGGTCGGCCTCGCCCCTCCTGCCGGCCGCTCGCCCATGGATCCGGCCGCGGCAGGAGCCGGGTTCGCGATCCGGTTGCCATGGGTAGGCAGGTGAGCACCAGGAGTAGCCAGCGGTAACAGGAGGGAACCGGAATGAGCGGTCAGCCGGCAGGGACGACGGACGACGGCGGTGCCCGGGCCGCGGCACCGTACGACGAGGCCGATGTCATCTTCCACGGCGGGGAGATCGTGACGGTCGCCGCCGATGCCCAGGACTCCGCTCCCGGCCCCGAGGCGGTGGCCGTCAAGGACGGTGTCATCGTCCACGTGGGTGACCACCGGGAGGCCGTCGACCGCTGGCAGGGGCCGCGAACACAGGTGCGCGACCTCGCCGGCCGCGCCCTGCTGCCCGGGTTCATCGACGCCCACGGGCACCTGGGCGGCATCGGCCTGCAGGCCACCCTCGCCAACCTCCTGGCCGATCCCGACGGCGACGTCACCGACATCGCCTCGCTCCAGGAGAAGCTGCGCGCGTGGGCGAAGACCCCGGTGGGCGCCTTCTCCCAGTGGATCATCGGGTTCGGCTACGACGACGCCATGCTCGCCGAGGGCCGGCACCCCACCCGCGAGGACCTCGACAAGGTGTCCACCACCCGGCCGGTGCTGGCCATCCACCAGTCCTTCCACCTCGGGGCGGTGAACAGCCGCGGCCTGCGGGAGCTGGGCTACACCAAGGCCAGCGCGGACCCGGACGGCGGCGTCATCCGCCGCCGGCCCGGCCCCGTGGCCCGGCCGTACGGCGAGCCCAACGGCGTCCTGGAGGAGACGGCCTTCAGCCCGGCCTCCGAAAAGGCCACCGAAGGGCTGCCGCTGGCCGCACTGGCCGCCCTCTTCAGCAAGGGCGTGGCGTCGGCCGCGAGCTTCGGCTTCACGACCGTCCAGGAGGGCGGCGCCACGCTGAAGAACCTGAAGGCCCTGCGGGACGCCGCCGCCGTTGTGCCGTTCAAGATCGACGTCGTCGCCTACGCGCGGGCCGACGAGGCGACGGCCGCACCGGAGCCGGACCCGGTCGGCGCGAGCCAGGAGTACCACCGGGGTGTGCGCGCGGCCGGCGTGAAGATGTACCTGGACGGATCCCCGCAGGGCCGCACGGCCTGGCTCACCGAGCCCTACCAGGAGCGGCCGGACGGCACCCCCGAGGGCTACCGCGGCTACCCCACCGTCGAGGACCCCGAGGTCGTGCTCGACCAGGTGCGCACCGCGTACGCCAAGGGCTGGCAGGTACTCGCCCACGTCAACGGGGACGCCGCGATCGACCAGTTCATCGAGGCGGTCGGCACCGCCGCCGGGGAGGCCGACTCCGGCGACCGGCGGACGGTGGCGATCCACGCCCAGACCGCCCGCGAGGAGCAGATCGAGGCCTTCGACCGCCTGGGCATCATCCCGTCCTTCTTCTCCATGCACACGTACTACTGGGGCGACTGGTACCGCAAGACCGTCCTCGGGCCGGAGCGGGCCGCCACCATCTCCCCCGCCCGCTGGGCCGTGGACCGGGGGATGATCTACACCTCGCACCACGACGCCCCGGTCGCCCTGCCCAACTCGATCGCCATCCTCTCCAGCCAGGTCACCCGCCGCACCCGCACCGACCAGGTCGTCCTCGGCCCCGAGCAGTGCGTGTCGGCCCTCGACGCGGTCAAGTCCATCACCATCAACGCCGCCCACCAGTACTTCGAACAGGACCGCAAGGGCAGCATCGAGGTCGGCAAGCTCGCCGACCTGGTGATCCTCTCCGCGAACCCGCTGACGGTCCCGCCGGAGGAGATCAAGGACATCAAGGTCGCCGAGACCATCAAGAAGGGCACCACCATCCACTCCGTCGCCGACGCGAACAGCGAAACGAACGCCGACGACCCCGTTGCCGGACTCGAAGTCCCCACCGACTACCAGTGGCACGGCTGCTGCTGACGGCGCATCCCGCGCCGCCACCACCGGACCTGCGGGCCCGGGGGCGGCAACGGGCGCGCCGTCGATCGCCGACCCGCTCGCGACGGCCGGGGCGCGGTCCGGCGCCGGTGCGCCGCCCGCGCGGGGCCATCGCCACCACCGGAACCCCGACGCACGCTCGGCGAGGCGAACGGGAGCTCCGGCGGTCCCGGTCGTCCCGGCTCTCCTGGCGGTCCCGATCAGCCTGGCCGTCCCGGTCGTCCCTGTCGTCCCTGTCGTCCCTGTCGTCCCGGTCGTCCCGGTCGAGACTCCTGCCGGGCGGCGGCGCCTGCTCGTCCGGTTGCGGGGCCCACGGCGCCGGTGCTCTCCTGCTGGTGTCAGGCAGTGCGACGATCGGAGCCGATGTGTCGTCCCCCGTTGCCGTTCCACCCCCGGAGGCCGCCGACCGGCTGGCCATCCGCCGGCTGGTCGACGCCTACGCCCACTGTGCGGACCGCCGGGACGCCGAGGGGCAGATGGCCCTGTTCACCGAGGACAGCCGCTTCCTGGTCCACATGGACGCCACGGCCGCCGAACCGACCCAGGAACTGCGCGGACGCGCCGCCCTCGCACCGGTCTTCGCCGACCTCAACCGGTACCGGACCACCACCCACTTCAACGGCCAGAGCACCGTGACCCTCGACGGGGACCGGGCCGAGGGCGAGACCTACTGCCTGGCGCACCACGTCTCGTCCGGCCCGGCCGACGAGCGCACGATCATGATCGCGTCCATCCGCTACCTCGACCGGTTCGTCAAGCGGGACGGCGGCTGGTTCTTCGCCGAGCGCCGGCTGCTGGTCGACTGGACCGAGACCCGGCCCTGCAAGCCCTGACGCCCCGGCACCCCGGCACCCCGGCACCCCGGGCGACAGTCCGACGGCCTTCACGGAAGGGGAAGTGCGATGACCACCGACGCGGAGGCCGTGGTCCGGGCCGCCTACCACGCGGCCGAGGGCGACGTCCTCGACGTGCAGGGCTTCATCGACCTGTTCGCCGAGGACGGGGTGTTCAACAACGTCGTCGCGGGCGAGAGCTACCGCGGCGAGCACCTCGGCGACCAGGTCGCCTTCATGGGCGCCCTGGCGCCCGACATCCACCGCGAACTCCACCGGGTCCACGTCATGGGCGACGTGGTCGCCGTCGAGCTGACGATCAAGGGCACCGTCACCGGCCCCTTCGAGACGCCCGCCGGTACCGTGCGGGCCACCGGCGCCCGGCTCCGCATCCCCACCGCCGACTTCTGGTACGTCCAGAACGGGAAGGTCAAGGAATTCAACTGCTACGTCGGGCTCAGCGTCATGCTCGCCCAGCTGGGCGTGCACCCCGACTTCGCCTCCGCCGTCACAACCCCCTGACCACCTCCGGAAGCACGGGTACGACGCCCGACCGCCGGCCGTCGGGCACGCCGAAGCCGTCGCCTCGCCACGCCAACCGCGACAAATGTTGATTCTTCAACTATAGTCAGGGGTGCCGACCAGGCGATCCGACCGCACGAGGAGGAATCATGGCGCAGTCCGTCACCGACAACACCGAGAAGTCCCGGTTCGAGATCCAGGACGACGGCGAACTCGCCGGCTTCGCCGAGTACCACCGCTCCGGCAACGAGATCGCCTTCATCCACACCGAGATCGACCCCCGCTTCGAAGGCCGCGGCCTCGGCAGCCGGCTGGCCCGCGCCGCCCTGGACGCCGCACGCGACCAGCAGCTCGCCGTCCTCCCCTACTGCCCCTTCATCCGCGGCTGGATCACCAAGCACCCCGAGTACGCCGACGTCGTCCCCGCCACCCACCGCGCCCGGTTCGGCCTCTGACCCCCGAAGCCGAAGCCGAAGGCGCCGGGCGGCCATCGGGATCCGCTGCCGGCCACGGCCCGCCCGGATCAGCGGTGGCGCCGCTCCGCCGTGTCGCACTCCGCCGCCTCGCACTCCGCCGGGGGCCTCAGCCGGCGGTCGCGAGCAGGCTCGCCGACGCCACACCGGCCCGGCCCGGAACGGCCCCGCCCGTGCGGCAGCTCAGCATCGCGGAACCCCCGACGGAGCTGACGGAGCGCTACGCCACCGAGATCCTCCCCGACCCCAGCTCGAACCACCGAGGCGACCCGGCCGCCCGCGCAATGCGATCCCGCACGGCACGGGCGGCACCGGGCGGCAGGCGCCGTGGCTGGGCATGGTTCGCGGTCCTTTCGGGCACGGACACGGAGGTGGCGGCTGTGCGAGCCCGCCGGCCCCGGTATCGGGGGTGCGGTGTTCGAGCCGATCACCGTCACCAACCCCGGGTGCGGATCGTTCAGCCTGCTGGCGGCCCTGCCCGATGACCGCCGGGGGCCGGGACCCGGAAGGAAGAACATGGAGCTCGTCGGAGACACCGCCATCGTCACGGGCGCGTCGAAGGGCATCGGCTACGCGATCGCCGACCGCCTGATGAGCCGTGGCGCCGACGTGGTCGTCACTGCCCGCAACCGGTCCGAACTCACCGCGGCCGCCGCCCGGCTCACTTCGGCCCACGCCGACGACGGGACCCGGGCCGTCCCGGTGGTCGCCGACGTCAGCAGGTCCGCCGACATGACGGCCCTGTTCGACCGGGCCATCGCCGAGCTCGGCAGCGTCGGCATCCTGGTCAACAACGCCGGCACCAGCACTTTCGACCTGACCGAGAACCTGCCCGAAGACGACTTCGACGCGGTCGTCGCCACCCATCTCAAGGGCACCTACCTGGGCACCAAGGCCGCGATCAACCACATGAAGACCATCGGCGGCGGGGTGATCGTCAACCTCGGCGCGGTCGACGGTTTCGCCACCACCCGCGGCAACGCCCACTACTCGGCCGCGAAGGCCGGCATCGCCAAGTTCACCGAGGCCACTGCCCTGGAAGCCGGCCGGTACGGCATCCGGATCAACGCCGTGGCGCCGGGTGCGGTGCAGACCCCGCTGGCCCAGGAGTTCACCACACCGGAGTTCGAGGCAGCCTGGCACCGCACCTTCGCCATCGACCGGATGGGCCGGCCCGACGACATCGCCAAGGCCGTGGTCTTCCTCGCCTCCGACCACGCCGACTGGATCACCGGCATCACCCTGCTCGTCGACGGCGGCACCCACCTGCGCGGCCTGCCCGACTACGCCGACTTCCTGCTGCCCGGCACCTGACCGTCTCGTGGTGGTGCGCGCGGCAGCGCGATGACGGACCGCCAGCAGGTTGCTCGCCCGTTGGGATGACGGGGAGCGGTTGGCCGGAACCCGGCAGGCAACCCGACGTTGGGCCGGGTGGCACTTCATCCGGTCGAGACTGTGCGGCCGGCGTGGCAGATCCCTGGGGACTCCGGTCCGACCCAGGAACGGATCACCACCTCTACTCACCACCTCGGCTCCTCATGGGACACCAGATGCGCAGAATCCTGCTCCTGGCTCTCGCGGCCACCGCGGTCGCGGCGGCGACCGTTTCGGGAGTGCCATCGGCCGCGACCGCGGACAGGGTCACGGCCACACCGGGCCCCTTGCGATGGGGCCCGTGTCCGCAGGAGGCCGAACCGCGCAACGCCGCCGCGTCCCGTCTGGAGTGCGCGGCCCTCGACGTCCCGCTGGACTACCGGGATCCCGACGGCCGGCAGGTCGAGATCGCCGTCTCCCGTCTGGCGAGCACGGACCCGTCAAGGCGTCGCGGTGTGTTGCTCACGAACCCGGGTGGCCCCGGCGCCGTGCCGACCGAGAAGCTCGCCCGGGTCAACGGGCTGGTGCAGGGCGCGGAGTCCGCCGGCGACCTGGTCGGGCCCGCGGTGGCCGCCGGATGCATCGCCGCCGTCGGCTTCACCGCGACGCTCGGCGGGATCGCGGCGACGGCCGCGTCGGCCGCCGTCGCCCTCGGCACTCTCGCCCGCGTGGTACGGCGTGGCGCGGGCGCCGGGGACGCCCCGGTGCCGGACGCTCCCGACGGTGAGCCGCTCAGCAGTGCGCGCGCCCTGCGGGCGGGCTTGGGGTACGCCTGGCGGGAACCCCTGGTGCGCGGGATGCTGGCAGCCGTCGCCCTGATCAACATCGCCGTCGTCGGCCCCGTACTCGTGGGCGGGGCGGTGCTCGCCGACCAACGCCTCGGCGGCGCCGGGGCCCTGGGCGTCGTGCTCTCCGGCTTCGGCGCCGGCTCCCTGGCCGGCGCGGTGGTGGCCGGGTGGAGGCCCCCGGCCAGGCGCGGCCGGACCGTGGTCGGCGGCGTCGCGGCGATCGGCGCGGGCATGGCCGGGCTCTCCGCCGTCACGCACGTCGCCGCCGCGACGGCGGTCCTCTCGCTCATCGGCCTCGGATCCGGGTTCCTCGGAGTGGTCGTCGTGGCCACCCTGCAGGAACGGGTGCCCGAGCGCCTGCTGGGCCGCGTGCTCAGCCTCGTCGTGCTGGCCACGGTGGCGTTCGACCCGTTCTCCTACGTGGTGGCCGGCGCCCTGCTCCCGTACGGCACGACGGTGCTGTTCCTGTCCTGCGGCGGCGCCGTCCTGGCCGGTGCCGGCGTGGTTGCCATGAGTCCGGCGATCCGCTCCCTGCGGTGAGCCCGCCGCCGTCCCACGCGTTCACGGTCCTGATGGTCCGCCTTGCGTCAGCTCTTACGCCTTGGTACGGCCGGCGAACCGGGCGGGGTGGAACGGGGTTCGGTCCGGGCGGCGCCCGTTCCCGTGCCGGGCGGACGTCGTCAACCGTCCCAACCCCGGAGTCCGCCCCCGGAGTCCGCCCCGGCGTCCGCAGGCTCCGTGGCCGGGCGGGTTCCGCCGTCTACGGGGTGTTCCTCTTCCACGCCTTCCTCACTGCCGTCGCCAGGCCGCCCGTCACACTTCGCAATCGCGGTCTGGGTGGCGAGGGCCCGGGCCGGGGAGCCCCCGCCGCGGTGAAGTCGTAGGCGGTCTCGGCGTGCTCGGTCTGGTCGATGCCGTCCACCTCGACCTCTTCGGTGACCCGGAAGCCGATGGTCTTCTGGATCGCCCGGCCGAGCAGCCAGGAGACTGCGAAGGAGTATCCGGCGACGACCGCGACTCCGACCGCCTGCTTGCCGAGTTGTCCGAACCCGCCGCCGTAGAACAGGCCCTTGGCGTTCTGGGCGACGTTCCCGGTGGCGAGGAAGCCGATCAGCAGCGAGCCGATCACCCCGCCGACCGCGTGCACGCCCACCACGTCCAGCGAGTCGTCGAAGCCCCAGCGGTACTTCAGGCTGACCGCCGCGGCACAGACCGCGCCGGCGACCAGCCCGATCACGACGGCACCGGGCGTCGAGACCGAACCACAGGCCGGGGTGATGGCAACCAGGCCGGCCACCGCCCCGGAGGCGGCACCCAGCGAGGTGAAGGCACCGTTCCTCGCCCGCACGTACGCCAGCCAACCGAGCATCGCGGCGGCAGCGGCGGTCTGGGTGTTCAGGAACGCCGTACCGGCGATACCGTTCGCGGCCAGCGCCGAGCCCGCGTTGAAGCCGAACCAGCCGAACCAGAGCAACCCGGAGCCGAGCATCACCAGCGGCAGGCTGTGCGGGCGCATCGGGCTCTTCCTGAAACCGACGCGCCTGTCAAGCACCAGACAGAGCGCCAGGCCCGCGACCCCGGCGTTGACATGCACCGCGGTGCCACCGGCGAAGTCGATCACACCCACCCGGTCGACCAACCAGCCGCCGCGCCCGTGGTCGGTGCTGAACACCCAGTGCGCGACCGGGAAGTAGACCAGCGTGCCCCAGAGCGCGACGAACAGTCCCCAGGCGGCGAACCGGGCGCGGTCCGCGATCGCGCCACTGACCAGCGCCGGGGTGATCACCGCGAACATCAGCTGGAACGCGGCGAACACGGTGACCGGGATCGAGCCGTGCAGGTCGTTCAGCCCGATGCCGCGCATCCCCAGGTGGTCGAGATTGCCGATCAGTCCGTGGAAGGCGTCGGGGCCGAAGCTGAGCGAGTAGCCGTAGAGCACCCACAGCACGCTGACGATCGCCAGCACGACGAAACACATCGACAACATGTTCAGCGTGCTCTTGACCCTGACCATCCCGCCGTAGAAGAACGCCAGCCCAGGGGTCATCAGCATGACCAGGGCCGCACTGACGAGTACGAAAGCGGTGTCACCCGCACTGAAACCGTCCGGCATCACTGGCAGGCTCAGCTGAGACGGGTGCCGGTGCTCTGGTAGATCGCCGTCTTGCCCGACTCCACCGTGCCGTGCGCCGCACGGACCGAGTCGCGCAGCAGTTCCAGCCGGCGGGGGGCGGAGGCGGCGCCGAGGGCGGCGAGCACGCCGAGTGCGGTGTCGGTCGCCTGGCGCGCGGTCCGCAGGATCGCCGTGCGCTCTTGGTCGTCGTCCTCACCGAGGCTGTGCAGCGCGGCCGCCGCCTCCGCCAGGTGAGTGGTGACGCCGTGGACCGTCGGCGGGTGCGGATGCTGCCGGGTGGCCTGCCCATGCGGCCACAGGTGCCAGTGCATCCGCATCGGTCGAGCATGGTACGTACACGGATGGTGTGACTGGACGGTCATCGCCAAGCTCCTCGGGATCTCCTGGGCGCGGCCCCCGCCCCATCGGCATGCTAAGGCCCTTCCTCGACCGGCGCCCCCCGAGGAGCCCGCAGCGACAGGCGCACGGAGCAGCACCCATCGGCACCATTTGGCAACCTTTTGATTACAGAGAGATTTCGGAAAGGCAAACCCATATGAGGTGATCGTGGTGCCTTCCCTCTCGACATCTTTTCCTTCCCCGACCAACCAGGCGATCCGACCGCACGAGGAGGAACCAAGGCGATGGTCCTGGCGACGCGCTGGCCGGCCGCCAGGTCGCGGACGGCCAGCGTGACGGCTGCCCCGCGGCCGGCCAGGACGCGGGCCGTCTGCGCGCCGAGGCCGGAGGAGGCGCCGGTGACCAGGGCGCGCCGGCCGGTGAGGTCGACGTCGTGGGCGACCTCGGCGGCGGTGCTGGCGAAGCCGTAGCGCGTGGCGATCCGAGCCATGGGTGAACTCCTCTTGCGACGAGGCGAGTCGGCTCAGGGGGCGAGCCGGAGGTCCTGCTCGGTCGGGGGTGTGCCGCCGTGCCGGTCCAGGGCCGTGCCGGAGCGGACCAGTTCGCCGTACAACGCGGGGTCGACCGGCGTGGCGAACACCAGGTCCAGGACGGCCCGGGCGGCCACCGCGGGCGGCCGGGCGGTCCGGCCGTGGTCGCCGAACCACGGCCGGGAGGTCGCGGTGTCGACCATACCGGGGCAGACGGCGGCGATCAGGATGCCGGCGGCGAGGTCGCGCTCGCGCCGCTCGGCGGCCACCGCCCGTACGGCGGCGACCTGGGCCACCTTCGAGGGCACGTTCAGCCAGCGAGGCCACCCCGCCTCCTCGGCGGTGCGCTGGTGAACGGCGCTGCGCCAGGACTCGACGGCGTACTCGACCTGGTCGAGGTCGGCGCCGTCGAACAGGTGCCGCAGCCGGGCGTCGAGGTGGCCGAGGGTGCCCAGGCTGCTGGCCACCACGAGCAGTCGGCCGCCGGAGCGCAGCTGCGGGGCGAAGTCGCGCAGCACGGCGTGGGTGGCGGTGTTGGAGACGTCGATGAACTCGTCGGCGCGCTCCTCCTGGGACTCGCCGGGGAGCAGCCGGGCGACGGCGTTGGAGATGACGATGTCGACGCCGCCGTGTCGCTGCCGGAGTTCGTCGGCGAGGTGGGCGATGGCCTCGGTGTCGGTGACGTCGAGGACCCGTCCTTCGACGCGGCTGCGGGTGCGGGCCGACCGGCTGACCTCGCGGGCGGCGTCGGTGACGCGCTGCCGGTTGCGGCCGGTGAGCAGGACGAGGTCGTCCGGCCCCAGGCCTGCCGCCAGCCCTTCGGCGAGGGCCCGACCGAGGCCTTGGTTGGCGCCCGTGACGAGGGCGACGCGGGACTCGTTCACACCGACAACGCTAGGAGCCGGGTGTCCATGAGTCCAACGAAACTCTCGCACGACTGGTATGCGTAGGAGTCGTGGATTCCACGGATGTCTCGCTGACCGCGCTGCGGGTGTTCCGGGCAGTGGCCGAGCAGGGCACCTGGCGGCCGCGCAGTCGCTGGGGTACACCCAGTCGGCGGTGTCCCGGCAGATCGCCTCGATCGAGCGGGCCGCGGGCGCCGAGCTGCTGGAACGGCGCCGCGAGGGCGCACGGCTGACGGCGGCCGGGCGGGTGGTGATGCGCCGTGCGACGGTCGTGCTCGACGGGATCACGCGGCGGCCCGCGAGCTGTCCGGCCTGCCCGAACAGGGCGGCACCGTCCGCCTGGGCTGGGTGCCCCAGCGCCGGCACCACGCTGGTGTCGCAGGCCCTCGCCGAGCGCCCGTCATCGGCGCCGGCAGTGCGCCGAGAGACAACCACGGATGCGCGCACAGTCCACCACCCCGCCCCGGCCCGCACTAGCTTCGGCCTCCTCGTGCAGGCCGGCCGGGCTCCGCCACGCAGGCGTCGCGGAGCAGGGAGAGTCGGCCGCGCCCCCAACCAGACGAAGGCCGGCACAGTGATGACCGATCTCCCCGACGGGCAGCCGCACAGCGCTCCGGACGACTTGTGGTGCCCCTTTCCCTCCCTGACGAACCCCCACGCCGAAGAGGCCGACCGGCAGAGCCTGGCGTGGCTGGCGCACCACCGGCTGCTGGACGGGCGCCTCCGGCAGTCCGACCGGATCGGGCGCCAGCGCAGCGGCCACCTGGCGGCACGGACCAACCCCGAGGTCTCCGCCGGGATGCTGCGCCTGCTGTCCGACTGGTACGTCTGGCTCTTCGCCTTCGACGACGGGTACTGCGAGGACCGCGAACACGGCCATCGCCCCGGGCCGTTGGCCCGCACGACCGCTCTCCTCGCCCGGGTGATCGACCCCGATCCGCCCGGCGCCAGGATGTCCGACGACGGGCTGTCCGGACCGGCCGGCGCCTACGCCAGGGCCCTGCGGGAGATCCGGGACCGGGTCGCCGCGCAGGCCTCGCCATCCCAGCTGTTCCGCTGGGAGTGCACGGTCCGCGAGTACCTCTCCGCCCAGGTGTGGGAGGCCGCCAACCGCGAGGCGGGCACGGTGCCGGGCCTGTCCGAGTACGTGGCCGTGCGCAGGCACGCCGGGGCGACGTACACCTGCCTCGCCCTGGTCGACATCGCGGCCGGCCACGAAGTCCCGGCCGCGGAGGCGGACGGGCCCTCGCTGCGCAGGCTCAGGGACCTCACGGCGAACCTGGTGAGCTGGGACAACGACCTGTACTCCCACGCCAAGGAGACCGCGGGCGGCCAGGGCCGCCACAACCTGGTCGAGGTCCTCGCCCGCCACCACCGCTGTTCTCCGGCCGAGGCCCGACGGTCGGCCGTCGCCATGCGGGACGCCGAGATGCGCGCGTTCATCGAGCTGAGCCGAACCGTCCGCGCGGACGGCGGCGAGGCGGCCTCCGCGTACGCCCGGAGCCTGGGGCTGTGGCTGCGCGGACACATCGACTGGTCCCGCGGCAGCTCCCGGTTCGACGTGCCGGCCCCCACGGCGAGGCCCTGATGCGCGAGAACGACGCCCCGCCCGTCACCGTGCCGTGCGCGCCGGGCCGCCTGCCCCTGCTCGGGCACCTGCTCCCACTGCTGACCGACCCTCTGCCTTTCCTCCAGTCGCTGGCCGACCACGGCCCGGTGGTACGGATCCACCTGTGGCGCACGCCGGTTCACGTACTCACCGATCCCGGGCTGGTCCACCGGCTGCTCGTTCAGGACGCCGCGAAGACCGAGAAGGGCTTCGTCTTCGACAAGGCCCGTGGCCTGCTGGGCAACGGCCTGTTCATCTCCGAGGGCGCGTTCCACCTCCGCCAGCGGCGCCTGGTGCAACCGGCCTTCCACCGCGACAGCGTCCGCCGGTACGCCGCGTCGGCCGCACGACTGGCAGCGGCGGCGGTGTCCCGCTGGGAGCCCGGGCGGGCGGCGCCGATCGAGCCGCGGATGCACCGCCTCGCCCGGGACATCGTGGTCGAGGCGCTGTTCGCCACCCGCCTGAGCGACGCCCAGAAGGCCCGGATCGACCGGGCCGTGCCCGTGGTCCTCACCGGCTTCGTCCAGCGGGCGCTCTATCCTTCGCCGCTGCTGGAGAAGCTGCCCGTACCGGCCAACCGGCGCTTCGACACGGCGGTCCGGGACCTGCGCACCACGGTGGACGAGATCGTTGCCCGGGCCGCCGTCCGGCAGCAAGGCCGGGACGAGACGCTGCTGTCCCTGCTGCTGACCGCCCGCGACGAGGAGACCGGACGCGCCATGGCACCGGCCCAGGTGCGGGACGAGGCGGTCTCGCTGCTCCTGGCCGGCACCGAGACGACCGCCACCACGCTCGCCTGGCTCTTCCACGAACTCGCCCGGCGCCAGGACCTGCAGGACGAGCTGAGCGAGGAGGTGCGCACCGTCGCCACCGACGGCGCCGTGTCCTTGGAGGACCTGCCGCGCCTGGAACGCACGGGACACGCGATCAGCGAGACCCTCCGCCTCCACACCCCCAACTGGATCCTGATGCGCCGGGCGATGGAGCCGCTCCAGTACGGCGGCGTCGTCCTGCCCCCGGGGGCGGAGGTCCTCTTCAGCCCGACCGCGCTGCACCGCTCCCCGCAGCTCTACCCCGACCCGTCGCGGTTCGATCCCGACCGCTGGCGCCATCCCGCGGGCCACGCCCGACCCGGGCTGTTCATCCCCTTCGGCGCGGGCCGGCACAAGTGCGTCGGCGAGTCCTTCGCCTGGGCCGAGATGCTCGTCGTCGCCGCAGCCGTCCTCGCCCGCCTGCGGCTCCGGCCCGCCACGGCCACCCCCCTCCGGGAGAGCGCCACCGCCGCCACCGTCCGCCCGCGCGGCCCGCTGATCATCGCCGAACCACGGTGAGCAGCCGGGCACGGCGAAGCCGTCGCTCCGTCACGCATCGACGGCGACATATGCCCTACTGCCCCTTCGTCCGCGGCTGGATCACCAAGCACCCGGAATGCGCCGACCTCGTCCCCGCCCCCCACCGCACCCGGTTCGGCCTCTGAACCCCGCAGCCGAAGGCGTTCCGTCAGTGCTCGGCGGCCTGTCGGATGAAGTCGGCCACCGCGTCCGGCCTGGAGACGTAGACGGCGTGACTGCCGGGCACCTCGGAGGTGCGG
Organism: Kitasatospora sp. NPDC048715; assembly: GCF_043198905.1. Classification (NCBI taxonomy): domain Bacteria; kingdom Bacillati; phylum Actinomycetota; class Actinomycetes; order Kitasatosporales; family Streptomycetaceae; genus Kitasatospora; species Kitasatospora sp. NPDC048715. The sequence goes on along the minus strand of NZ_JBICVH010000009.1, from coordinate 343,588 downwards.
GCGCCGGCCCGCTCGGCCATGGCGCGCTGGGCGGGCGGCGGGATCATGCGGTCGTCGGCCGCCACCAGGTACCAGCTGGGCTTGGTGCGCCAGGCGGGCTGGGAGACGGCGCCGGCGAGGGCGTCGACGCCCCACGGGACCTGGGAGTCGGCCATGAAGGCGGCCAGCTCGGCGGGAACGTCGGCGGCGAAGGAGGCGGCGAACTTCTCCCGGTCCAGGAACAGGAAGCCGTCCCGGGGCGGCAGGATCGGCGGCACCGGGGCGCCCGGCGCCGGGTCGGAGATCAGGGTGTTCACCGACTCGCTCTTGTCGGGGGCGAACGCCGCGATGTAGACGAGGTCCGTCACCTTCGGGTGGTTGCCGGCCTCGGTGATCACCGCACCGCCGTAGGAGTGGCCGACCAGGACGGCCGGTCCGTCCAGTGCGTCGAGCACCCGGCGGGTGGCGGCGACGTCGTCCTCCAGCGACAGCGTCGGGTTCTGCACGACGCTCACCCGGAACCCGGCCCCGGTCAGCCGCTCGTACACGCCCTGCCACCCGGAGCCGTCCACGAAGCCTCCGTGGACGAGGACGACGTTCTCGCGGCGTTCCTGCTCACTCATCGGTTCTCCCTTTTCCTTTTGCCCGAAATGCTTTCCGGCACCCCGAAGATGACTGGGCGTCAGGACATGGTAGGAGTGGCCCCCCGTACGGCCGCTTCCGTCATCCGACGTAGTCCGGCCCGGGCCCCGGCGGCTCCAGCCGGTCGAGTGCGTCGCGCAGGGCGGCCCGGGAGGTCACTCCGAGCTTCGGGAAGAGCTGGTGGAGGTGGGTGGACACGGTGCGCGGGGACAGGAACAGCCGCTCGCCGATCTCCTTGTTGGTGAGGCCCGCTGCTGCCAGCTGTGCGATCCTCCGCTGCTGGGGCGTCAACGGGGCGCCGGAACCGACCGGGCCGCCCTCCCGGTGTGCGCCGGTGGCACGTAGTTCCCGGCCGGCCCGCTCCTCCCACGGGGTCGCGCCGAGTCGCCGGAAGGTGTCGGCCGCGGCCGTCAGGTGGTGCCGGGCCCGGGCCGCCGCCCTCGTACGGCGCAGGTGCTCGCCATGGTGGAGGCGGATGCGGGCCAGGTCGAAGGGCCAGCGCTCCGCTCCGTCCACGGCCCCCGCCCGCTCGAACCCGGCGGCAGCCTCGCGGTCGTCCTCGGCGGCCAGGGCGGCCGAGGCGAGCAGCACCATGCCCAGTCTCGGCGAGACGGCTGCCAGCCCTGCCTCGCGGGCCGCCGCGACATGCGCCCGGGCCTCCTCGTGACGACCGCTGCGCACCGCGGCCTCCACCAGGTCGAGGACAGCCCACAGCGCGTGCCCGGCGAAGGGCGCGAACGATCCGGCCGGCGAGATCGCGCACGCATGGCGGTAGGCCGCTTCGTAGTCGCCCTGTGACAGCGCGATCAGTGTCCTGGCGTGGGCGGCGTAGCATCCGACGGCGTGGCCGCGGCGGGACCCGGCCCACTGGTCCATCCGGTCGGCGAGCCTCCCGGCCGTCGTGTAGTCGGCGCAGACCGCGGAGACACAGGCGAGCAGGTACTTCCCGGTCCAGGAGCGCAGCGGGTACTGCAACTCCTCGCACAGGTCCAGGCCGTGGCCGACCACCTCGCGGAGCTCCGGCCACCGCCCGGTGAACCAGGCGTGGCTGCCCCACAGGAAGGAGGCCTGGATGGCGGTGAAGTCGTTCTCCCCGGTGCGACCGCCGCGGGCGGTGTGCCGCAGCTGCCCCTCGATGGCGCCGAGCCGATCCGCGTAGGCGCCCGCAGTGGCGATCCGCACGATCCGCACCGGGTCGGACGTGCCGGGCAGGGCCGCGACGGCGGCGTCGAGGCGGGCCCAGTCGGACGGGCTGGCCCGGGCCGGGTCGGCGAAGGTGGCCCGCAGCAGGTGCAGGGTGTCCGGGACCGCCACGCACCGCGACAGCGTCACGTCGAAGTCGGCCCACAGGTCGCTTCTGCCGCCGTGGACGCAGACCATCAGCAGGGTGGACAGCGCTTCGAGAAGAGTGGCGTCGGTCAGATCGTACGGTTCGGGCAGCAGCGAGATCGCGCCGTGCAGCAGCCGGTGGGCGGTGTCGATGTCCCCGTGGCTGTTGAGCAGGTACATCGCGGTGGCCACCGCGGCGGCCGGCGAAGCCGCCTCCGGGGCAGCCTGCCGGGCGGTGTCCAGCCGGGCCGGCACCTCGCGCAGCTCGCCGGTGAGGCCGGCGCCGACGTACGCGGCCTTCGCGAGCCGCCGGGCCCGGTCCGCCCCGGTCGGGCTCAGGTCGGCGGCCCGCACCAGCGCCGCCACAGCGCTCGGCCCGTCGCCCCGGCGGGCACCGAGCTCTGCGGACTCCTCCAGGAGTGCCGCGATCCGTTCGTCCGGCTCGACCGCGGCGAGTGCCAGGTGCCGGACGCGTTGCTCGGCAGCCGCGCCCCAGGCTTCCGCGAGCGCGCGGTGCACATGGCGCCGCTGGTCGCCGGTCGACAGCCCGACGACCGCCGATCGCACGAGCGGGTGCCGGAACTCCAGCCGGCCGGTCGGCTCGTCGATGCGGACGAGTTGTCCGCGCTCCGCCGGGGCCAGGTGCTTCAGGTCGCACCGCCCGGTCACCGCCCGGCGCAGCACCGGCAGGTTGCCTGTGCCTTCCAGCGCCGCCACGAGCAGGAGGTGCCGGGTGACCGCCGGCAGGCCCCTGATCCGCGAGGCGAACGCGGCCTGCAGGCGCTGGGTGAGCGGAAGGCGGGTCGGCAGGGGACGGTCGGCGCTCCGCTCGGCGTCCGTGAGCGCCGTCGGAAGCTCCAGCAGCGCCAGCGGGTTGCCCTCGGCCTCGGCCATCAGCCGGCGCCTCACCCGTGGGGCCAGCGCCGGGAAGCGGCGGACGAGCAGTTCCTCGGACGCGGCCTCGCCGAGGGGCCGCAGCTCCTGCAGGGGGAGTCCGACGTGGTCGAAGAAGCTCTCCTCTCCCGGGCGGACCGCGCAGGCCATCCCCGTGCCCGTTCCGGGCAGTCGACGCGCCACCCGCTCCAGGACGACGGCGCTGGCCCCGTCGAGCCACTGCGCGTCGTCCAGCACCATCAGGGTGGGCCGGGTGAGCGAGAGCGACTCCACCAGGCACAGCACCGCCCGCGCCACGTCCTCGTGCCCGGGCGCCGTTCCCCGTTCCAGACCGAGGACCGCGGCGAGGGCCGGTAAGTCCGCGGCCGCCGCCCGGCACTCGGGAGCCGACGCCACCAACTGTCGCAGGGCACCGTAGCCTGCCTGCGCCCGGAACTGCGCACCCGCGCTCCGCAGTACCCGCAGTCCGGCCGCCCCGCCGGCCCGGCACACCTCGGCGAGCAGCGCGGTCTTCCCCACACCCGGCTCTCCCACCAGCACCAGCGACCCGCCGGTGCGCGGGATGTCCGCCAGGAAGTCACCGAGCCGCCCCAGTTCCTGCTCGCGACCGACCAGCCTCTCGTCCATGCCCCAAGTCAAGCGCCCGGACGGGTGATGCCGCCGGGAAACGCGTCAGCCGACGGCGGCGATCGGGGCCTCGGAGGGCTCCCCGGGCGCTTGGCGCCCGCCGGGTCCGGCGCCTTCGCCCCGGCCTGAGGCGTGCCGTTGGCGATCCGGGCCAGGGCAATGGCTCCCATGGTCTTCCGTGCGTCGATGATGCCGTGGGCGAGTGAGACCATGAGCGCCGTGTCCCTCGACGGGGACCGGGCCGACGGCGAGACCTACTGCCTGACGCGCCGCATCTCCTTCGTCGCGGACGACGCGCGCACGATCATGATCGCGCCCATCCGCTACCTCGACGGGTTTCGTCGGGCAGGACGGCACCCGGCTCCTCGCCGAACACCGACCGCCGGTCGGCTGGACCCGGACCCGTCCCTGCACGCCCCGAGGCCCAGGGACCTTGACGGCAGGAACGCCGCTGCGCCCGGCCGAACTCGGCTACCCCGGAGACCGCCTCCCCGCCCCCGTCCTGCGCGGGACGACGATCGCTGTGCGCGGGAATCCACTGGCGCCGCAGGCAGGCTGACGATTCGTCACGCCGGTCAGGTCGACGGTGACGTCCGGGCGCCACGGAAGCAGTGCGAGGTCCTGGTCCTGCAGGGCGAGGACCAGGGCCGAGTCGGGCAGCGCCCGGCGCAGCTCGCGCAGCAGCGCCTCGGCGGTCGGCCGGTCGAGCCCGGCGGTGGGCTCGTCGAGCACCAGGATGCGCGGCCGGCGCAGGATCGCGCGGGCCACGGCCAGGCGGCGCCGCTGCCCCTGGGACAGGGCGCGGCCCGCGGGGCCGACCGGGGTGTCCAGGCGCAGGGTGCCGAGGCCGACCGCCGCCAGCGCGGCGCGCAGTTGCTCCGGGTCGGCGAGTGGTGCGGCCAGGTGCAGGTTCGCGGCGACGGTCGTGTCGGCGAGCCAGTCGTCGGCCTCGACCAGGGTGAGCACGTCGGCGACGGCCTCGGCGGGCAGGTCAGCGACGGGAGCCGCACCCAGCCGCACCTGGCCGGAGGTGATCGGCAGCCGTCCGGCCAGCTGCCCGAGGAGCGTGGACTTCCCGCTGCCGTTGGGGCCGGTGACGACGAGCACCCGGGGAGCGCGGAAGGTGAACGAGAGTGACTGTCCGCCGTTGGCGGTGGGCAGGTCCGCCACGGTGAGCACCAGGCCGTCCCGCTCCGGTACGGGAGGCTGCGGGCCGGCGGCGGTCGCGGCGAGCGGGCCGAGGCGCGCGGCCGCGTCCTGGGCGGCGGCCAGCTCCTGGAGCAGTTGCGGAAGACGGTCCAGCAGGTCCCACACCGCGGCGAGCAGCAGCACCTCGCCGACGGCGTCGGCCACCGGCTGCGACCAGCCGCCTGCCTCCAGTGCGAGTACCAGTGCGAGGCCCTGGCCGAGGGCGGCGAGCAGCCGCAGGCCCAGACGGCCCGTTCGCTGCTCGGCCGCCGCGGCGGAGGCGGCCGCCTCCTCGCGCTCCAGCGCCGCCGCGACGCCACCACGGACCCGCGGCACCGCGTCCAGGCAGCGCAGTTCGTTGAAGGCGGCCCGGGCCGCGATCAGCTCCGTCCGCGCGCCGGTCCGCGCGGCGGCGGCACCCGCGAGGTGCCGCCGGGCCCGGCGGCCGGTGCGGATCGCCCACCAGGTGCCGCCCGCGAACACGCCGAGCTCGGCCGCGCCGAGCATCGGGCTCGCCCGCAGCAGCAGCGCCTCCACCAGCACCGCGGTGACGGCGCAGCCGGCGATCGGCGCGACGACCTGGGCGGGCAGGCCGGCCACCGTCTCGACGTCGGTGGTCAGCCGGGCGAGCAGGGTTCCGTCCCGTTGGGCGCGCAGCTCGCGCGCGCTCAGTTCGCCCGCTCCCCTGACCAGGCGGCCGCGCAGGGTCACGGTCGTGGTGAGGACGACCCGGTGGCTGACCAGCCGTTCGAGGTAGCGCAGCGAGGTGCGCAGCAGGGCGAGGGCGCGCACCGTCCCCGACGGGTACATCCACGACCAGGTCGTGTCGGCCAGCAGCGTCACCAGCGCGCAGGTCGTCAGGAACCAGCCGGACAGGCCCAGCAGCGCCGCCGCGCTCAGTTCCGCCGCCGCGGCCAGCATGATGGCGACGGCCAGATCGCGGCGGGGCACGGAGTGGCGCAGCAGTTTCCAGGCGTTCATCGCAGCCTGCCCCGGTCCAGGCGGATCGTCCGGTCCGCAAGGTGGAGGAGTTCGGGACTGTGGGTGGCGAGCAGCACGCTCCGGCCGCGGGTCAGCGTGCGCAGGGCCGAGACCACGCGGGCCTCCGCCACCGGGTCGAGGTGGGCCGTGGGCTCGTCCAGGCAGAGCAGCGGTGCGTCCCGCAGCAGGGCCCGTACCAGGGAGAGCTGCTGGGACTGGCCGGAGGAGAGCCCGCTGCCCCGCTCGCCGAGCGGGGTGTCCAGCCCGCTCGGCAGGTCGGCGAGCAGGTCGCCGAAGCCGAGCGTGCGGAACGCGGCGGTGAGTTCCGCGTCGGTGGCGTCGGGGCGGGCCAGCAGCAGGTTCTCGCGGACGGTGCCGGGCAGCAGGTGCGCGGGTTGGCCGACCCAGGCGACCGAGGCGGGTGACGGCGCCCGGAGGGTGCCTTCCCGTTCGTGGGTGGCGGTTCCGGCCGTGGGTTCGGCCAGTCCCGCGGCGACGGCGAGCAGGGTCGACTTGCCCGCGCCGCTGGGCCCGGTGACGGCGAGGAGCTCACCGGGGGCGAGGTGGACGCTCACGTCGTCCAGTGCCGGGTCGTCACGGTCGGGGTGACGGACCGTCGCACGGTCCAGGCGCACGCCGATGGCGCCGCCGCTGCGCCGGGCCGGCGCGGTCGGGTCCGGTTCCCCGCCGCCGCTGTCTGCGCTGCCGAGGATCGCGTCGATCAGTTCCGCCGCGGCGCGGGCCTCGGCGCGGGCGTGGTAGCCGCGGGCCAGGTCCCGGGCGGGGGCGAAGTAGGCGGGGGTGAGCACCAGCACGAAGAGCGCGGTGGCCAGGCTCATCTTGCCTGGCACCAGCGGTAGTTGGAGGTAGTCCAGCAGCGCCAGGCCGCAGGAGGTCGCCACCACGGCGAGGGTGCCGGTGATCAGCAGCTCGATCCAGGCGGTGGAGAGGAAGGCGACCCGCAGCACCGCCTGGGTGCGGCGGGCCAGTTCCTCGTCGTCCTCGCGCAGCACGCTCACGGCGGTCTCCCGGGCACCCAGTCCGATCAGGGTGGGCAGGCCGCGCAGTTGGTCGAGCAGGCGCGCGCTGTGACGGCGCACCACCGTGAGCTGCGCGTGGACGGCGGCCTGCGTGCCCAGGCCGATGACCTTGAGGTTGGCGGGCAGCAGCGGGGAGGCGGCGACCAGGATCAGTGCCACGAACCAGCTGCGGACCGCGATCGCGGCGAGCGCCAGGCCGCTGCCGAGCAGCATGGTGGTGCGGGCGGGGACGTACTCGGTGAGCCACTCGGTCAGCCGGGCGACCTCACCGGTCAGGGACTCGGCGAGGGCCGCGTCACCGGGTCCGGTGCGGGCGGGGCCCCGCGCGGGCAGGGCCGCGGCGAGCAGGCGCCCGCGCAGTGCCCCGCGCACCCGGCGGGCTCCGTGAACGGCGGCCGCGTCGGCCGTCGACAGCAGCACGGACCGGACCGCCAGCCCCGTGAGGATGAGCCCGGCTCCGGGCAGGACGCTCACCGGGAGCCGTCCACCGTGCTGACTGCCGAGCCCGCGCTGCGCGCTCCACGCCAGACCGGCAGCCCACAGCACGGTGCCCAGCGGGGCCAGCCCGCGCAGCAGTCCCGCCCGCCGCAGCTCCCTGCGGCCGGGCTCGGCCCACGCCCGCAGCCGGGCCGACACCTCGTCGTTCCGGCCCCGGGCACGCTCGTCGCCGAGTTCGGTCAGCAGGGCGGTCGAGGCGCTCATGCGCCCACCTCGCTTCGCTCGGCAGGGATCCCCATGCTCCGCTCGCTCACGTCTCGGCCCGGGCGGGGTCCGTGTCGGCGGGGTCGAGATCGAAGACCCCGTCCCGCTGGTCACGCCGGTCGCTGACGATCCAGGCGATCAGAGCCGTCGCCGAGAGGAGGGCGATGCCCACGGGGTCGATCCAGGTGGCGACGCCGCCGAAGACGTCCTGGGACACGGCTGCCAGACCGATGCCGAGCACGGTGAGCAGCGCACGCCGGGCGACGACCACCAGGCGGCCCGGCTCGGGCCGGGCCCGGCGGGACTCCCCCGCGCGCACCCGGAGCGGGGCGAGCGGCGCCTCGGGAGCCTGTGTGAACTTGCCGCGGAAGGCCCACCAGGCGTACGCGTTGTAGGCGAACACCACCGGCATGCAGAGTCCCGCACCGACCACGAGGAAGGTCTGCGAGCCGTGCGGGCTGGATGCCTGGTGGAGGGTCAGCCCGGGCGGCACCACCACCGGAGCGGTCGCGGCCGCCAGCGCCAGCAGCCCGCAGGCCTGGGCCGCGACCACACCCGCGAAGGGCCGCCAGTCGGGTCGTCGCCCGAAACCGTGCCAGGCCACGGCCGCCGCGGCCAGCGCACCGGCGACCGCTGTCCAGTACAGCGTCGCGCGCACGGGCTCGTCGAACCCGAACTCCTGCGGATCGGCGGCCTCCAGGCCGAACCCGAGGATCAGCGCGGCCACGGTGGTGCCCACCAGCAGCGGGCGCCCGGCCCGGCCGGCCCGTTCGCGGGCGGCGCCTTCGGTCTTGTCCTGCAGCCAGGCGGTGCCGGCCAGCAGGTACAGCACCACCAGGCCGAGCGCGCACAGCACGCTGTAGGGGGTGAGCCAGTCGAAGGCGCCACCGCTGAACGACCCGCCGCGCTGCTCCAGTCCGGAGAGCACGCCGCCGAGCACCAGGCCCTGGCAGAGGGTCGCGACGAGGGAGGACGCGCCGAACAGCAGGGCCCAGCCGCGCCGGTAGCCGGCGGCGGCGCTCTGGAACTCCAGTCCCATGCCGCGCAGGATGATCGCGAGCAGCATGCCGATCAGCGGCAGGTAGACCCCTGGCAGCACGGTCGCGTAGACGCCGGGGAGTCCGGCCCACAGGGCGACGCCGGCCAGCACGAGCCAGCTCTCGTTGGCGTCCCAGGCAGTGGCGATCAGCTCGCCGTACTCGCGCCTGCTCTCCCCCTTGGCGAACAGGCTGAGCATGCCTACGCCCAGGTCGTAGCCGTCCAGGACGACGTACATGCCGAGCGAGAGCAGGACGAGGGCGTAGGTGGCGTACTCAAGCAACGGAGGTCTCCGTTCCGAGGGTGGTCGTCCCGGCGGCGTCCGCGGGCGCCTCGGGGCCTGCCTTGACCGTACGGACGATGTAGCGGACCCAGATGACCAGCAGGGCCGTGTAGAGGAGCACGAAGGCGGCCAGGGTGGTAGCGGCCTGCGCGGTGGTCAGGTGCGACAGCGCGTCGGAGGTGCGCAGCTTGCCGTAGACCACCCAGGGCTGGCGCCCGGTCTCGGCGGTGATCCAGCCACCGGTGATGGCGATGACGCCGGCCGGTGTCATCCAGACCATCCAGCGCAGGAAGCGGCGGGAGTCGAAGAGACGCCTGCGCAGGCGCAGCACCAGCCCCGCGAGGGCGGTGGCGAACATGGCCAGGGCGGTGAAGTACATGGCACGGAAGCCGTAGAAGGTGCTCCACATGTTGGGCCGCTGGTCGGGTGGGGTCTCCAGCAGGCCGGGGACCTCGGCCTTGCCGGTGAGGTCGTGGCCGATCACCGCGCCCAGGTGCGGGATCGTGATGCGCAGGTCGTTCCTGCCCTGGTCGGCGTCGGGGACGACGACCACGTTGTACCCGTTGTTGTCGGTGCGCCAGTTCCCCTCGAACGCCTGGAGTTTCGCGGGCTGGTGCTGCGCCATGAAGACGGCGGTGGCGTCCCCGACGTACAGCTGGACCGGCATCAGGACCGCGAGCACGCCGAGGGCGACGGACAGGCAGCGGCGGGCGAACGGCAGCGCGGCCCGGCGCCGCTTGACCAGGTACCAGGCGGAGATGCCGCCGACGAACCAGCTCGCGCTGATCAGCACGGCCAGCAGCATGTGCGGGAAGCGGTAGGTGAAGGCCGGGTTGAGCAGGACCTCGGCCCAGTCGCTCGGGTGGAACTGGCCGGCCGTCTCGGTGTAGCCGGCCGGGTCCTGCATCCAGCTGTTGGCGGACAGGATCCAGGTGGTGGACAACAGGGTGCCGAAGGCCACCATCCAGGAGGCGAGAGCCATGGTGCGCGGGCTGACCCGGCCTTCGCCGTAGAGCATGACGCCGATGAAGCCGGCCTCCAGGAAGAAGGCCGTGACGACCTCCATGCCGATGGTGACCCCGATGACGGGTCCGACCGCGTGGGCGAAGACGCCCCAGTTGAGGCCGAACTCGAAGGTCATCACGGTGCCCGCGACGACGCCGAGGCCGAAGCCGACCGCGAAGATCTTCTTCCAGAAGCGGAAGATCTGCTGGTAGAGCGGGTTGCCCGTACGCACGTACACGGTCTGCACAACGGCGAGCAGCACGGAGAGGCCGACCGTGAGGGCCGGGAAGGACATGTGGAAGATCGCCGTGATGGCGAACTGCCACCGGGACAGTTCTATGGCAGCCGGTGGGGCCATGAGGTCTCCGGAAGGTACGCGGAACGGACAGCGGTCAGGGACGCGGATGCTCCGCAGGTCGGTGTGTGCCGGATGGATCGCGCGTCCGGCTCCTCCGGCGGGAAGGGTGCGGCCGGCGGAGGGGGGCGGAGCCGGTCGCCCGGCCCGGGGTGATCCCGGGTGGGACGGCGAGGAAACCGGGCTCGGCGACCACGTCCACCGGCGCGTCATCAGACTAGGCAGCAGCGGCGGGCCGGCTTGCTCACCGGCGCACCGCCTACCCTCGGACAGTGCACCCGTGCGGGCACCCGGCCGCCGTGTTCCTCCCGGGGCCAGGTGGCGTGCGTTCTCGGACAAGTCACGCGGGCGGCCGCGCCCTAGGTTCCGGGAGGGAGTCCACTCCGGGCTCCTGGGCGTCGATCCTCGTTCCCGCGCCGATCGTCCGGCGCGCGGGCCGGCGTCGGTGTCGGCCGCTCGCCCTGCCGTCTGCGGCGCCGCAGCGCCCGACGCCGTCAGCGCCGCGCTCGTCACCTTCCCGGACGACCGGACGGAACGACGATCCGCCGCCCGCCCCGGTCCCTCCCAAGCCGAAAGGTCGGCATCATGCGCATCCGCTCCCTGTTCCGGATACCGGCGGTCATCCTCACCGCGGTGACCTCGACCGCCTTCGTCGGTCCCGCCCGGGCTTCGACTCCCCCGCTGTCCCTGCCGAGGGTGGTCGCCCATCTGGATCTCGCCCAGGGCCGGCAGCCGGAGAATCTCACCCTGCTGCCGGGCGGCCTCACGGCCGTGACCTTCGCCTTCTCCCGTCAGGTCGCCGAGATCGACTGCCACGGCAGGGTCCGTGTCATCGCCACCCTGCCCGCCCCCGCGCCGGGTGCGACCACCCCCGTCCTGCAGTCCCCGTTCCTCGGCGGCATCGTGTCCACGGACAGCGGCGTCCTCTACTTCCTCTACGCCACGGGGACGGCCGACCTCACCGGCGTGTGGCGGCTGTCCCCCGGCGGCGTCCCCGAGCGCATCGCCGCTCTGCCCGCCGACGGGCTGCCCAACGGCCTCGCCCTGGACGACCGCACCGGCGACCTGTTCGCCGCGGACTCCGTCCTGGGCACGGTCTGGCGCATCCCCGCTGACGGAGGCTCCGCCGTCCCGTGGGCCACCGGCGGCGCCCTGAACCCCAGCGGCTTCCTCGGCGCCAACGGCCTCAAGGTCCACAACGGGGCGGTCTGGGTCAGCAACCTCGACCAGGGCACCCTGCTGCGTTTCCCGATCCGGCCCGACGGTACCGCCGGCCCGGCGCAGGTCGCCGCCGCCGACCTGCCCGGCATCGACGACTTCGCCTTCACCGGGCACGGCAACCAGGTGCTGGCCGCTCTCAACGCCAGCAGCCAGGTCGTCCTGGTCGCCGCCGACGGAAAGCACACCGTCGTGCTCGACCACGGCGACGGGCTGGAGAACCCCACCTCGGTGGCCGTCCGCGGGGACCGGGTCTGGGTCGCCGACGCCGCCTACCTGACCCGACAGGACCCGAACCTCCTCACCGCCCGTCTGCGCGGGTCCGCCGCACGCTGATCCCGGCTGTTCGGTAGGCGACGACCGAGCGTGAACACCGTCCGCCCCGAGGGCGCACGGTCCGCGCGCGGGTCGCGTACCGGGAAGCGGCACTCCCGCCATCGCGGCCGCGATGGCGGGAGTGAGAATCCGATGGAGCGCCACCTCACTCCCGGTAGAGCAACACGGTGACGCCGGCCAGCACCGCGCTGGCCACCAGGGCCCAGGCGATCTGCCCGTGCAGCACCAGGACCGCGCCCGGTGCGGCGCCCGCCAGCATGGTGGCGACCGCGAGGATCCTGCGACGCTGGCGCGGCGCGGTGCCACCGGCCAGGTGGGAGTCGGCCGCCAGGCCCGTCAGGGTGAGGGTGAGCACGGTGGTGGTGAGGTCGGGTACGGCGAGGCCGCGCACGGTGCCGTTGCGGATGCCCATCGCCAGGGCCACCACGGCGATCACGGCGTACCGCACGGAGCCGTCCGTGCCCCAGGCGAAGGCGAGGGCGGCGGCCACGCCGTGCAGCGCGACCTCCAGGACCAGGGCCGTGCGCAGCCACCGGCCACGCCGCGGGGATGCCTGCCGCGCCACGAGGCGGCCGGCCAGGACCGCGCCGAGCAGGAACGCGGCGAGGGAGGTCAGTGAGCCCGCGACGGAGAACCCGGGGGCTCCGGCCAGGGCGAAGGCGATGACGACGACGTTACCGGTCATGTTCGCCGTGAAGACGTGGCCGAGGCCGAGGTAGCTCACGGCGTCGATCAGGCCGCTGACCGCGGTGAGGGCGAACAGGGCCAGCGCCAGCGGATGCCGGTCCTGGACCTGCGGCCCGGGAGGCGGCGGCTTCGGTCGGGCCGCGGCGCCGGGATCGTCTGCGGGCGTGGTCATGGGGGTCTCCTGCTTGAATTGACGCACTTCCAGAAAAAGGACTTTCGGAAGAAGGACTTTCAGAAGAAGCACGGGTCCAGTGGCGCCGAACCCCGACCGGGGAGGGCGAGACCGCGGGCTTCGCGCCAGGCGCGCTGCTCGTCGGAGGCCGCCGCGGCCGCCGCTACCCGCTCGGCCTGGTGGACGCCGGCCAGGCTGGGCGCGGGGGTGGCGTGATAGCCGCCGAACCGGGTGACCGGGCTCCACGACGGCGCCACCGCGGGCAGGTCGGGGGCCAGCCCCTGGTGCTCCTGGGCGCCGTGCACGATCCGTCCGCCGACCACGGTGAGGACGGACTCGATGTGCGGGATGTCCGGCTCGGGCACGGTGAAGTAGTCCGCACCGAGGATCGCGAGATCCGCGTAACTCCCCACCTTCAGCCGCCCCTTGACCTGCTCCTCGCCGGTGAGCCGGGCGCCGCCCAGGGTGTAGAGCTCCAGCGCCTGTTCCCGGCCGAGCCGGTTGTGGTCGGCGGCGAGCCGCCGTCCGCCGACCGCGCGGCCGGAGACCAGCCAGTGCAGGGCGACCCAGGGGTTGTAGGAGGAGACCCGGGTGGCGTCGGTGCCCGCCGCGACGGTGAGGCCTCGGCTCAGCATGGCGCGCAGCGGCGGCGCCTCGGCCGCCGCCGGGGCGCCGTAGCGGGCGACGAACGCCTCGCCCTGGAAGGAGAGACGGTTCTGCACGGAAACGGCGCCGCCCAGGGCCGCGATCCGGTCGAGGGTGTCCGGGCTCACCGTCTCCGCGTGGTCGAAGAGCCAGCGGTTGCCGTGCGGGAAGAGGCCGTCGGCTGCGAGCTTCTCGAAGACGGCGAGGTCGCGGCGGATGGTCTCGTCGTAGGTGGCGTGCAACCGGAAGCCCCACCCGTTCTCCATCAGCAGCCGGACGGCCTTCTCGAACTCCGTCTCGTAGGAGCCGAGTTGCGGCCGGGGCTCGGCGAAGTTCTCGAAGTCGGCGGCAGCCCAGGTGAGGTTCTCCCCGGCGCCGTTGAGACGCAGCCAGGCGTCGCCGTCACCGGGGCGCACCGTGCCGACCCAGCGGGTGAGGTCGTCCAGTTCCTGCCCTGCGGTCTGCGGGAAGAGGTGGTAGGCGATCCGCAGCGTCAACTGCCCCTGACGGGCCAGCTCCATGACGGTGGCGTAATTCTCCGGGAAGCTCTGGAAGCCGCCGGCGGCGTCGATCGCGGAGGTGAGGCCGAAGCGGTTCAGCTCTCGCAGGAAGTGCCGGGTGGAGCCGGCCCGGTCGGCCTCGTCCAGCGTCGGCGCCTTGGCCAGCGTGGAGTAGAGCAGGAGCGCACCGGGCGCGGCGATCAGCAGGCCGGTCGGTTCACCGGCGTGTCCGCGGACGATCTGGCCGCCGACCGGGTCCGGGGTGTCCCGGGTGAAGCCGGCGGCGCGCAGCGCGGCGCGGTTGAGCAGCGCCGACTGGTAGAGGTGCAGCACGAAGACGGGGGTGTCGGGCGCCGCGGCGTTGAGCTCTTCCAGGGTGGGCAGCCGCCGTTCGGCGAACTGGTCCGCGGACCAGCCGCCCACCACTCGCACCCACTGGCCGGGCGGGGTGCGCTCGGCCTGGACCCGGAGCATGGCCAGTGCCTGACGCAGCGTCGGTACGCCGTCCCAGCGCAGCTCCAGCACGTAGTTGAGACCGCCCCGGATGACGTGCAGGTGCGCGTCGTTGAGCCCTGGGACGGCCCGGCGACCGAGCGCGTCGACGACCCGGGTGTCCGGGCCGACCAGCGCGGCGACGTCCGCGTCGTCACCGACCGCGCTGATCAGTCCGTCCCGGACGGCCACGGCGGTCGCCCGGGGCCGGTGCGGGTCGTTGGTGTACACCTTGGCGTTGCGGATGACCAGGTCGGCGGGCTGGTCCGGGGTGCCGGGGCGGATCCCGGCAACAGGCATGCTGGACAACGGAGTTCCCCTTCGGGCGGTGGCTGCTGGCGGGCTGGCGGTGGCGGTCGGGGTGCGCGCCGGGTCAGCGGGGATCGAGCGCGGCGGGCGGCAGGGTGAACCGCGGCACCGAACTGTCGGCGGGCCGCGGCGCGGGCGCGATGGCCGGGCTCGCCCTGATCCGCTCGCGCCCGGACGGGGACCGCCCCGTGGTGGGGTCGACGGTCGCCTCGCCGAGGCCGGAGATCCCGAACTGCAAGAGGTGCCGCCTTCCCACTGGCAGAGCGGCCCGGTTGGGGCCGCCCCGGCGAACCTAAGCAGCCTGCGGTGTCCGGAGTGCCTCCGCAGCGCACCGTCGGTTGCCCCGCAGTGCACGGCGCATGCCACCGCCCCGGGGCGTGCCGTCGGTGCAGTGTCGGAACAGCACCGGGCACGCGGCGAGCAGCCGCGTCGGGCCGACGCGCACTAGCGTCGAAAGCATGGCGCCCCGCCGATCCGGCAGGTGTCCGACGCTCCGTCAACTTCCGTAGTTCTCAAGGAGAGAGAAGAACAATGGTCGACTTCACCAAGGTCCACGCCACCCCGAGCCCCGATCTGCTCACCCCGGACAACGCGATGATGCTGTTCGTCGACCACCAGCCGCAGATGTTCTTCGGCACCGGCAGCGGCGACCGCACCGCCGTCATCAACTCGACCGTCGGCCTGGCGAAGGCCGCGAGGATATTCGACGTGCCGGTGGTGCTCTCCACCGTGGCGGCGAAGTCCTTCTCCGGACCGATCCTCCCGCAGTTGCAGGCGGTCTTCCCCGAGCAGGAGGCCATCGACCGGACCAGCATGAACGCCTGGGAGGACGAGGCCCTGGTCGAGGCGGTCAAGGCGACCGGCCGCAGCAAGATCATCCTGTCGGGCCTGTGGACCGAGGTCTGCCTGGTCCTGCCGGCGCTGTCGGCGCTGGAGCAGGGCTACGAGGTGTACGTGGTCGCGGACGCCTCCGGAGGCGTGAGCCCGCGGGCACACGAGCACGCCCTGCAGCGGATGACCGCGGCCGGGGCCGTACCGGTCACCTGGGTCCAGGTGCTGCTGGAGCTCCAGCGCGACTGGGCCCGGACCGAGACCTACGTCGCGGTGACGGACCTGGTCAAGGAGCACGGCGGTGCCTACGGCCTGGGTGTCGTCTACGCCCAGGCCATGATCGACCCGCACGCCGCCGGCTGACGGACCGCGACCGAATCCGACCGGAGTCCACAATGAACACGGGCCTTCTCCTGCTGCGGGTGGTCGCCGGCCTGCTGATCGCGGGTCACGGCGTCCAGAAGGTCAGCTTCCTCCTCGGCGGCAACGGACTGGCGGGCGGCACCGCCGAGTTCCGGGGCGACGGCTTCCGCGGCGGGAGGCTCACGGCGCTCGCCGCGGGCGGCACCCAGCTCGGGGCCGGGCTGCTGCTGGCGCTCGGCCTGCTCACGCCGCTGGCCGGCGCGGGTGCCATGGGAGTGATGACCGTCGCCCTCACCGTCAAGTGGCCGCACGGGCTGTGGGTGCAGCACGACGGGTACGAGTACCCGCTCGTGCTGATCGTCATCGGCGCGGCGCTGGCCGCCACCGGCCCCGGCCGGTGGTCGATCGACGGTGCCCTCGGCCTGGCGAACTGGCCGCTGTGGTGGCTGCCGGTGGCCGTGGTCGCCGGCGTGGGCGGCGGCCTGGCCACGCGGCTCGCCCTGCACCGACCCTGAGACATCCGCAACCCCGACCGCGGTTTCGTCGTCGGTGGGCTCGGGCCCCGAGGCTCTCCTCGGGGCCCGAGGCTCTCCTCGGGGCCCGAGCGAACCCGTCCGGTTCCCGCCTCCGGCGGGGAGCGCTGGGCGGGGCCCGTCCCCGGACGGGCCCCGCCCGCTGGTCACGCCCCGGCCTGGGGGGTGACCACGAGGTGCTCGGCGAGGAACCAGACCTGGGCCTCGCCAGTGCGGATGACCTGGGAGACCAGGAGGTCCTGGGTTCCGTCGTCGCCGAGCTGCGCGGTGCGGGTGGCCGCGTCGCGGGCCTCGGCGAGGATGGTCTCGTGGGCTTCGAGGAGCCGTGAGAGCATCGCCCGCACGTCCTCGACCCCGTCCGGCGGACGCGGCACGCCGGTGATCTGCGCGGCGTGGCGGGGATCGCCCACCGCGACACCGCCCAGGCTCTGCACCCGTTCGGCGAGCACGTCGACCAGGGCCAGCTGCTCCTGGGCGTGCTTGTCGAAGAGCAGGTGCAGCTGGTAGAAGGTCGGGCCGCGCATGCCCCAGTGGTGCTTCTTGTACAGCGCGTACAGGAACTGGGTGTCGGCGAGGATGCGGTTGAGCCGCTGGCACGAGTACAGCCGGGCGTCGTGGGACAGCGCGATCGGCAGCTGCGTGACGGTGCCGAAGGTCTGGATCTCGGGGCTGTGCTGGTGGAGGCGCGGTTGGCTGGTCATGGGGTTCTCCTGGTCAGTTGGTGACGGAGCGGACAGCGGCGCGGATCAGGTCGGCGACCGGCTTGGGCTGGGCGAGCATGACCAGGTGCGAGGAGTCGACCTCGACGGTGGTCATCCCGGCACGCTGGTAGCCGAACCGTTCGACCGCGGGGTTGACGGTCCGGTCGGCGGAGGAGACGAGCCCCCAGGACGGCTTGCCCTCCAGCGGGAACGGCGTGTACACCAGCGCCGAGGCGGGCTCGGAGTCGGGGAAGCGGCCCTGCAGCTCCCCCAGGCTCTCCCCCTCCTCCAGTGCGTAGCCCGCCAGGTACACCAGTGCCTTGACGTTCTCCTCCGCGCCGGCTCCGGTGCGGAGGGGGTGGTGGCGGCGGGCTGGTCAGCCCTGGTGAAGCGCCTCACGCAGCGTCTCGACCGCGAGGGTGATGGCGCCCTGCGCGGACTTCGAGGGACGCAGCGCGTCGAGCATCACGAAGTCGTGGATGGTGCCGAGGAACCGGACGGCGGTGACCGGAACGCCGGCCTGACGCAGCTTCACGGCGTACGCCTCGCCCTCGTCGCGCAGCACATCGGCCTCACCGGTGATGACCAGCGCCGGCGGCAGCCCCTGGAGCTGCTCCACGGTGGCGCGCAGCGGGGAGGCGGTGATCTCGGCGCGCTGGGCGGGGTCGGCGGTGTACTGGTCCCAGAACCACTGCATGCCGTCGCGGCGCAGGAAGTAGCCGGTGGCGAACCGGTGGTAGGAGTCGGTGTCGAAGGCGGCGTCGGTCACCGGGTAGAACAGCACCTGCTGCACCAGCACGACGTCGCCGCGCTCCTTGGCCATGAGCGTGAGCGCCGCGCTCATGTTGCCGCCCACGGAGTCGCCGGCGACGGCGAACCGGGACGCGTCCAGGTCCTTGGTGTGCCCGTCGGTCACGACCCAGCGGGCGACGGTGTAGTTCTGCTCGATGGCGACCGGGTAGCGGGCCTCGGGCGACAGGTCGTACTCCGGGAAGACGACGGCGGCCTCCGCGCCGACGGCCAGCTCGCGCACCAGGCGGTCGTGGGTGCGGGCGTTGCCGAACACCCAGCCCGCGCCGTGGAGGTAGAGGACGACGGGGAGCGGGCCGGTGGCCCCGGCGGGGCGCACGATGCGGGCCCGGACCCGGCCGGTCGGGCCGCCGGCCACCTCGATCCACTCCTCGTCGATCTCCGGCTTGGCGATCTCGCCGGACTGCACCTCGTCGACTGCCTCGCGGCCCTTGGCCGGGCCCAGGTCGAACAGGTAGGGCGGGTTCGCCGTGGCCTCGGCGAAGGCCTGGGCCTCGGGCTCCAGGGTCGGCCCGGCGCCGGCTGCGTTCTGCTCGGACATGGTGGTCACCTCTCGGTTTCGTCGTCCTGGTGGTGGTCATCAGGCTAGGAATGCGCGGGCGGGACGCGTGTCCCGAGGGCGCACGCCCTCCTGTCGGTCCGCGCACCCCTCGCCGCGCCCGGCCGGTGACCTGGCGTGGGCCGCTGTTCACGGCAGCTTCAGGTGCCGGCGGCGGCGCTCCGTGGTACGGACCGGGACCCGAGTCGCACCACCTCAGGCACCCACGGCGGAGAGCTGCTCGACCGACCTGCCGCCGACCTGCCAGTCGCGGGGCGTCATGCCGTACGCGGCACGGAAGGCACGACTGAAGTGACTGGAGTTGACGAAGCCCCAGCGCCTCGCGATGCCCGCCACTCCCAGCTCCCCGGCCATCGGCCGGAGCAGGTCCCGGCGGCAGCGCTCCAACCGCTGCGCCCTGATCCACCCGCCGACCGTGACGCCCTCCGGCTGGAACAACTTGTGGAGGAAGCGGACCGACATGAAATTCGCCGCCGCGATCCCGGCCGGCGACAGGTCCGGGTCGTAGAGGTTCCGCACGATGTGGTCCTTGACGCGCTCCAGCGAGGCCGCGTTCCGTGGAGTCCGCGCACGAGCGC
This sequence comes from Kitasatospora sp. NPDC048715, assembly GCF_043198905.1. Lineage (NCBI taxonomy): Bacteria > Bacillati > Actinomycetota > Actinomycetes > Kitasatosporales > Streptomycetaceae > Kitasatospora > Kitasatospora sp. NPDC048715. The sequence continues at coordinate 324,791 of NZ_JBICVH010000009.1, read as the reverse complement.
ACCCGCATCGCTCGTCGACGAGCAGCGCCACCAGATCGAGCGCGGTGGCCGCGGCCCGGCGGCCGACGGCCTCGTCCAACCCGTCTGCCTCGCGCGCCATCCGGGCCAGATAGGTCGCCGCCAGCGCGGCGCCGCCCTCGCTGGCGGTGAAGGCCGTCGCGGTCAGCGCCCGCAGGTCCCGCTCCGACACGTCCAGCTCCGCGCGAGGGAACTGGAAGGAGGTGAAGGCGAATCCCTCCTCGATCTTCTTGCGGAACAGGCGGGACGAATCGGTGATGGAGAACTCACCCGGCCTGATCAGAGCTTCCCGGCCGTCCTGCTCCTTGAGCGCGCTGCCACGCTCCTGCAGGCTCACGATGAGGAACCGCCGGTCGTCCTTGGCGATCATGTGCTTACCGCGCGACACCACCTGTGGCCCCGCCTGGACGCGGGAGATCCGCACCGGGCCGAGCTGACGGCTGACGATCGTTCCAGGCGACGGCTCCGCCTCCAGGAGGTTCACCGTCATCGGCACGAAGGCGTGGGACACCGCTTCGTGCCAGCGCTCCGCCCGGTCGGCGGAGGACAACGGTGTCGTGGAGAGTACGGTGTGCATGGTTCCTCCCAGATCGATGGACCGCCGGAGCCGACATGTGAACCCCCGCCCCGCGGCCGCAAGGTCCGCAGAGTGGTCCGCACGGCCGGCAGCCGATGCCGTGCCGACCGGGCCGGCTCCGGGCCGACTGGCCCGGCATGAGGGTTCATCGAGGAGGGGATGGGCCACCACAACTCGTGAACGAACCCGGCGGGTTGCCCGCCGTGGTGACTGATCACTGCCCTGCCCGTCCTGTCTCGGCGGGCCGTGCAGGACCGCCCGTCCGCGCCTGAGCGGCCCGACGCGTACGAGACGCCGAGGCTAGCCGCCGGGATGCGGTGTGGTGCACTCTGCGCGTATCCGCTGTTGACTCTCAGTGCACCGCCGCCGACCCCGCCGCCGCCGGCGTTGACCGGGCCCGGTCGCTGTGAAGGCGACGTCCGGGAGACCTGCCCGGCGACCGCCACTGCGCTCCCGACAAAGAGCCGGTGCACTGACGGAAAGCTTCCCCGGTTTCGTCCGCGTAGCGTGAGAGCCGATCCGGAACGCACGACGCGGTATCGGACGGTCCGTCAAAACTCCTTGGACACAGCACTCCTGAGCCCGACCATGCGAGCCTGCACACGATTGCCGCGCCCGTCGTCCGGCACAGCGGGCGCCCGGCACGAACGACGACCAGGAGGTCCCCCATGATGCAGGGCTTCACCCGACGGCTGGTTCCGTTGGTGGCGGCGATGGCCGCGCTGACGGCGCTCCCCACCGCTTCGGTGGCCCAGAGCGCCCCGACCGGTCCGCCGGGCCCGTCCCGCCCGCTCGCCGTCGGCGAGCAGTACGACTCCACCCACGTGTACGTCGCGCCGGGTACGGAGCAGGCCTTCGTGACGAGTTGGGTGGCCACCTTCGGGGGCACCACGATCGGGCCGGTCTCCACCCAGGTGACCCCGACGCCCAGCCGGACGCAGTCCGAGCTGGTGCTGTCGCCGGTCGGCACGCTGTCGGTCTTCGACTACACCACGCCCGTCCCCTACCCGTTCGGCACCGAGCGCACCGGCTGGCTCGTCACTGACCTCGCCCGGGCGGTCCGGACCGCCCGGGCCGACGGTGCCGCGGTGACCGTGACACCGTTCGACGATCCGATCGGCCGGGACGCCGTCATCCAGTTCCCCGGCGGGATCAGCGCCCAGCTCTACGTGCACACCACGCCGCCGTCGTACCCGGCCCTGGCCAGCATTCCGGAGAACCGGCTCTACCTGTCCCCGGACGCGGTCGGCGCCTTCCTGCGGAGCTACCTCTCCTTCACCGGGGGCCGGATCGTCTCCGACGACCGGCGGGCCGACGGCGCCGGGATCGGCCTTCCCGGGACGGCGTACCGACTCGTCCGCCTCACCTCCGGCTTCGGCGCCACCGCGGTCATGGTGACGGACGGCCACCTGCCCTCCCCGTTCGGCCGGGAGCTCACCGGCTACCGCGTGCCCGACCTCGACGCGACTCTGAACCGGGCCAAGGACGCCGGCGCTTCGGTGCTGTGGGGGCCGGTCACGGCGAGCGGCCGGGTGAGCGCGATGGTGCAGTTCCCGGGCGGCTACATCGCGGAGGTCCACGCCGACCGGTGACGGGACGCCGGATGACGCGCCATCACCGGTCGGGCCGCCGGTGGGAGGCCGGGCGCCGCGTCGCCCGGCCTCAGCAGGAACCGCGGTGCAGGGCCACGTGCACGGTGTCGACGGCCTGGATCAGCGCGGCCCGGGCGGTGCCGGTGGGATGGAGCCCGTCGAGGAGGAGGAAGCCGTGCACAGCACCTTGGTAGCGCGTCGCCACCACGGGGACGCCCGCCACCCGGAGCCTGGCGGCGTAGGCCTCGCCCTCGTCCCGCAGCACGTCGGCCTCGGCGGTGACCACGAGCGCCGGGGGAAGCCCGGCGAGCTGGTCCAGGGTGGCCCGCAGCGGCGCGGCGGCGGCCTCCCGCCGCCGGTGCGCCTCGGGCAGGTAGTCGTCCCAGAACCGGCGCATGTGGTCGCGGTGCAGGAAGTACCCCGTCGCGAACCGGAGGTAGGACGGGGTGTCGAAGTCCGCGTCGGTCACCGGGCACAGCAGCACCTGGTGCACCAGCCGTACGTCCCCGCGCTGCCGGGCGAGCAACGTCAGGGCAGCCACGAGATTGCCCCCCGCGGAGTCGCCGACGGCGGCGATCCGGTGTCCCGCCAGGCCGATCTCGTGGCCGTGCGCGTGGATCCAACGGGCCACGGCGTAGCACTGCTCGACGGCCACCGGATAGCGGGCCGCGGGCGCCCGGGCGTAGTCCACGTACACCACGGCGGCGTCGGTTCCCAGGGCGAACTCCCGGATCAGCCGACCGTAGGCGGCGGCGTCGCCGAGCGACCAGCCGAGGCCGGGCAGGAACAGCACCACGGGGCTCGGCTCGGCGGCGCCGACAGGCCTGATCACCTGGACGTGCACCCGCCCGGTCGGCCCGCAGGGCAGCGCGAGCCACTCCGACGTGGTGCCGTACGGATCGTCCGGCTCCCTGCCGGCCGACGCGGCGACGTCCCACGCCTCGTCCGCGGCGAGGAGGGAGAGGTCCGGGAACTCCGTCGCCGCCTTGCCGGCAGATGCGTCCAGGAATTCCTGGAGCGCCCGGTCGAGCACCGGTCGTCGGCCGTGCGCGGGGGTGGTGTCGGACAACTCTTCACTCCTGGCGTGATCGGATGGGCACTACGACGCGTGGCGCGCACCCGCTGCACGCCGGGCGGAATGCCGGACGCACCGTCCCACGCCGCGCACACGCCGCTCGACCGTACGGCCGGGACGGCGGCCGTGGTGTCCTGTCCGTGCACGGATTACGGCCGCGGCGGGCATTTCGTCAACCGGCGTCGGCGGTCCGCAGCGCGCGCCACTCGCGCGGCGAGACTCCGTAGGCGGCCCGGAAGGCCCGGCTGAAGTGCGCCGGGTTGACGAAGCCCCACCGCTGGGCGACCGCCGACACCGTCGGCGCGGTACGGCCGCGGCGGCCCAGCTCGCGGGCGCACGCGTCCAGCCGACGCCGCTGGATGAGCCGGCTCACCGTCACTCCCTCGCTCTCGAAGAGCCGGTGCAGGTACCGCACGGAGATGTGGTGGGCCCGCGCGATCGCCTCGGGCGACAGCTCCGTATCGCCCAGGTGGCGGTCGATGTGCTCCCGCACCCGGCGGACCAGGTGGTCGTTCGGAGTGCTGGGCCCGTCGGCCGTCCGCGCGGCGGTCAGCTGGGCGACGAGCGTGCTCAGCAGGTCGGAGACACTGCCGGCCAGCCGGTCACCGACCGGCGCCGAGTAGGAGTGCACGGACGCCGCGAGGGCGTTGAGGAAGGGCAGCAGCACCGATCCGCACCCCTCCGCCGGGGCGACGGCCGTCCCCGCCACCTGCTGCAGCTCGCGCTCCGGCACGTCCAGCGACCGGCGCGGCAGGTGGAACAGATGGGTGCGGAAGCTCTCCGGGTAGTCGACGGAGTACGGCCGTGCCGTGTCGTACAGGAAGAGCCCGCCTGCCGGCACCTCCGCCCGGCGTCCGTCCTGCTCCAGCACGGCCCGGCCCGACACCTGTACCCCGACCCCCACCTGCGGCTCGGTCCGCGGGTCCCGTGCGATCAGCGCCGCCGTACGGAAGACCCGCACCGCATCCGCGTCCAGCGTCGATACCCGGACGTACCCCAGCCGGTGCGACGCCAGGATCCCCTCGAACGGCCGACCGGCGAGCGGGACCACCTCCACCGGCACCAGCGTCCGCGACATCGCCCCGCTCCAGAACGCCGCCTTCTCGTCGTCCGGGACCGACGCGGTCGTCACCTGCAAGCCCACCTGACCGCCCTTTCGCCGAAACCCTGCGAAGTCAAGCCTGACCTGCGGGCCTGGAGGCCTGTTAGGTCATCTGACTGTCGGGCTGCGGCGGTACGCTGCGGGACCGGTCCGGTGCACGGGGAGCACAACGGGCCGACCCGGCGTCCCGGCGGCTCAGTCGGTACCGAGGGCGCGGGCGAGCGCGGCCCGCGAGGTGATGCCGAGCTTCGGGAAGACCTTGTAGAGGTGCGCACCGACGGTACGGGGCGACAGCTGGAGCCGTTGGCCGATCTCCTTGTTGCTCAGGCCGGTGGCGGCCAGCCGGGCGATCCGCAGCTCCTGGCCGGTCAGCGCGGCCGCATCCGGCGCCGCTCCACCCGGCGAGGGTGCCACCTGGTCGCCCGCGGCCCGCAGCTCCTCCTCGCACCGCTGCGCCCAGGGATCCGCCTGGAGGCGCCGGAACACGTGGTGCGCCGCGCGCAGCGACTCCCGGGCCCCGGGACGGTGGCGCCGTCGCAGCCACGAGCCGTGGGCGAGCCGCAGTCGGGCGAGGTCGAACACCCACTGCTCGGCACCCGGCACGGCGTACGCGGCACGGTAGGCGGCCTCGGCCTCGTCGTCCTCGGCGACCAGGGCGGTGGCGGCCGCCAGCAGGAAGGCGTGCCGGAAGGAGATCTCCGCGGAGCCCGCCGTCCGCCCCGCCGCGACGTGTGCCCGCGCCTCCTCACCCCGACCCGTGTACACGGCGGCCGTCGCCAGGTCGAAGACCAGCGTGTGGTGCCAGGGCGGTCCGCTGGGCAGCCGCCTGGGCGGGGCGATCTCGCAGAAGAGCGCGTACGCCTCCTCGTAGCGTCCGTGGGCCAGGGCGGCCAGGCCCCTCAGGTGGGTAAGCCGGTCGAGGACGAACCGCATCCGGGCGCGCGTGGCCGTCGGCCTGATGGCCCGTTCGACTTCCCCCAGCCCGGCCTCGTCGCCCCGCCCGGCCAGGAAGTGGGCGTAGTACTGGCGGAAGATCAGGGCGTTGGTGCGGTAGCCGAGATCGTCCGCGATCTCGGCTTCGCGCAGACAGCGGGCCGCCTGGTCCCAGTGTCCGAGCAGGAAGTCCTGGTGGCACTTGGCCTTCGCCACCGAGCCCTGGGTCGCGTAGCCGTGCAACCCGGTGAAGCGCTGCCACAGGTCGACCTCGGGGCAGTCGAGCGCCGAGGCGGTCCACAGCAGGAGCCAGGCCGCACCCGCCTCCTGCTCCTCGGTCAGGTCCGCGGCCACCGCCCGTAGCGCGGCGACCGCGTCCGGGCCCGGGTCGGTCCACGCGCGCAGGCACAGCCGGCCCGCCTCGGAGACGTTCTCCCGGTGCCGTTCCAGGGCCCGCCAGGCCCAGGGGTCGTCCGTGTAGGTGGCGGCCAGCAGCAGTTTGAAGTAGGCCTGATCCACCAGCCCGGCGAAGTCGTCGGCGCCCGGTGCGGTCAGCTCGTCGAGGGCCGCGGGCAGCAGGGCGGAGGAGGACTCGAACTCGACGTGGTGGCTCTGGTCGACGTAGACCACCGCGTACGCGAACAGCGGGGCGACGTCCTGCGGCACCGTGCTGGCCTTCAGTTCCCCCACCAGGGCGGCGGCGTGGCGCAGTTGCCCGCCGCGGGCGGACATCACCGCGGCCCAGGTGAGCCTGCGGGCGCGCTCGCAGGAGCTGGAGCTGAGGACGGCGGCGCGTTCGAGCAGCAGCGCCCCCTCCGCATCGCCACCGCGCCGGGCGAGGTCGCGGCCGGCCTCCTGCAGGCGGTGCGCGAGGTCCTCGTCGGGCAGCAGCGCGGCGGACGCCTCGTGGACCAGCCGCCGGGGGTCGTCCGGGGCGAGGGTTTCCGACAGGGCCCGGTGCGCCTCGCGACGGGCGGTGTCGGTGGCCGAGGAGACGACGGCGGTACGGACCAGGGGGTGGCGGAACACCAGCTGTCCGGAGGCGTCGAGCCGGGCCAGGCCGTCCGATTCGATCCGCTCCAGGATCCCCCGCGCGTTCTCGTCCGCGAGGGCGCGCAGCCACGCTCCGCTGCCGGCGTCCGGGCCGGTGGCCAGCGCGCCCAGCAGCAGGAGGCGGCCGACCTCGGGCGCCACCGTTCCCAGCCGTTCGGTGAACATCCGCTCCAGCTTCCGCCCCAGCGGCAGCCGTTCGGGCAGCGGAGCGGCCCCGCGCTGCTGGGCGGCCGCCAGCTGGCGCGGCAGCTCCACCAGTGCCAGCGGGTTGCCGGCCGCCTCGGTCAGCACGCGGTCCCTGGCGGGCGCCGCGAGTTCGGGGTAGCAGGTGCCCAGCAGCAGGGCCGCGTCCGTCCGCGGCAGGGCGGGCACGTCAACGGCTTCGGCCGACCAGGCCTGAGCGGCCGGTCTGCCCGGGCGGGTGGCACCGGCGATCACCACCGGCAGCTCGGCGCAGCGCCGGTGGAGGAAGGCGAAAACGGTCGCGCTGGAGGAGTCGATCCAGTGCAGGTCGTCCAGGAGCAGCAGCACGGGGGCGGTCCGCGCCGCCTCCTCCAGCAGCGCCAGCACGGCGGCACCGACGGCGAACCCGCTCGGAGTACCGGAACGGACACCGAGCGCGCTCTCCAGGGCCTCCTGCTGGTGGGCGGACAGGGCGCCGGAGCGCTGGAGCAGCAGCCAGAAGGCCTGGTGGAGCGCTCCGAACGCGAGGTCCGTCTCCGCCTCCGTACCGACCGCCCGCAGCACGGTGAACCCGCGCTCGCGCGCCGCGCGCTCCACCCAGGCCAGCAGCGTGCTCTTGCCGACGCCCGCCTCGCCGCGCAGCAGCACAGTGGACCCGCTCGCACCGTCCACCGCCTGGACCAGGGCCGCGGTCAGCAGTTCCGTCTCCCGCTGCCGCCCGACCAGGGCCGGGTACAGCCCGCCGTCCGCCACTCTCGCCCCCCTCGGGTCCGCCCGGCCCGCGCTCCGTGGGCACCCAAGGTTACCGCCCGCCGGGACCTCCAACCATGGCGCCTGCCGCGGCTCGGATCAGGGCGACGGGGCGGAGCCGGCCGGCCGCCGCCGAGCAGGCGCTGGTGCAGGCGGCGATCCGCGCCGTGCTCGGCGAACCGCATCGGCACGACGGGGAGTCGACCGGCCGTCACGTCTCATTCCCTCCTGGGACATCCCCCGTGCACTGCCGTACAACCGTCCGGACTCCCGCCTCCGTAGCGTCTCAGTCAGTCCCGGCCCCTGGCGCACCCGCAGTCGGCGGATGGCCGGCGGTCCACTTCCCTGAGAGGAGAACTGCGGTGTCGCAGAACATGCTTGAGGAGAACACCTTCGACGTGATCGAGGCGGCGGAGCGCCTGCTGGAGGGTGAGCAGCCCGCCGACCCGAGCGCGCCGTCGTCCTGCGCGGACCAGCGGATCGCCGCCGTGATGGGCGGCGGGTTCTACACCTACTGCTGATCGGTGCCCCTGCCCGCGCTCGCCCGGCACCTCCCTCGGGCGGGTGCGGGCCCTCCCCCGCACCGCAAATGGCCGCCGGAGCGCCGGCGGGCCCGACCCCAAGGACACATCGATGAGTCCCACCGAGATGGCCGAACCGCTGACGGTTCCGCCCGACTGGTTCGCGGCCGTGGGCGCGGAGATCGCCGTGGTGCTGGAGGATCTGCGCCGCGACCACCCCGGCCTGGCGGACGCGGTCGCCGGCCTGCTGGCGGCGGACGGCGGCGGCCGAAGCCCCTTCCGTCTCCTCGGCATGGCCGTCCTCGGGGCGATCACCGGCGAGCCCCGGCCGGCGGCGGCGGTGTGTGCGGTCTCCCGGCTGTGGTGGGCGGGGGCCGAAGCCCTCGACGACCTCGCCGACGGCCAGGGCCCGGCCGCGTCTTCGGGCAGGTCCGAGCTGGCACGCACCACCCTGGCAGCCGTGGCCTGCGGGAGCACACTGCCCCACTGGGTGGTCGACCGGCAGTCGACAGCCCCGGACATCCGCCTCGCCTGGGAACAGGAGCTGGTCCGCACCGCGCTGGACGCGTTGGAGGGCCAGCTGGCCGACATCGCCGAGCCGGCGGACAGTGCCGTGACGTGGCGGTCCGTGATGGTCTGCTACCGGGGCAAGAGCGGTGCCGCCTACGGCCGCGACGCGGTGTTGGCGGCCAGGCTCGCCACGGACCGACCGGAAGCACTGCGGTCCTGGCGGACCTTCGGCGAACTCTTCGGCGTCCTGCGACAGCTCGGCAACGACGGAGTCCCCAGCCCTGCACAGGAGTTCGAGGATCTGGCCAACGGCACCCGGACTCTCCTGCTGGCCCACGCCCTCGAAGCCGCGACACCGGCGCACCGGGAGCACCTGCTGGGGCTACGTGCCCGGGCCGGCACCGATCCGGGCGCCCGCGGGGAGCTGCGGACCGCGCTGCGGGATCCGTCCGTCCTCGACGGCTACGGGCGCCGGGTCGAGTCGCTGCGGCAGCACTGCTGCGCGGTGCTCGACCGGCTCGCTCCGCACGGCCCGTACCGGGAGCTGCTGCACGGCCTGGTCCACACCTCCGCCCGAACAGTGCCGAACAGAGTGTCCCCGTGCGCGAGTTGATCGACCGACCGGAGCTGCTGCGGTCGATGGCCGCACGGTCCGCCGGGGCCGCTCCCTTCGCCTCGGGGCTGCTCGCCAGGCTCGCCGACGACGTCGAGCACGGCGGGCCGGTGACCCGCCTGATCGGACGGCACCCGCAGGCCGGCACGCCCCTGTTCACCATCCGGGCGATGGCCGGGGTCCAGGGGCTGCTGACCGCCGGACGGCTTCCCCGACTGACCGCACACCTGGCCGAGTCGAGTGCGGCGGACGGACTCGAACCGCACGGCACCGACCGGTCGTGGGACCTCTTCGTCACAGCGATCGCCGACCACCCCGCCGAGATCACCACCGCCCTGGACAACCCGGTGCAGCAGCACGAGCCCGTCCGGGCCGCGACGCTGCTGCACGGACTCGCACTGGTGCGGGCCCCGCGGATCCGACTGCTCGAACTCGGCGCCTGCGCCGGACTCAACCTGCTGATCGACCGCTACCGGTGGTTCGGCCCCGGCTGGGAGTGGGGCGACCCCGCCTCACCGGTCCGGCTGCCCGCCCACGGTCCGGACCCCGGAAGCATCCGGATCGTGGCGCGCGCCGGCTGCGACCTGCGTCCCCGCGACCCTGCCGATCCGGCCGACGCGCGGACCGTACGGAGCTACCTGCCCTTCGAGCACACCTTCCTGCGAGCCGCCCTCGACGACGCGCTCGACCTCGCCGCCCGCGTCCCCGTCCGGGTGGAACAGGCGGACGCGGTCGGTTGGCTGCGGCGCGAGCTGGCGACGCCGCCCGATCCGTCCGTGCGCACGGTGGTCTGGCACAGCCTGTTCTGGGGTTTCCTCGCACCAGGCCAACAGGACGCCCTGGAACAGATCATGACCGACGCCGCCGCCACCGCACCGCTCACCCGCATCGCCTTCGAACCCCACGACTGGACGATGCCGCCACGGCTCCAGCTGATCCGGTACTCCTGAACCCCGGACGTCCACGACACGCCGTCAACCCAGTCGATCGCTCTCCACGTGAGGAATCCCGGCATGCTGCTCGGCGAGGCACTTCAGTACCTGGCGTCACCCGCCGGCCGCCAGGACCCCTGTCCCGCGTACGCCGCCCTCCGGTCCCACGGGCCGGTGGTGCGCCTGCGGCCGGGCTTCTACACGGCGACCGGGTACGACGCCGTCAACGCACTGCTGCGGGACCCGCGCCTGGAGGTCCGGGGCTGGCCGGACGGTGCCGCCGCACGCCTGATCGCGGACTCCATGATGAAGGCCAACGGGCCCGACCACGCCCGCGTCCGGCGGCTCGCCGCGGACGCCTTCTCGCCGCGTCGGACCGACCGGCTGAAGGAGGTCGTCTCGGCGCAAGCAGTGGTCCTCGCCGACCACCTGGCCCGGATCGGCCGCAACGGCGAGGCCGTGGACCTCATGGCCGAGTTCGCCTACCCGCTGACGATCCGGGTCATCGGCACGCTGCTCGGCGTCCCGGCCGACGAGCACCAGTGGTTGCGCGAGCGCGCCCAGGAGACGACCGCCGTCCTGGAACCGTTCCGGCCCGACGGCCCCGCCACCACGGCCGACCGTGCGGCCCTCGAACTGGAGGCGTACGTCACCGAGCTGACCCGGCTCCGGCGCACCGAACCCGGCGAGGACCTGATCACCGCGCTGGCGCCGGCACACGACCACGACAGCAGCGAACTGTCCGCCCGCGAACTCGTCGCGAACCTGGTGTTCCTGCTGCTGGCGGGCTTCGAAACCTCCGCCAACCTCCTCGGCAACGGCCTGGGCGTCCTGCTGGACCACCCCGGCCACGCCGCGCGGCTGCGGACCGACCCGGACCTGGCCGACCGGTACGTCGAAGAGGTGTCCCGCCTCGACGCTCCCCTGCAACTCACCAGCCGGTGGGCACCCGAGCCGATCGGGATCGACGGCATCGGCAGCATCGAGAAGGGCAGCCACATCCTTCTGCTCCTCGGGGCGGGAAACCACGATCCGGCGCACTTCACCGCCCCGGACCGGTTCGACCCGTTCCGGGACTCCCCGCCGTCGCTCTCCTTCGGCGCCGGCGCACACTACTGCCTCGGCTCGGCGCTGGCCCGTACGGAGGCGCGACTGGCACTCCCGCTGCTGCTGGAGCGCCTGCCCACCATGCGGCGCGCCGGCCCGGCAGTCCGCCGCGACCGCCTCACCTTCCGCGGCTACGCCAACCTCACCGTGTCCTTCCGGAACTGAACCGTCCCACCGGCCGACGTCATGGAGCACGGCGGCGGCTATACCAGCAGGCCGCCGTCCGGCCCGGCGACCGGGGCCAGTTGCGCGGCCTGTCGTGCCACCCCCTGAGAGTGCGCCCAACGTCTCGGCAGGGCGGCCGACAGCGCCCCGGGGCCGCGAGCAACGCCGAATCGCTGTCCAGATTCGGCCGATCACCCTGAGTGGCGGCCGGGCGATCGGCGCGGGCCACTGCCGCGCCGGCTCAGCAGCCGCGTCGACGGGTCAGGGCGAGGACGGCGCTGATGCCGGGTGAGACGTTCCGGGAATCGACCACGTCATCGTGGCCATGCCGGGCATTCAACGGCCCGGCGCGCTTTCGGCATTGAGCGAGGTCACCGGGGAGGTCGCGGACATTCCGCCGCAGGAACACTGAGCCGACCGCCGGCCCGGCCGGGAAGCCGGCGGTCGGCCCTCAGCGCGTCGCCCCCGGAGCCGGCGGATCGCGTCTCCCTCTGCGACAGCGCCCGGCCCGGGAGGGGACAGAGCCTCAGAAGGCCCGTGCGCCGGGCGGTCAGCCGTCGACGAGCGGCATTCAACGAGGCACACGCCCGGACCGTCGCCGAACGGCACCTGGACCGCCGCGCCGAACCGCCCCGCCGCCCGGTTGCGGACCTATGCTGATCCGGTGTCCTCGTCCGCGCGGAATCCCGCACCCACGACGTACTCCCATGCGACTCTGCCCGGGGCGCTGCCGGTGCTCGGGCACCTGCCCGCACTGGTGCGGGATCCGACGGGGTTCCTGGGGCGGCTGTCCCGGTACGGCGACCTGGTGGAGGTCCGGCTGGGACCGAACCGGATGGTGGTGCCCTGCCACCCGGAACTGCTGCGGCAGGTCTACGCGGACGACCGGACCTTCGACAAGGACGGAGCGGTCCACCAGCGCTTCCGCCGGGTCCTCGGCAACGGGCTGGCCACCTGTGCGCACGCCGACCATCGACGCCAACGGCGGCTGCTGCAGCCGGAGTTCCGGCCCGAGCGGCTGGCCGGGTACGCCACCGTGATGACCCGCGAGGCGGCGCAGCTGGCCGCCTCCTGGCGGGACGGCGAGGTGGTCGAGGTCTTTCCCGCGTGCTACCGGTTCACCCTGCGGGTGGTGGCGCGCAGCCTGTTGGGCACCGAGGCGCCGGACGCGCTGGCCGACCGTCTGCAGCACGCCTTCGAGACCGCGTTGGCCGGCGCGTTGCGGCGGGTGCTGATGCTGCCCGCGGGCCCCGGCCACCACGCGGCGGTGCGCACCCTGCGGCGGACGGTGGCCGAGCTCGTACGCGACCGCCGGGCCGACGGTACCGGGCACACCGATCTGCTGGCCGGGCTGCTGGCGGCCCGGGACGAGGACGGCTCCACGCTCTCCGACACCGAACTGCACGACCAGGTGGTCACGCTGCTCCTGGCCGGCTCGGAGACCACCGCCTCCCAACTCTCCTGGACACTGAGCCTGCTGACGACGCATCCGCAGGTGCTGGCCACCCTGCGGGCGGAACTCGACGCGGTGCTGCCGGGCGGCCGCCCGGCCGAGTGGGCCGACCTGCCGTTCCTGCCCCGCACGGCCCGGGTACTGACCGAGGCGCTGCGTCTCCATCCCCCCGGCTGGGTGCTGTTGCGCACCTGTACCCGCGAGACCGACCTGGGAGGGCGCACCCTGCCGCGTGGCAGCCAGGTGCTGCTCAGCTCCTACGTGGCCCACCACAACCCGTCGATCTTCGCGGAACCCGCCCGTTTCGATCCGGACCGCTGGCTGCCCGAGCGGGCCGCCGCTCTGCCGCGCTGGGCCTTCGCCGGCTTCGCCAACGGGCCGCGGCAGTGCGTCGGCGCCGACTACGCGCGCGCCGAGGCGGCGATCGCGCTGGCCACCGTGCTGGGCCGCTGGCAGCCGGTCGCGGCGCCCGGGCCGGCCGACGCCCGCCCCGTGCGGCTGGCCACGGTGCTGCGGCCGCACCGGCTGCGGCTGCGCATGCTCAGCCGGTAGTCGGCAACCAGTAGCCGGTAGCGGGTAGCCGACGGCAGCAGTCAGGGGCGGTCCTTCTCCCCCGGCAGCGTTCCGTACGGGTTCTCGACCCGTGAACAGCGGACCGTCAACCCGTGCCCGCCACCCACTCGATCAGGTTGCGTTCACCGGCGGCGCGGGACAGCGGCCGGTGGAGTAAGGAAGTCTCAGGGCTCCCCTGCCCGGGGCACGCCGCGCGGCGACGGCCGGCCGTGGCGGCCCGAGACCGGATTGGTGGCATGACCGTTCAGGACACTCCGAGTGCCGGGACCGCCCGGCGCGGCGAATTCGCCGAGCTGTACCGGCGCGTGGCCGGGGCCGGTCTGCTGCGTCGGCGCCCGCTCTACTACGCGTGCCGGAGCGTGGGGCTGTTCGCCGCGCTGGCGGGGCTGCTCGCGTGGTTCGTCGCGCTCGGCGCGAGCTGGTGGCAGCTCGGCCTCGCACCGCTGTTCGCCCTCGTGCTGGGCCAGTTGGCGCTGCTCGGCCATGACGTCGCGCACCGCGCGGTGTTCGCCGACCGCCGGACGACCGACCTGGTGGGCATCGTGCTGGGGAACCTGGTGGTCGGCATGAGCTACGGCTGGTGGGTCGACGACCACAACCGGCACCACGCCCACCCGAACCACGAGGGCCGCGACCCGGCCGCCGATGCCATCCTCTTCGCCAGAACCGCCGAACAGGCCGACCGGGCACGGGGGTTGCGACGCCTCATGGCCCGGTACCAGGCGGAGCTGTTCTTCCCGCTGCTCTCCCTCCAGGCGCTCGGCCTGCTCGTCGCCACCGGCCTGACCCTCACCCGTGGCACCGTCCGCCACCCCGTCCTGGAACGCACCCTCGCCGCACTGCACTACGTCCTCGCGGCGGCCCTGACCGTCCTCGTGCTCGCTCCGCTCCAGGCGCTCGCCTTCACCGCGCTGTTCGGGGCGCTGCTCGGCGTCTACCTGGGCTGCATCTTCGCCCCCAACCACAAGGGCATGCCGTTGACCGGCCCCGGCGCGCAGCGCACCGACTTCCTCCGGCGGCAGGTGCTGCCCTCCCGCAATCTGCGGGCCGGCCGGTTCGTCCACTTCCTCTTCGGCGGCCTCGGCCACCAGATCGAGCACCACCTCTTCCCGGCCATGCCGGTGCCGGCGCTGCGCCCGGCCTCGACCATCGTGCGCGCGTACTGCGCGGAGATCGGCGTGCCGTACGCCGAGGCGGGCCTGACCGCCTGCTTCCGGGAGATCCTCCGGGACCTGCGCGCGGTCGGCCGGTCCGTCCCGGCCCGCCCCGAGGCCGTGGCGGCGGAGGCCGCGGAGACCGCACCGGCCGCGGAGGCCGCCCGGTGAGCGGGGTCCTGCCCGGGCGGGCGGCGCCCGCCACGGACGGCCCGGCCGACGACGACGGGCCGCTGCGGGTGGTGATCGTCGCCGAGTCCTTCGCCCCGCAGCTCAACGGCGTGGCCCACAGCGTGCTCCGCACCGCCGAGCACCTCCTCGCCCGGGGGCACGTCCCGCTGGTGGTGGCACCGGCGGCGCAGCGGCGCGAGAACGAGGACTGCGGGGCGGCGTACGGCTACCGGGTGGTCCGCGTCCCGTCGGTCCCGCTGCCCGGCTACCCCGAGGTGCGGATCGCCCTCCCCGGGCGCCGGGTGGCCGACGCCGTCGAACGGCACCGCCCGCACGTGGTCCACCTGGCGAGCCCGTTCGCGCTCGGGGCCGCCGGCGCGGCGGCGGCCGGGCGCGCGGGCGTCCCCGCCGTCGCCGTCTACCAGACCGACCTCGCCGCCTACGCCCGGACCTACCTGCCCTTCGCAGGCGCGGCCGGAGCCCGGCTGGCCTGGCGCCGGCTGCGGCACATCCACACGGCGGCCGCGCGGACCCTGGCGCCGTCCAGGGCCTCGTTCGACGTCCTGACGGCCCACGGGATCCCCCGGGTCCACCTGTGGCCGCGCGGCGTCGACTGCGTGCGCTTCCATCCCGGCCACCGGGACGAGGCCCTGCGCCGCCACCTCGGCCGGCCCGGTGAGGTGCTGGTCGGCTACGTCGGGCGGCTGGCACCGGAGAAGCAGGTCGAGCGGCTGGCCGAGACGTCCCGGCTCCCGGGCGTACGGCTGGTGGTGGTCGGCGACGGCCCGTGCCGCGCCCGGCTGGGTGCGGCACTGCCCGACGCGCTCTTCCTGGGCCGCCGCACCGGGCACGAACTCGCCCGGCTCTACGCCTCGTTCGACGTGTTCGCCCACCCCGGGCCGTTCGAGACCTTCGGCCAGACCCTCCAGGAGGCGATGGCCAGCGGCCTGCCCGTCGTCGCCCCGGCGGCCGGCGGACCGCTCGACCTGGTGCTCCCCGGGCGCACCGGCTTCCTCGTGCCGCCCGGCGCTGGCGGGGGCTTCCGGGAGGCGGTGGAGCGGCTCGCCCGCGACGCGGAACTGCGCCGAACGCTCGGCCGGGCCGGCCGGGCCTCGGTGGCGGAACGCAGCTGGGAGGCGGTCGGCGACCGGCTCCTCGACCACTACCGGCTCGCGGTGGCGGAGTCCTCCGCGGCACGGCGCGCGTGAGAGCGGGGAGCGAACCGTCATGAGCCGACCGCTCGCCGCCGAGTACGCACCCGGCGCCCGCCCGGACGCCGAGACCGCCGTTTTCCTGCACGGGCTGGGCGGCTGGACCCACAACTGGGCCGCCCTGATCGAGCGCCTCCGGCCGTCGGTGCACTGCCTGGCCCTCGACCTCCCGGGCTTCGGCCGCTCCGCTCCCCCGCCCGACGGCCTCGTCACCGTCCGGCGCCAGGCCGCGGCCGTCGCCCGCCACCTCGACCGCACCGGGCACCGCCGCGTCCACCTGGTCGGCAACTCCCTCGGCGGCCTGACCGCCCTCCACCTCGCCGCCCACCGCCCGGAGCTGGTCTCCACCCTGACCCTGGTCTCGCCGGTCCTGCCCGCCCTCCCGCCGCCCCAGGCCCTGCGGATCTCCCTGCTGGGCCTGCCGGGCGCTCACCGCCTGTACGCCCGGCTGCTGTCCGCCCGGAGCCCCGACCGGCAGCTCGACGACCTCTACGGCCTGATCTACGCCGACCCGTCCCGCGTCGACGCCGAACAGCGGGCGACGGAGGCGCGCGAACGCCTGCGCCGCGCCGAACTCCCTTACGCCCAGCAGATGTTGGCGCAGGGCGTGCGCGCCGTCGTCCGATCCCACCTGCGCCCCGCCGGCGAGGCCTCGGCCTGGCACCAGGCCCACCGGGTCACCGCCCCCACCCTGCTCGTCTACGGCCGCGAGGACCGCCTCGTCCCCTTCCGTTCGGCGGCCCGGGCCTACGCCGCCTTCCGCGACGCCCGGCTCCTCACCCTGCCCGGCGTCGGCCACGTCGCCATGCAGGAACACCCCGGCGCGGTGGCCACGGCCTTCCGCGCCCTGCTCGCGGAGCCCCGTCGCACGCCTGGCGGGTGACCCGCGCGCCGGCCCCGCATCCTGAAGCCGCACCCCGTACGCGTACGTCCCGTAGCCTTTGCCTTCCATCGCGGGGACCCGCGGTGTCCGAAGGGGAGGGTCACATGAACTCACTTTTGTCGAAGGCTCGTTGGTTAGGTTCTCTGGCGGCGGGCGCGGCACTGCTGCTCGCCGGGTCCGGCTCCGCCGGCGCCGTCACCGGCACGTCCGGCGAGCCGGTCCCGGGGGTCCCGCGGACCGTCGAGCTGGACTCGTCACCCGCCTCGGTGGCGGTCGGCCCGGACGGGCGCAAGGCGTACGTCGCGGTGAAGGACAGCATCAACGGCGCCAAGGTGAAGGTGGTCGACACCCAGAGCGGGGCGATCACCGCGGTGGTCACGCTGTCCACCGGGCTCGGGGCCGGTCCGGGACCGCTGGCCGTCAGCCCCGACGGCTCGCGCGTCTACGTGCTCTTCTCGACCGCCCGCAAGGCACCGCTGTCCAGCCTGGGCGCCATCGACACGGCCACCGACACCGTGGTCTCCAGCACGGAGGCACCGGACCAGCCGCGCCCCGACGGGACCCTCCCCGGGGCGCTCACCTCGCTGGCGGTCAGCGCGGACGGCGCCAGGGTCTACGTCGGCCAGGACGGACCGGCCCGCTACCACCGCCCGGCCGAGCCGAGCGCCCGGGTCCTTTCCTTCTCCCCGCAGCAGCAGGGCTTCACCGCCGCCGTGCCGGTCCCCGGCCGCTACCTGGGCTCGATCGTCACGCCTCCGGCCGGTGACGCCGCCTACGCCGCCACCGACGAGAACCTGGTCCGTCTGGACACCGGCACCGGGACCCCGACCGTCGCCGGTGCCATCGCCGCCCCGATCGGCTCCGTCCCGAGCCTGGCCCTCTCCCCGGACGGCACCCGGCTCTACGGCGTGGGGAACGACGGCACCGGCTACGCCGTCGACCTCGCCACGGACGCCCTCTCCACCCTGGACATCTCCCCGGGCCAGTGGCTGCAGAACCCGTCGGTGGGCGCGGACGGCACCCGGCTGTACATGGTCCAGCAGGACCTCACCAGCAGCGACGGCAAGGCCTCGGTCCTCGCCCTGGACACCGCGACCAACACCCTCGTCCCGGCCGAGGGCATCACCGGCCTCAACTGGGTGACCGGCCTGGCCCTCGGGCCCGACGCCCACACCTTCTACCTCACCGTCAACTCCGGCCTGCAGATCGTCGGTTACTGACCGAGCCCGCCCACCACGCCCAGCACCACCCCGCAGCGACGGCGGGGCGGAGGTCCGGACACCCGGCCCCGCCCCGCCGTCGCCTTTGCGCGGAGTGGTCCGAGGGCGACACGAGCCGCCGGGCACCACTCGGCGCAGCCGGGCGTCGCACAGCCGGCCGTCGGCGCCTCGCCCGCCAACATGTGACGCGACACATGTGTCGTGTAATATGTTCTCCATGAACACTGCAGCGAAGAATCCGACCCTCGTCTTCATCCCCTGCTTCTCCGGCGCCCCGTGGAGCGCCGAACAGCTCGCCCCCTACGGCGAGGCGCCCAAGCGCACGCTGCGCCTGCCCGAGGGCGTCGACAGCATCGAGCGCTACGCCGACCACGTCGAGAACGCGATCGCCGACCTCGACGACTACGTGCTGGTCGGCGACTCGTTCGGCGCGAACATCGCGCTCGCCCTCGCCACCCGCTGCCCGCGGGGCCTGCGCGCCCTGGTCGTGTCCGGCGGATTCGCGGCCGACCCGATCGACTCGAAGCCCATGAAGGCACTGGCCCAGGCGATGGGCAAGGCGCCCGGCCCGCTCTACCGGCAGCTGACGCTGCGGTTCCACGCCCACCGCCTCGCCTCCCCGTTCGACGGCGAGGGCCAGGTGCCCTGGAGCGAGGCGCGCAGCCGCGAACTTTTCCTCGCCAACACCCCGGCCGCCTCCTTCGGTGCGCGCGTGTCGGCGGTCTTCACGGCCGACTACGTCGACGTGCTCGACCGGATCCAGGTCCCGACCCTGATCCTGACCCCCTCGCACGACGTGCTGATCGGCGAGAACGCTTCGAAGGTCATGCTCGCGGGCATCCCCGACGCCCGGGAGGTCGTGCTGCCGCGCACCGGCCACATGTTCCGCTTCTCGCACCCGGTAACCTACGCCGCCGCGGTCGAGAACTTCCTCGACCCCCTGCCGACCACCCGGAAGGACATCGATGCGTAAGGCCGAACACCTGCGGTTCGCGATCCTGGCAGCCCAGCGCGAAGGCAACCGGCTGCTGATCCAGGCCCTCAAACCCCACGGCATCACCCCCTCGCAGGCCGAGGTGCTGCGCCTGCTCCAGCAGCACGGCACCCTGAGCCTCAACGGGCTCGGTCAGCTCCTGGTGTGCGAGAGCGGCACCAACCCGAGCCGGCTGGTCGAACGCGTCGTCGCGGCCGGACTGGTCGAGCGCCGCACCGACGCCGAGGACCGCCGCTACCTCCAGCTCAGCCTCACCCCCGAGGGCGAGCGCCTGGCCACCGCGGTCGCCGGGATCGAGGAGTTCCTCTACGCCTCGATGGACGCCGCCTGCGAGGGCCTGGACACCGACGCGATGCTCGCCTTCCTGCACAGCTTCATCGACCCCCTCCCCTCGGGCGAGGCCCTCAACAAACGCCTCGGCCTCGACCAGGGAGTACGCGGAACCGTGGGCGACAGGCCCTCCGGGTGAGGCCCTGCCGCCGGCGACGGATCGGGTGCGGGTCGGCGCCCCACCAATGATGTAGCGCCGACCCGGCGAGGCACCCGGACCGGACGGCCCGGAGCCCGCGAGCCCGAACGCCCTCTCAGGTGAGCGAGAGGAGCACGACCGGTACCCCACTGGGGTGCGTCGAACCCCCGGCGGGCTCCACGGTGACGCCGATACCCGTCGCCCCGCCCAGTGGCCCGGACAGCACCAGCCCGCCGTCCCCACGGGACAGCAGCCCGGCCGATCGCATCGTCCCGGAGTCGTCGAACCACAGTTGGTACGTGGTGCCCTCGGCCGGGGTGGGCATGCCGGAAGCGAGGAAGGCGGCCTGACCGCGGTCGTGCGACCACACCACCGTCCCCACGCCGGTTCCGCCCGCCGCGGTTCCGGTGGCCGTGCGGGCGTCGGGCGCCGTCAGCAGACCCGTCAGCCGGTCCGCCCGCTGCTGGAGCGCGGCCGCCCGGGCGCGCGCGTCGCCGGCCTGCCGGTGCTGCTGGACGGCGAGGCCACCGGAGCCGACCGCGACGGCCAGGCAGGCGGCCAGCGCGAACTTCGTCCACCCGCCCGCCCGCCGGCCGGACCGGGAGCCCGCACCGGGCAGAGCGGCGGTCCGGGGCGCCTCCTGCCGCACGCCGGGCAGGGCGGCCATCACCCGGGCCTTGAGGGCCTCGGGTGGCACGACGGCCCGCGCGGCCCCGAGCCTGGCCAGGGTCGCGGCGAACTCGGCCACCTCCTGGGCGCAGGCCGGACAGTCGGCCAAGTGGCCTTCGAACTCCGCGCTTTCGGCGGGGGAGAGGGCGTGGACGGCGTAGGCGCCGGTCAGGGTGTGCAGGTCGGCGGCGGTCATGCTCCCACCCCCAGGCAGTCGCGCAGACGGATCAGCCCGTCGCGCACGCGGGTCTTGATCGTGCCCAGCGGTGCGCCGACGACCTCGGCGACCTGGGGGTAGGTGTAACCGCGGTAGTACGCCAGTGTCAACGATTCCCGCTGCAGTTCGGTGAGCGTCCTCATGCAGCGCCTGACCTGCTCGCGCTCCAGTCTGCCCTCGACCTGTTCGGCGACTTCGTCGAACACCGGGGTGTGGGAGGCTGCCGCGACGCGCTGGTCGCGGTCGGCGGCGGCCTGCGCCGAGCGGACCCGGTCCACCGCGCGCCGGTGCGCGATGGTCAGCACCCACGGCATCACCTCACCGCGCTCGGCCCGGTAGCGGGCAGCGGTGCGCCACACCTCCAGCAGCACCTCCTGGGCGACCTCCTCGGACTGCGCGGGATCGCGCAGAACCCTGCGCACCAGCCCCAGCACCGGACCGGCCACCACGTCGTACAGCCGGGAGAACGCGTCCTGGTCCCCGCGCGCGACGCGGGCGAGCAGTTCCGTCAGGTCCGGTACCGGCCGTCCGGGACCGGACAGGTGGACGACGGCGCTCATCCGTCCGTTCCTTCGCACTGGGCGGGCGTCGAGCCCGATCGGCGGACGGCAGACATCGAGGGCCTCCTCATGGTCCCGGCGGGACAGCGGTGCGGTCCCGGCCGGGCGGACAGTGCGGAACTCACATCCGCCCTTCGGAGCGGGCCCGCGCCCGGATTGGCCGAACCGCCTGCCGGTCCGTGCCTGCTGCGCCCACCGTCAATGCCGGATGCCGCCCGACCCGTTGGGGTGAGTCCGGCGCGGCGACCCATCCGCGGCCCCGGGCGCCTCGAACCCTCGGCGTGAGCAAGAATCCATCCGACGCTTCCGCGCCCCTCCGCGCCCGTCCCGACCGCCTCCGCCGCGTCGGCGTGGCAGCGGCGACCGGGCTGGCGGCCGCCTCGGCCGCACTCGGTGCGGGAGACCTGGCCGCCGCCTTCACCGGGCCCGACACCGCGCCGGTCATCGCGGTGGGCTCCGCGGCCGTCGACCTGTCGCCGACCCCGCTCAAGGAATACGCCGTCCGCACCTTCGGCGCGTACGACAAGACGGTGCTGCTCGGCGGAATCCACCTGACGGCGGCCCTGCTCGCCGCCGGTGCCGGATGGCTGTCGGCTGGCCGCCCGAGGACCGGAGCGGGCGTCTTCGCGGCCTTCGGCGTGCTGGGTGCCTGGGCCGCGCTCTCCCGGCCGGGAGCGGGCGCGGCGGACGTCGTACCGGCCCTCGTGGCGGGCCTCGTCGGCGCGGCCACCGTCCTCGCCCTCTCACGCATGACGGGGTCGGCCCCGCAGCCGGTGAACACGGTCCCCACGATCGGACACCCCACCGGCGGGAGCGCCCGCCAGGAGCGGCGCACCGGGCCCGCGGGCACCACCCGCCGGGCCGTTCTCGCCGTCACCGGCGGGACGATCGCCGTCGGCGCGGTCGCGGTCACGGGAGGCAGGATCCTGACGGACCGCCTCTTCGACGTCGGCGCCGTCCGCGCGTCCGTCCGCATCCCGCCCGCCGTGGAACCGTTGCCGCCCCTGCCGCTCCCGGTCCGTCCGAAGGTCGCGGGCCTGTCCCCGTTCATCACCTCGAACACGGACTTCTACCGGGTGGACACCGCGCTCGCACTCCCCCGTATCGACCCGCGGCGCTGGGCGCTGCGCATCCGGGGCCTGGTCGACCACCCGCTGTTGCTGACCTTCGACGACCTGCTGCACGAACCCCTGGAGGAGATGGACCACACGCTGTCCTGCGTCTCCAACGAGGTGGGCGGCCCCTACGTCGGCACCACCCGCTGGCTCGGCGCTTCCCTCCCCGCCCTGCTGCGCCGTGCCGGCGTGCACCGCGGCGCGGACCAGCTGGTCGGCCGCTCACAGGACGGCATGACCATCGGAACGCCGCTGGAGCCGGTGCTCGACGGACGGCGCGCACTGCTGGCGGTCGCGATGAACGGCGAGGCCCTGCCCGTCGCCCACGGCTTCCCCTGCCGCAGCGTCGTCCCCGGCTTCTACGGCTACGCCTCCGCCACCAAGTGGCTCGTCGACCTGGACGTCACCACCTTCGCCGCATTCGATCCGTACTGGGTGCGCCGGGGCTGGGACCGCACCGGTGCGGTGCGCACCGCCTCGCGCATCGACGTCCCGGCCCCGTTCGCCCGCGTACCCGCCGGGGACGTCACGGTCGCCGGCACCGCGTGGGCGACCCACCGCGGCATCGCCGCGGTCGAAGTCCGGATCGACGGCGGCACCTGGCAGCAGGCGATGCTCGCCGCCGACGCCGGACCGGACCTGTGGCGGCAGTGGACCCACACCTGGCCCGGGGCCGCGCCCGGCACCCACCGGATCGAGGTCCGGGCGACCGATGCGACCGGCGCCGTCCAGACCGGGGACCGGGCCGCCCCCTACCCGTCCGGCGCCACCGGCTGGCACAGCACCGTCGTCACCGTCACCTGAGAGCCCCGGCCGACCCGCCCGGCCTCCACCAGACCACCTTCACGACCACCTTCACGTACCCGGCGCCG
This sequence comes from Kitasatospora sp. NPDC048715, assembly GCF_043198905.1. NCBI lineage: Bacteria > Bacillati > Actinomycetota > Actinomycetes > Kitasatosporales > Streptomycetaceae > Kitasatospora > Kitasatospora sp. NPDC048715. The sequence goes on along the minus strand of NZ_JBICVH010000009.1, from coordinate 302,099 downwards.
TCCGGGGCGGTCCGCCCGAGGGGCCGACCGCTGCACCCTCACAAGGAGATCACTGCGATGAACGCCACCACCCGCCGCCGCGACACCGTCACCGCCGTCCTCGCCGCGACCGCGCTCGCCTTCGGCCTCGGGGCCTGCGGCAGCGGCTCCGGATCGCCCTCCGCCTCCGTCTCCCCGGCGAAGGCCCCCGCCGCCGCGCCGGCGGCCGGTACCACCGCGTCGGCGGCCGGTGCCGCCATGGGCGACCGGCCGTTCGGCACCGCCTGTGCGGCCGTGCCCAAGGACGGTGCGGGCTCCTTCACCGGCATGGCCAAGGACCCGGTCGCCACCGCCGCCTCCAACAACCCGCTGCTGTCCACCCTGGTGACCGCCGTCAAGCAGGCGGGCCTCGTCGACACCCTCAACTCCGCGCAGAACATCACCGTCTTCGCGCCCACCAACGAGGCCTTCGACAAGATTCCCAAGGCCACCCTGGACGCCGCCCTCGCCGACAAGGACACGCTGACCAAGATCCTCACCCACCACGTCGTCCCCCAGCGCCTCGCCCCCACCGCCCTCGCCGGGGGCCACAAGACCCTGGAGACCCACGACCTCACGGTCACCGGCGCCGCACCCGACTTCACCGTCGACGGCGACGCCAAGGTCCTGTGCGGAAACGTCCAGACCGCCAACGCCACCGTCTACATCGTCGACACGGTCCTGATGCCCGCCTCCTGACCTACCGTTCGCGTCCCGCCGGCGGACCGCCCGATCGCGGGCCGCCGGCGGGCCCGGTGGACCCGGTGGACCCGGTGGACCCGGTGGACTCCCCGCGGGACGGACCGGGGAAACCGGACCTGCCGGACCAGCACTCCCAGCCTTATTGCACAATGGTCGCAATTGCACATCGATCAGCAATAAGGGGTGCGCGTGATGCCGGACTCGCCGGTGGTGCTGGGGATCGAGTCCTCGTGCGACGAGACCGGCGCCGGTCTCGTCCGCGACGGGGTCCTGCTCGGACAGGCGGTCGCGTCGAGCATGGACGAGCACGCCCGCTACGGCGGGGTCGTACCGGAGATCGCCGCCCGCGCCCACGTCCACGCGATGGCCCCCGTGGTCCGCGAGGCCCTCGACCGGGCCGGACTCACCCTCGCCGACGTCGGCGCCGTCGCCGTCACCGCCGGACCCGGCCTGTCCGGCCCGCTCCAGGTCGGAGTCGCGGCGGCCAAGAGCTACGCCTTCTCGCTCGGCGTCCCCCTCTACGGCGTCCACCACCTCGCCGGACACGTCGCCGCCGCCGCGCTGGACGGCGAACCCCTGCCGAACCCGTGCGTCGTGCTGATCGTCTCCGGCGGGCACACCTCCCTGCTGCTGGTGCGCGACCTCGCCCGCGACCCGATCGTCCACCTCGGCGACACCCTCGACGACGCCGCCGGCGAGTGCTTCGACAAGGTCGCCCGGATCCTCGGCCTGCCCTACCCCGGCGGGCCCGCCATCGACCGCGCCGCCCGCGACGGCGACCCGAACGCGGTACGCCTCCCCCGCCCGCTCAGCGGGCCCAACGACCCCCCGTACGCGTTCTCCTTCTCCGGCCTCAAGACCGCCGCCGCCCGCTGGGTCGAGGCCCGACGGGCGGCCGGCGCCGAACCGCACGTCCCGGACGCGGCCGCGGCGCTCCAGGAGGCCATCGCGGACACCCTCACCCGCAAGGCCGTCCGGGCCTGCACCGACCACGGGATCGACACCCTCGTCGTGGTCGGCGGGGTCGCCGCCAACTCCCGCATCCGCGCCCTGACCGAACAGCGGTGCGCCGCGGCCGGGATCACCCTGCGGGTGCCGCCGCTGCGCCTGTGCACCGACAACGGCGCGATGATCGCGGCCATCGGCGACCTCCTGGTCCGCTCGGGCGCGGCCCCCTCCCCGATGAACCTCTCGATCGACCCGTCCGCCCCCTTGGAGTACGCGGCGCTCTCCCCGCTCGCCCCGGCGGCCCCGGCCCGGGCCGCGTAACGGCCGTCCCGGCGCGGCGGCCGCTCCGCGCCGGGGCGCCGGCCCTGCCCGACGTGGTGAGCCGGGAAGGCAGCGCTACCGGCACCACGACCGGGCTCATCGCAGCCTGCCGGAGCGTTCGACGTTTTCGAGCATGCACGGGCGGGCGTTCAGCGGCCATGACCGGTCCCGGCGGTCTCGCCCTAGGATGCGGGACATGGACAGGATCACGCTGCCGCACGGAGAGCTCATACCGATGACGACGAGGCGAACCCGCTGGCAGGAGGCGGGACAGAGCGGGAACTTCGGCAAGCGGTTCGCCGAGCTCATCTCCGCGGGCGAGGACGTCGACGGTGAGGCCCGGCTCGCCGACACGCTCCTGCCGCGCGGTGCCCGAGTGCTCGACGCCGGCGCCGGTATGGGGCGGGTGGCCGCCGCGCTCCTGCAGCGGGGGCACGACGTGGTCGCGATCGAGCCCGACGAGGCCCTGGTCCGGCAGGCTCGGGAGACCTACCCCGGGCTGCCGATCGAGGAACGCGACATCCTCGACCTCGGCCCCGACGACGGCCCGTTCGACCTGGTCGTCTGCGTGGGCAACGTCATCGTCTACCTGGCCGAGGGCACGGAACGCAGGGCACTGGGCGCGATGCGCGACGTGCTCGGCGAGAACGGCCGGATCCTGGTCGGCTTCCACCTGCAGGACCCACCGCCGCACGCCCGGACCTGCACGGCGTCGGAGTTCGAGGCGGACCTGACCGCCGCCGGACTGCGCGTCGACCTTCGGGCGGGCACCTATCAGCTGCACCCCGCGAACGACGCCTACGGCGTCTGGATCCTGAGCCGCGCCCAGAGTTGACCCCGTCTTCAGAGCCGGCGCCCTGTCGACGAACACCCTTCCGTGCCGACTCACCCTGCCGCCCTCACAGCGGCGCGGTCCTCGACACCTGCCCGCGCCGCTCCGCTTCGTCAAGGCGCCGTTCGACCGGCGGACTCGGCGGCGGGCTCGGAGCCGCCACCGACATCGACCGGCGCATCACTGCATGGTGATGTCAGCAGCGGGTGATGGCCTTGCGCAGGCAGTAGGCGGCGGCACCGGCCGCGATCACTGCGGCTCCCCACAGGACCGAGGCGGGTGGCAGGGCGAAGGCCAGGAGCACGCAGCCGACGGCGCCGACGACGGGGACGATCCGGGCGGGGCGGCCTTCGGCGGGGGTGAGGGTCCAGGCGGAGGCGTTGGCGATGGCGTAGTAGGCCAGCACGCCGAAGGAGGAGAAACCGATCGCGCCGCGAAGGTCCGTGGTGGCGGCCAGGACCGCGACCACCGCACCGACCGCGAGCTCGGCGCGGTGCGGCACGTGGAAGCGCGGGTGGACGGAGGCCAGGGCGCGGGGCAGGTGCCGGTCGCGGGCCATCGCCAGGGTGGTGCGCGAGACCCCGAGGATCAGCGCGAGCAGCGAGCCGAGCGCCGCGACGGCCGCCCCGGTGCGCACCACCGGGGCGAGTGCGGGAACGCCGGCGACGCGCACGGCCTCGGTGAGCGGTGCGGTGGTGTGGGCGAGCCGGTCGGGCCCGAGCACGGCGAGCACGGCCACGGCAACGGCGGCGTAGACGACGAGCGCGACGGCGAGCGCGATGGGGATCGCGCGGGGGATGGTTCGCTCCGGGTCGCGGACCTCCTCGCCGAGGGTGGCGATGCGCGCATAGCCGGCGAACGCGAAGAACAGCAGCCCGGCGGCCTGGAGCACCCCGCCGAAGGTCGCGTCCGAGCCGATGGCGAGCCGCGCGCCCTCGACGGCGGGGCCGGTCGTGCAGGCGGTGACCACGGCGGCGAGCACCGCCAGGACGACGGCGACGATCCCCCGGGTCAGCCACGCGGACTTCTGCACGCCGACGTAGTTCACCGCGGTCAGCGCCACCACCGCGGCGACCGCGACCGCGTGCGCCCGACCGGGCCACACGTAGGAGCCCACGGTGAGGGCCATCGCCGCGCAGGAGGCGGTCTTGCCGACCACGAAGCCCCAGCCCGCCAGGTAGCCCCAGAACTCCCCGAGCCGCTCACGGCCGTAGACGTACGTGCCGCCGGACTGCGGGTAGCGGGCGGCCAGCCGGGCGGAGGAGGTGGCGTTGCAGTACGCCACCACCGCGGCCAGGGTGAGGCCCGGCAGAAGACCGGAACCGGCCGCGCCGGCGGCCGGGGCGAGCGCGGCGAAGATCCCCGCGCCGATCATCGACCCGAGCCCGATCACCACGGCGTCGGACAGGCCCAGATGGCGCCTCAGCTCCCCGGCCCGGGCGGATGCCGGTGTCCCCATCGCTGGCTCCTTGACCACGGCCTACGGCCGTTACGGACTTTCGGTACCGGCGCACGCTATAGGAGCAAGGTGTCGAGCGGACTTCCCGGATCGGACCGGAGCGACGGCCTGGCCGCCGCCCGCCCACGGCGAGGTCGGCGGCCGCCCCACCGCGGTCACGATGAGCTCGCGGATGAACTCCGCCAGGGCGGCGAAGAGATGAAAGACGAGCCGGCCGCGGGCGTGGCGGCCCGCGGGGATCGGAACGGCCAGTAGCGGCGGGCGTCGGCCGGTGATCTGGCGGGCTGCTGGGTGGGTGCGGCCAGCAGTGGGCCGAGGATGTCCGCGCCCAGGCGTTCGGCCTCGGCCTGGTCCAGGACTGTGCCGCTGAGGTCGGCCTGCCGGCCGGTCCACTGCTCCGCGGCGGACCGGGTGGCGATGCTGCACGGTCGTGATCCTCTCCATGGAGACCGGGACCGTACCGCGCGTCCCGACAGATCAGCGGATCGCCGTCGACGACCTCGGCTACGCCGACGACGGGATCATCCACGTCGGGGCTGCCCGCCGGCCTCCTGCGTCGAACCCGGCCGGGCCGTCGAGCCCGCTGATAGATTCCTGCGGTGAGCGAGCAACTGCCCGGCGGCGGCATCGAGCTGTCGCCCGACGAGATCGAAGCCCTCGACGCCAGATGGTCGTCCTGCTGGACCCCGGGTGAGGTCGCGCAGCGGTTGGCGGGGATCGGCACCCCCTGGTACGTCGCCGCGGGCTGGGCGCTGGACCTGTTCCGCGGCAGGCGGACGCGCGCTCATGGAGACATCGAGATCGCGATTCCGGCCGCGAGCTTCCTCGAGGTCCGTTCCCGCTTCCCCGGGTACGTCTTCGACGCGGCGGGCAGCGGCCGGATCTGGGAGGACGCCGCACCGGAGGTGCTGGCCGCCGTGCACCAGACCTGGCTCCGCGATCCGGTCACCGGAAGCTATCTGCTCGACGTGTTCCGCGAACCGCACGACGGCGACACCTGGATCTGCCGACGCGATGAGAGGATCCGGCTTCCCTACCGCGACATCATCCTCCGCACCCGGGACGGCATCCCGTACCTGGCACCCGAACTGGTCCTGCTGTTCAAGGCCAAACATGTCCGCCGAAAGGATCAATCGGACTTCGACGCGACCGTCCCGCACATGACCCCGGCTCAGCGCGAGGCCCTGACCGGGCTGCTCGCCCGCGTACACCCCGGGCATCCCTGGATCGCGGCCCTGTAGCCGGCCCTCCACCGTTGGGCTCGCACATCACCTGTCGTCGGCGGCACATCGGCTCCGCGGCGTCCCGGTTCCCCCGGCCCGGGCGCACCGACCCGATGGTGCGTATCCGGAGCACGGTTCCGTCGTTGACCAGACCGCGCCGGGCGATTGCCCGCGCGGGGTCTGCGCAGGGACCGGCTGTCGCCGGGGCTGCGCCGGGAAGGGGAACGATGAGCCTGGTGACGGGTGCTGGACGGCAGAGCGCGGGCGCCGGTGGACGCGCCGTGGGCAAGCGGGTGGCGGTGGTGGGTGCGGCCGTGGGAGCGGCGCTCGCCCCGGCCGGTGTCGGCCACGCCGACATCCTCGGTGCGGGCAATGCCGTGTTCGGCAACTCCTGTGTCAACCAGGGCGGCACGCAGGCCACCGGCGGCACCGTCGCCGACAGCGGCACGGTGACGGGCAATCAGCTCGGTCTGCCGCTGAGCCTGCCCCGCAACCATTGCGGGAGCAGCGGGATCGTCTGCACGGCCGTGTTCATGTCGAGCGTCTGATCCGGCGGGCCCGACGTGGTGCGAGGCGGTGGCGCCGGGGCCGGTCCCGGGGCGACGGGTGTGTCGGTGGAGGACGCGGCGGTACGGGAGTTGGCGGCGCTGAGCGGGCGCGCGGTGCCGCTGCTGCGGGAGTGGGTGGACGAGTTTCCGCGGCTGGGCGTGGCGCGGGCCCTCCTGGTGCTGGCGACCGGAGGGGGCCTGGGCGACGAGGTGCTGCGGGAGGAGTTGGTGGTCGCGTACCGGGACGCGCGGGACGCCGACGCACGGTCGGCGAGCCTGGTGTACGGGGTCTTCCTGTACACCCACCGGCAGTTCCGGCTGACGGCCGACCACCTGGTGGCGCACTTCGCGCAGTGGCCCGGGGACGAGGTGGCTTCCCTTCTGCTGGACGCCTTCCACGCCTGCGGAGAGCCGGACTACCGCGCACACGGTGACGCGCTGGCCGAGCGGCAGCACGCCCTGGTCGGCGCGGACAGCTGGCCCTGGACGGGCAGGCTCGCGTGGACGCGCGCGGAGCAGGGCCGCGCCGAGGAGGCCTTCGACCTGGCCGCGCAGGCGCTGGACCGGTTTCCGCGCGCCGGACTCGCGGCGCACGCCCGCGCGCACGCCGAGCAGGACCTGGGCGCCGGCCCCGCCGCCGTCGCGTTCCTCGACCGGTGGCTGGCGGAGGACCCGCGGGCGGTCCAGTTCAAGCACCTGAACTGGCACGCCGCCCTGCAGTCGCTGGCCTGCGGGGACTTCCCGGACGCACGTCGGCGGGCCGACGAGGTCCTGGGCCGTGCGGACGTGGGAATGCGCTCGGCGACGAACTGGCGCCTGCTGCTGGCCGGGCAGGAGCCCGCCGGCCGCTGCGACCTCGACCACGTGCGGGCCCTGCTGGCCGGGCAGGGCGGAATGGCGGAGGTCTTCCACACCTTCAACCTGGCCCTGGCCCTGGCCGTCGAGTCGGCCACCGACGACCTCGAGGCCCTGGCGCGGCTGGCGGCCGATGACGAGCGCCCCGACTACCGCGAGGTCCTCGCCCCGGTCGTCCGGGCCCTCGCCCACGTGACCGCCGGCCGCTCCCCCGCGGCCGTCGACCTCCTGACCCGCCTGGGCGGACAGGTGGAGCGCATCGGCGGCGTACGGGTGGAACGCGAGATCGTCCAGGACACGCTGGCCCGCGCCCTGGTCGACACCGGCGAGCACGCCCGCGCCGCCGCCCTGCTGCACGAGCGTCTCACCACCCGACGCCACCGCACCTACGAGGACCTCCTCCTCGCCCCGCCCGCCGCCCCGGCCCGCGCACCCCGCACCCCCGTCGCCGCCTCGCTCCCGGGAGTCCTCCCATGTCCGCGCCCCAGCTGATCGTCGTCTCGCCGCGCGGCAGCGGCACTCCCCTGCTGGCCCGCATCACCACCGCACTCGGCTACACCCCCTACGGCACCATGAGCGGCATCGAGCAGGAGGGCGATGACCGGCCCGGCCCCGGCGAGGTCTCCCCCGTGCTCCGAGCCGCCTACGGCCAGGAGAGAGCCGGACGGCTGCTGCTGCGGCAGCGCGACGACCGGGCCGAGCTGGAGGCCGCCTTCCAGCTGGCGGTGACCGCCCTGTGGCGGGTGTGGTGGAGGCGCCTGGGCCAACCGGTCACCGCCGCCTCACCCGTCGACCCCGTCCTCGAGGACCGCCTGTCCCGCGTCCCCGACAGCGAACTGCCCCGCCTGCTGCCGGGCCGCGGCTGCTGGTACGTCAACAGCCTGGACCTGGAACGAGCCGACGCCGGCTTCCTGCGCGCCTGGCACACCACCGCACGACCGCCGATCGTCTACCACCACCGCGACGTCCGCGACCGCGTCATCGAGCAGATCCGCCTGCTCTCCCGACCCGCCGGCCAGGTCGGCTCGATGCCCGAACACCTCGTCTACCGCGACATCGTCGGCGCCCTGCCCACCATGGACGCCAGGATCACCCTCGCCCTGACCGACCCGGGCTTCCCCGGCATGCGCGAAGCCCACCGCTGCCAGTGGCTGCTGCGCCACCCCGCCGTCTGCGTGCTCACCCACGAGGAGCTCGCCGGCCCCGCCCACGGCGGCTCCGCCGAAGCCCGCGACCGCGCCCTGCACCGGCTCCTGACCGCCATCGGCCACCCCCACCCGGCCTCGGCCCTCGCCGCCGCCCTGCCCGGGCCCGCGAGCGGCGAACTCCCCGTCGGCGTCTGGCGCAGCCACTTCAGCGCCGAGCACGAACGCCTCCTCCAGCAGCACCACGGCGACCTCCTGCCTCCCCGTGCCGACCCGACCGGTGCCGACCCGACCGGAGCCGGCTCGCCCGGCTCGCACCGACCCGGTGACCGGACCGACCGGAACGCGATCCGCTGAGACCTGGCCACCGCGCCTTCTGCCGGGATTCCGCCGGGATCCGGACGCTCCGGACGCTCCGGACGGTCCGGACGGCCCCCTCGGACCGCGCTCACCGGGCGGGAGGAGCAGCTGCCGCCCGACTCCCGCCCAGCTGCTCAACTCCCGTTCAGTGAACCGGCAGCCGCCCGGGCCACCGACTGCACCAGCGAGATGCCCGCGTCCTCGCTCCCGTTGCCGTCCGAGAGCACCGCGATCAGCAGTTCGTGTCCGTCGCACTCGACCGTCCCGATGCTGTTGATCACCCACAGATCGTCCGCCTCCCGCGACAGCCAGCCGTTCTTCACCGCGTACGCGCCGCCGGTCGCCGCCGCGCTCACGCCCCAGCGCTGGTCGCTCTCGACCTGGCCGAGCAACTGCCGGATGTAGTCGCGCGAGGCGGACGAGAGGATCGAGTCGCCGGTGAAGACCTGGCGCAGCAGCCGCGCCTGGTCGGTGGCGGTGGTGGAGGTGAGGCCCCAGTAGCCGTCCGTGCCGGCCACGGTGGAGGTCAGCCCGAACCGTTCGTCGGCGGCGTCCAGCCCGGCCTCCTGGCCTATCGCGTTCCACAGGGCCGTGGCCGAGTCGTTGTCGCTGTTCTCGATCATCGCGGCGGCGAGGCTCTGCTGCGCGTCGCTCAGCCCGGTGCCCCGGTCCTGGGCCTGGAGCAGCAGCGTGGCCAGGATGTCGACCTTGACGATGCTGGCGGTGGCGAAGGCGTGCCCGGACGCGCCGTAGGCGAGCGACTGCCCGGTGGCCAGGTCGGTGACCGAGACCGAGACCGAGACCGCGCCGTCGGCCTGCGCGGCGGCGCTGCGCAGAGCCGCGTCGGCGACCGGGGCGGGAGGGACGGTTTGACCGGCCCCGGTGCTCGCCGAGGGGGTCACGGGCACCGGGGAAGTCACCGGTGCCGAGGGGGTCGCGGAGAGGGACGGTACCGAGGGGGACGGGGCCGAGGGGGACGGGGACGGGACCGAGTCCGACTGGACGGACATGGGCGGCCGGCCCTCCGCTCCGCTCGACTGCCCCTGCAGCACCGCGATGACGAGCCCCACCGCTGCGAGGACGCTCGCGGGTGCCAACACCCTTGCCAGGGGGACGCTTCGCTTCGACATGCTGGATGACGCTAGAGCGCGCCGCTTTGAGCAGCCTGAGGACGGCATGAAGGTCTTGCCTCCGAAGGCGGCGATCGGAACGGACAGCAGCCGGGCGAGGATCCGCGTCATCCACCAGTGGTGGCGCCGGAGTCGGCGTCGTAGCGCACCGGCCGGTCGGAGAGCTCCGTCCACAGGTCGAGAAAGGCGCGCAACGGCGCGCTCGGCCGGGTGCCCGCTCGCCACACGAACACTTTCCGCAACCTGATGGCGGGCTCCAGCGGCACGACGGCGAAACGCCGGTCGGCGGTGAGGACCGGACTCGCGTGGGAGGTGAGGGCGATACCGATCCGCTCCGCGACCAGCGCGAGTTGGAGGGCGACGTCGTTCGTCGCGTAGGCGATGTCCAGCCGCAGGTCCGCTGCGGCGAAGGCCTCACGGATGAACGCGTGCACCCCGCTGTCGGGACCGTAGCTGATGACCGGGCTCCGGGCCGCCTCGTCGAGGGTCATCGGACGGCTCGCGGGCCGGCTTCCGACGGGGAGGACCGCGACGATCCGGTCCTCCAGGAGCACTCGCGAGGCCACGGCGGCGGGTTCGCCGTCCAGCGGTCCCGCGACCACGGCCGCGTCGATCTCCCCGTCGCGGACCTTCGCCAGCAGCGAGGGACTCGACGCCCCGATGAGGCTCACCGCGACCCGGGGGTACCGGCGGTGGTACTCCCCCAGCAGCCGGGGGATGCTGGTGCCCTCCAGGCCGCCGACGGTCCCCAGCGCGAACGATCCGCCGACCAGACCGGACCGGTCGGCGAACTCCAGGACGGCCGACGCCGCCGCCGCCAGACAGGCCCGGGCGTGCGGCAGCAGGGCGGCGCCCCCGGACGTGAGGGCCACCTGCCGGGGCAGGCGTTCGAAGAGGGGCTCCCCCAGTTCCTTCTCCAGGGCCTGGATCTGCTGGCTGATCGCGGGCTGCACGACATGGCAGCGGGCCGCCGCCTTGGTGAACGACCGCTCCTCCGCCACCGCGACGAAGTATTCGAGCGTACGGAGTTCCATGACCGACAAGCTATCAACTCCGCAGTTGAGAGCACGGATTGTGGAACCCTCCGACCGGTCCGGGGCCGGTACGGCGGTCCCCCGGTGCGATCAGCGATCGTGACGGCCGCCATCACCGCTGTGTATTGGACGCGCGCGGCCGGGGCCCCGAGGCTGGTGGCCGGGTATCGGCCGGACCCGCGGCTCCGGCGAAGGACGAGGAGACACATGAGAGTGATCGTCGTGGGCGGCGGCATCGCCGGGCTGACCTGTGCCCTGAGCCTGCACGCCGCCGGCTTCGCGCCACGGGTGTACGAGGCGGCGCGGAAGGTCGAAGCGGTCGGTGTCGGAATCAACCTGTTGCCGCACGCCGTCCGGGAACTCGCCGAACTCGGCCTGGACGGCGGGCTGGACTCCGTCGCGCTGCCCCCGCACCGGCTGAGCTACCACGACCGGGCGGGCGGGACGGTCTGGGAGGAGCCGCTGGGACGCGCGGCCGGATACCGCTGGCCGCAGTACTCCGTGCACCGGGGGCGTCTGCAGTTGCTGCTGCTGACGGCGGTACGTGAGCGGCTGGGGCCGGACTCGGTCCGTACCGGCCTCCTGTTCCAGGGGTTCGAGCAGAGCGCGGGCGGCGTCCGTGCCCACTTCCTGGACCGGTCGAGCGGTCGGCCCGTCGTCGATGACGGCGACGTGCTGGTCGGCGCCGACGGCATCGACTCCGTGGTCCGCGGCCGGTTGTACCCGGACGAGAGCCCCCCGAGCGGGAACGGCGTCCACATGTGGCGTGGGCTCGCACGGCACCCGCACGTCCTCGACGGCCGTTCGATCGTGGTGGCCGGGGGCACCCCCGGCGCGAAGTTCATCGCCTACCCGGTCGAGGACCCCGCGACCTCGGCTGCCGATGCCCTGGTGAACTGGGTGCTGGAGGTTCGGCACGACCCGTCCGCCCCGCCTCCCGGCGGCCCCGGCCGCCGCGTCACCGCGGCGGAGGCTCGCGCCGGGCTGTCGTCGTGGAACCTGCCGTGGATCGACCTCGCGGCTCTCGCCGAACGCTCCTCGGTGATCGTCGAGTACCCGATGCTCGACCGCGACCCCCTGCCGCGCTGGAGCTTCGGACGGGTCACCCTCCTCGGCGACGCCGCGCACCCGATGTTCCCCATGGGCATGAACGGCGGCTCGCAGTCCGTCGTCGACAGCCGGGTGCTGGCCTGGTGCCTGACCCGGGACGACGACGCCGTGACCGCGCTCCGCCGCTACGACCGGATGCGCCGGCCGGTCGTCAACGCGATCGTGCTGGCCAACCGGGACCTGGGCCCGGAGGAGACCATCGCGCGAGCCGAGGAGCACGGTGGGCCGCTGCCCGTCGAGGAGGCCGAGCGGATCGCGACCCGCTACAAGCAGTTGGCCGGGGCCACCGTGACCCAGGTCAACACCCACCCGTCCTGGACGGTCCCTGCCGTCGCCGCTGGTCACGAGCGACTGCCTGGATGAGACGTGATCGTCGGTCGCCATCAGGTACCAGGCCGGTCCGGTGCGCCGGACCGGAGCCGGGCCGTCAGCATCGCCCGTCGCGACCGGCTCCCCCCGACCCAGCGGCGGCCCCGGTCGGGGTTGCCCCTCGTGCTGTTCACCCGGCCGGACGAGCACGCTCGCCCACGACCCGTGGCGAAGGGATAGTGACCTTACGCGACAGGCCGAGCGGGCGCGTGGCATCACGCGTGACACCAGGCGTGGCATCACGCGTGGCACCAGGCGACCGAGGCGCCGGAGCCCGAAACCGCCCGCGACGGCGGGGCTCCGGGGTGGGTGCTGCCGCCCTTCCGTCCGGCCTCTCACCGAGGGGAACACGGCTGCCATGACACCGACCCGGCAGGACGACGAGGACGACGACGAGGCGATGTTCGGAGCGGAGACGGTCCGGGACGGGGAGCTGCGGGAGGCTCTGCAGCGGCTGGCCGCCGGCACCTGCGCGATCGTCCGGGTGCCCGGCCTGCTCCGGGGCGACCGGGGCGACCGGGGCGACTTGAGCGACCTCGTCGCCCGCATCGAGCAGGCCGACTTCGAGCCCTACGACGAGGAGCGGCTCGACCCGCCGATCCTGAAGTTCGGCCCCGCGGTGTACGACTACTACGGGCAGGGCCGGGTCCGGGACGCCTACTGGGAGAAGGCGGAGCAGACCCGGAAGGCCGCCCGCGACCTCTACGGCGACACCGACCCGACGGTGACCCTCATGCGGCGGCTGGGCACCGAACTCGGCATTCCGGTGCGCCCCGCGACCATCGGGGGCCGCCCGCTGCACGCGGGCATCCTCCGCGAGTTCCCCACCGGCTCGAAGATCCACTACGACGAGGTGGTGCGGGAGTTCCCCGGCCGCCTCGACGACCAGCCCCTCGTGCAACTCGCCTTCAACCTGCACCTCACCGTCGCCGGGCACGGCGGCGCGCTGACCGTCTGGCGGCACCGCTGGATCCCCGCCGACGACACCCGCAGGGACGGCTACGGCTGGGCCCCCGAGGTCGTCGCCGACGCGCCGTCGGCCACGGTGCGGGCCGACCCCGGCGAAGGCGTCTTCTTCGACTGCCGCAACTTCCACCAGGTGCGGGACTTCGAGGGCGGCCGCCGGATCACCCTCTCCCTCTTCCTGGGATTCACCCTGAACGGCGAACTGATCGTCTGGTCCTGACCGCCGCCCCGGCCCCGGTGAGCCCCCTCGCCGACGTGTTGCCGGCGGAACCGGCCGGCGGGCGGAACCGGCCGGCGCCCCCGCCCCCGGGACGTACCGGGGGCGGGGGCGCCGGGGTGGTGCGGTGGTGGGATGTTCCCGGGTCAGCTCCGGGTGGCCACCAGCTGGCTGGAGCCGTCCGGCAGGCCCGCGATGGCGGCGCGCTGGGCCGGGAAGGTGCTCGCGCCGTACGCGCCCTGGACCGCGGCGAAGCCGGACCAGGCGCCGCTGGTGAAGCGGGTCTCGTGGTAGAGGTTGCCGTCGTTGCCGATCACCGCCACCTGGGACGAACCGTCCGGCAGACCGGCGATGCCGACCGCCCGCGCGGCCATGGTGGGCGTGCCGCTGCCGGGAAGCGCGGCGAAGCCGGACCAGTTGCCGTCGGCGAAGCGGGCCTCGTGGTAGATGTTCACGTCGCCGCCGATCACCAGGACCTGCGAGGAGCCGTCCGACAGCCCCGTGATGGCCACCCGCGAGGCCGCCATCCGCGAGCTGTTCACACCCGGGAGCGGGGCGAAGCCGCTCCAACTGCCGTTGGAGAAGCGGGTCTCGTGGTAGACGTGCCCGTCGTTGCCGATCGCCAGGACCTGGGCGGACCCGTCGGGCAGGCCGGCGATGGCGATGTCCGCGGCCCCCATGGTCGGGGTGCCGACCCCGGGGAGCGCCCCGTAGCCGGACCAGTTGCCGTCGGCCGAGCGGATCCGGTGGTAGACGTTGCCGTCACTGCCGACGGTCACCACCTGCGAGGAGCCGTCCGGCATGCCCGCGATGCCGGTCCGGCGGGCCTGGGTGGCCGGCGTGCCGTCGTCGGGCACCCCGGCGAAGCCGCTCCAACTGCCGTTCGAGGCGCGGACCCCGTGGTAGAGCCGGCCGTCCAGGCCGATGCCCAGCTCCTGCGAGGAGCCGCCCGGCAGCCCGGTGATCGCGGCCTCCGAGCCGCGGAACACGCCCGCGCCGCCCGTCAGCGGGCTGAAGCCGGGCCAGGCGCCCGAGCTCTGGCGCACGCCGAGGAAGAACGCGGAGGACTGGGACGGCGGGGCGGCGGTGAGCTGGATGTCCAGGTAGTCCTGGTCGATCGCGATCGCGTAGCCGCCCCAGGTCTCCGGGTTCTGCGGCGAGGCGTACTGGTGGGCGCGCTGGTGGTTGTTCCAGTAGCCGGCCGGTATCGACGGGTCGGCGGTGTCCTCCTTGCCGTTCCAGTTGGCGCTGAAGACGGCGTCGGGCATGGCGTAGGCGCTGTTGCCGGCGTTCGCGGCCAGGTCCTTCATGCCGGACGAGGAGCTGCTGTAGACGCCGGAGTTGTAGCCCCAGGCGTGCAGTTCGTTGGTCCAGGCGGTGAGGAAGGCGAGCACCGCGGCCGAGTACTGCGGGGTGGTGTACGCCTCCATGTCGTAGTAGAGGATCGTGCCGGGGCCGAAGCCCAGGGCCTGGGCCTGGCTCACCGCGTCGTCGGCGGCGTTGGCGCCCTCGGTGGCGGGGTAGCTGATCTTCGGGGCCTGCACGCCGACGTACATCGGCATGAAGGCCCAGCCCGCGGCCTGCTGCTGCTGGACCCAGGAGGCCGTCAGGTTCGGCTGGGCGCAGGCCCGCCTGACACCGCCGATGTAGACGCCGACCGCCCGGTACGGGGAGGAGGCCATCCACGCGTTCATCGCGGCGCCGGAGGGCGCCGTACAGGCGTCGAAGCCCTTGCCGGTGTAGTTCGTCGCCGACGCGGGAACCGACGCCGCCGCGGCCGAAGCAGCCGGTGCGGCGGCTGCGGCCATGGCCTGGCCGGACGGCGCGGCAGCGGTGGACTTCGGGGCGGCGGTGCCGGCGGACTTCGGGGCGGCGGTCGTCCCGGGCCCGGCGGGCGCCGGCTGCGGTCGGTGCGTCGGCGCGGGGGTGAGCCCGGCGCCGGTGATGATCCGCCGCACCAGCGGCTGGTCCGTGTCGTACGTCCCGGTCACCGCGACGACGCCGTCGGTCGCCCGGACCGTCTGCGCGACCGGGTTGGAGCCCTCCCGGTCCGGCGCCGCGCCCTCGGCGGGCTCGACCAGCAGGGCCTCCGTGCGGCCGGTCAACCGCGGCGGGCAGGCCTGCTGCTCGCCCGGGTGACCGAGGTACACCGCGTGCTGGTCGAAGCGGACGCAGGCCTGCGGGTCCGCGGCCAGGTCCACCACCGGCCAGGCCGAAGGCACCTGGAAGACGCGGCCCTGGTACGTCACCGCCTTGGTGTCCGGGCTTGCGGCGGGAGCTGCGGCGGCGGAGCCTGCGGCGGCGGGCGCCGCCATCAGCACGGCCGCCACGACGGCCGCGGCGCTCCGGAGCGCTGTCATTGGGGACTTCACCCAGTTCTCTCCTGACGTGACGAAAGACCGCACGCCGAGGAGTCGGCCGCGCGGCGTCGGCCACGATATCCACGCCTTCGACGGGTGCCGCCACAGGCCCCTCCCGTCAGCCGACTGTCCGTCAGTCCGGCCGGCCGTCAGCCGCTGCTCCCGGCACGGTCCGACCGGCTCCGGGCCACGGTCCGACCGGCTCCGGGCCACGGTCCGGACGAGGGCGTCGTCGTCCGGTCCGGAACCGACGACGGGCGGTGAGCGGCCGCCCGGGGGGCGCGCCCGCTCCAGGCGATCGGGCGCGCGGGAGTCGCCCGGTTTCCCCCGGCCCGCTCAGGCCTGCCCGGAGCTCCATCCGCGCTCGTGGAGCCGCGCGAAGCCGTCGAGGAGGAGGTCGAGGGCGAACTCGAACTCGAACTGGTCGTCGCAGCCGCTGCCGACGACCGACGCGCCGTCGTGGGCCCGGGCCATGGCGATCTCGGCGATGTGCGGGTACCTGGCCGCCATCGCCTGGAGCGCGGCGGCCTGCTCCCCGGGCTCGTCTCCCGGAGAAGCCGGGAACAGCTCCTGGGTGAAGCCCCAGACGCGACTGCCCAGCGCGTGCATCGCGTGGTGGGTCAGGTCGACGGAGAGGCCGCCCCCGCGGAACGTGCCGATCACGGAGTCCAGGTAGTCCAGCACGGCGGGGGTGGGGGTGCCGCGGGACTCGATGACGCGCAGGGCCCACGGGTGGCGCAGCAGCGCCCGCCGGGCCGACAGGACGCGCTCGCGGATCGCGCTCCTCCAGTCGGGGCCGTCGGCCGGGGGGTCGATCTCCCCGACGACGAGTTCGACCATGCCGTCGAGGAGCTGCTCCTTGTTGGCCACGTGCTTGTAGAGGGCCATCGGCACGACGCCCAGTTCCTGGGCGAGGCTGCGCATGCTCAGCGCCTCGATCCCGGACTGGTCGGCGCGGGCGACGGCGGCGCGCAGCACGCGGTCCCGGTTGAGCGGCTTCCTCCGCTCGGTGGCCGCCTGTTGGGCGTCTGCCTGCTTGGCCATGGTCCTCACCGATCCCCCTTGACAGGTGTACGGGGTACACCATACCGTCCCACCGTGAGGTGTACGGCGTACACCTCTTCCCGCCTCCACGGCCGAAGGAGCCCCAAGTGGCCTCACCGAGAACCCTCGCGACAGCGACGGGCACGTGCTTCCTCGTCACCCACGTCACCTCGATCGGCGGGCTCGTCCTGTACGGCCCGATCCTGAAGACCGCCGACTACGTGCTCGGCGCCGGCCCGGACACCCGAGTGCTCCTGGGCGCCCTGTTCGAGGTGCTCCTCACCATCGGCATCGTCGGCACCGCATTCGCGATGTACCCCGTCGCCCGCCGGCACGGCGAAGGCCTCGCCGTCGGGTACCTCGGCCTGCGCACCCTGGAAGCCGCCGTCATCGCCGTCGGCATCGTCAGCCTGCTGGCCGTGGTGACCCTCCGCCAACACCCGCCGCAGGGAGCGGACAGCGCCGCGCTCCTCACCGCGGGGAAGGCCCTGGTCGCCGTCCACGACTGGACGTTCCTGCTCGGCCCCAACTTCATCTGCGGGGCCAACACCGCGGTGCTCGCCTGCCTGCTGTACCGCTCCCGGCTGATACCGCGCTTCATCGCCGTACTGGGGCTCGTCGGCGGCGCACTGATCTTCACCTCCGCGATCGCCGTCCTGTTCGGCCTCTACCCGCAGGTCTCCGGGCCGGGGATGCTCGCCGCCGTTCCGGTCTTCGCCTGGGAGCTGTGCCTGGCCTTCCGGCTGATCACCAAGGGATTCAACCCGACGACCGCCGCCGACACGAGTGACGGCGATGCGCCGTAGTCGCGCAGCCGAATCGGGGTGGTGCGGGTGCTCTCGGGTGCCTGGGCGGCCAGCATGTCCAGAATCTCCTGGGTGGGGGCGGGCATGAAGAACCGCTCTGCGCCCTCGCGACCCAGGGCCTGGTGCTCCGTCACGTAGCCGCGCATCTCGCGCTCGTACGCGGCGAAGGCCGTCGTGTGGTCACCACCGGAGGCGGCGAGTTCGCCGGCCAGGATGTACGCGCCGATCAGGGCCTGCGAGGTGCCGCGGCCGGAGGTCGGGCCGGCGCAGTACCCGGCGTCGCCGAGCAGCACGACCCGCCCCTTGGACCAGGTGTCCATCTCCACCTGGGCGTTGGCGTCGAAGAAGAAGTCCGATGCCCGCGCCATCTCCTGGAGCAGGCGCGGGATCTCCCAGCCGCCGTCCGCGAAGCGTTCGGCGATGATGCGCTGCTGCCCGGCGCGGTCGTGGCGGTCGTACTCCAGATGCCCGGCGGCGAAGTGGAAGGCGGCGCGGGCCTCGCTGTTGGCGCGGGCGGTGAAGATGTTGGCGGCCCTGCCCGGGGCGGCGTGGAGACGGCCGGTGTTCTGCAGGCCGAGGTAGTTGTCCAGGCTGAAGACGGCGGTGTAGATGCCGAGGTGGCGCACGAACTGCTCCTCGGGGCCGAAGGTGAGCGTCCGGGTGCGCGAGTGCAGGCCGTCGGCGCCGACGACCAGGTCGAAGCGGCGGGGAGCGCCACGCTCGAAGGTGACCTCGACGCCGTGCTCGTCCTCGGTCAGGCTCGCGATGGAGTCCCCGAAGACGTACTCGACGTCGTCGCGGGTGGCCTCGTACAGCATCCTGGTCAGATCGCCCTTGAGGACCTCCAGGTCTCCCGCGAAGATCACGGCCGGCAGGGTCGCGTACTGGCGGCCCTCGGCGTCCACCATCGCCGCGTCGCCCATCTCGGTGTCCAGCTCGCGGATCCGCTCCAGCAGGCCCATCCGGTCCAGCACGTCCAGGGCTTCGCCGCGGAAGTCCACCGCGTAGCCGCCCTCGCGCACCGCTTCGGCGCGCTCCACCACGGTGGGGACGAAGCCGTGGCGGCGCAGCCAGTGGGCGAGCGCCGGGCCGGCCACGCTGGCGCCGGAGATCAGGACAGTGCGGGTTGTGGTGGTGGTGTTCTTGGTCATCCCGGGTTCCTCTCTCAGGTCTGTGCGTACAACGTATGAGGCTCAAGTTCGCCTGTGAAGTGTGAAGATCGAGAAGGAACCCTAGTGCGCTAGGCTTCATGCACTAGTACACCAAGGAGTGCATCATGTCGGTCTTGCCGCCGTACGCGAGGATCGCCGCCGAACTTCGGCATCGCATCGAGGTCGGTGAGCTGCGTCCGGGTGACCGGGTGCCCTCCACGCGGGCGGTCACGCAGCGGTGGGGGGTGGCCATGGCCACGGCGACCAAGGCGCTGGCGGTCCTGCGGCAGGAGGGTCTGGTCCGGGCGGTGCCGGGGGTGGGGACCGTGGTTTGCGCCGCCCCCCGTGCGCCGCGGGCGGCACGGGGGGCGGCCGACCGGCGCACGGAGGGACCGTCGGAGGAGTCGGCGGCGCGCCGACGCCTGGTGCTGGCAGGAATCGCGATCGCCGACGCGGAAGGGGTGGCCGCGCTCACCATGCGGCGGCTGGCCGCCGAACTCGGCACCTCGGCCATGTCCCTGTACCGGCACGTGCAGAACCGGGACCAGCTCCTCGCGCTGATGGTCGACGCGGCCTACGCGCAGGCGCCGCTGCCGACCCCGGCCCCGCCGCACTGGCGGTCCTGCCTGGACCTCTCGGCCCGGGCGCAGTGGCGGCTCTACCAGGAGCACCCCTGGCTGGCGGCCACGATGAACCTCGCCCGGCCGCTGCTCGCACCGAACGGCATGCGCCACATCGAATGGGCCCTGGCGGCGCTGGAGGGCCTCGGCCTCGATGCCGACACCCGCATGCACGCGGCGGTCTCGCTCTTCGGATTCGTCCGGGGCTGCGCGGTCGACCTCGCGGCGGAGCAGGCGGCGGGTCAGGCCAGCGGTGTCACCGGCGATCAGTGGATGCAGGTCCAGGAGGGCCGGATGGCCGCGCTGCTGTCGGACGGCACCTTCCCGGCGTTCACCGCCGCCCGCGCCGACCCCGGCCTGGGCCTGTCCGCCGAATCCCTGTTCACCTTCGGCCTCGACCGCCACCTCGACGGCTTGGCGGCCCTCATCGCCGCCGCTGGCGACCGGTCGAACCTCGGCGGGACGAGCGGCGCGGTCGGCAGTCTCCAGTGAGGCCGGTGAAACTTCGCCGAGACGGGACAGCAGGGTCCTACGCGACCCTGACCACGTACTTGCCCCGGACGCCGCCCGCCTCCAGCGCCCGGTGCGCCGCCGCTGTCTCCTCCAGGGGGAAGACCGTGTCCACCGCGGGGCTCAGCTTGCCCTCGGCCACATGGCGGGCGAGGTCGTCGAAGTCCGCCCGCTTGGGGTCGCCGCTGAAGTAGCGCACCCGGCCGGGACCGTGGACCGTACTGGCCGCGAGGTAGCCGAACGTCGCAGCGGGCCGTTTCGGGTCGAAGGCGATGGTGACCATGCGCCCGCCGGAATCCAG
The DNA here is from genome assembly GCF_043198905.1 of Kitasatospora sp. NPDC048715. Classification (NCBI taxonomy): domain Bacteria; kingdom Bacillati; phylum Actinomycetota; class Actinomycetes; order Kitasatosporales; family Streptomycetaceae; genus Kitasatospora; species Kitasatospora sp. NPDC048715. Next base: position 282,070 of record NZ_JBICVH010000009.1, on the reverse strand, counting down.
TAGGCGCCGGAAGGCCCGCAGGTCGGTCCCCGCGGTGTCCAGGACCACGTCGAAGCGGCCCAGTTCCGCCGGCCGCACGGTCCGGTGGTCGACGGCCTCGTGCGCGCCGAGCCCGCGGACGAAGTCCAGGCCGGCCGCCCGGGCGAGGGCCGTGACCTCGGCGCCGTACGCCCGTCCGAGCTGGACGGCGGCGTTGCCGACACCGCCCGCCGCGCCCCGGACGAGGAGCCGTTCGCCGGGGCGCAGCCGGGCTTTGTCCCGCAGCGCGGTGATGGCCGTGGTGGCCACCGGCAGCGCGGCGGCCTCCACCGGGTCAAGACCGTCGGGGAGCCGGCCGACCCGCTCGGCGGGCACGGCCACGTACTCGGCGGCGCTGCCGAACCCGGAGGTGCGGCCCAGGACCCCCCATACGCGCTCGCCGGCCGCGAACCCTGTGACTCCGGCCCCCAGTTCGGCGACCTCGCCGGTGAAGTCCAAGCCGACCCGCTTGGGGAATGTCCGGCCGCTCAGGAGGCGGAGACGGCCGGCACGGACGGCCAGTTCGCCGCCGTTGACGCTGAACGCGCGTACCTTCACGAGGACCTCGCCGCGGGCCGGCTCGGGGCGTGGCACGCGGCCCGTGTAGAGCACATCGGGGCCGCCGTAGCGGTCGTAGAGCACTGCCTTCATCATGCGGTCGTTCATCGTTCCGCCTCTGCCGCCGGGAGCCGTACGGGATCTGGCACCGACCGTAAGCTCTCAAGTGGACGCAATCGTCCGCTTGGACCGGAAGCGAGAGACAGTGATGGCGGAATCCTCTCGGATCACAGCCCGGGACGGGATGCGGGCGGACGCCCGGCGCAACCGGGAGCGCGTCCTCGTCGCCGCCCGCGCGGTCTTCGCGGAGCACGGGATCGACGCCCCGATGGCGACCGTGGCCCGTCGGGCCGGGGTCGGCGTGGCGACGCTGTACCGGCATTTCCCGACCCGGGACGCTCTGGTGCGGGGCGCGTTCGCGCAGCAGATGGAGACCTGCGCGCGGGCTCTCACCGAGGCACTGGCCGCCCCCGACCCTTGGCAGGGCTTCCAGCGGCTGGTCGAGACGGTCTGCGCTCTGCAACGGGAGGAACGCGGGTTCCCGGCCGCGTTCGTCACGGCGTTCCCGGAAAGCACGTCGGAACACGCGCAGTCCCGGCACCAGGCCGAACGGGACTTCACGACCCTGGTACGCAGAGCACAGGCGTCGGGCGCGCTGCGGGCCGACTTCCACCCTTCCGACCTCGTCGTGGTCCTGTTGGCACACGGCGGCCTGGTGACCGCCCTGCCGGATGACGGTGCGGCCTCCCGGCGCCTGGTGGCCTATCTGCTCCAGTCGTTCCGCACCGGCACGGCCGACGAACCACTGCCTCCACCGGCCGCGCTGACACTGCGCAGCCTCCCGATCGCAACGGACAGTCCCCAGGGGCAGCGGCCCACCAGAGCCTGACCCGAGACGGAACCTGCCGCAGGGCACGACCGTCGGCCGTACTGCACGGTGCCGTCCGTGGTGCCGAGTTCGCCGCCGTACTCGTGCCCGGAGGTTCTTCCGAACCCGACATCCGGAGAGCGGCCGTCGTGCAAGGATCGTCGACATGCGGAGCTTTCGGACCGAGGCCACCGGCCTTGTCTCAGTCGAACGTTCGCAGTTCGGGCTGTGGGAGGAGGACGAGTTCGCCGAGGACGGCAGCTGGCTGGAACTGCCACTGGCTGACGGGACTCCTGGAATCACACTGACCGACGGAGCGGTCAAGGTCCGCAGTTCGATTCGGGAGCACTATGCGGAGGTGACCCTTGAGTTGACCGACCGTCCCGTGCGTCCGGAGGGGTTCAGCCTCCTTGCCAGGGTTCCGTACAGGTCGCGGACGGGCCGCATCGACGTGTGGACCCTCTTCTCGGGTCCTGCCGATGTGGCGCTGGAGTTCGAACTCGAAGGAAAGCCAAGCGATTTCACACTCAGCGTGTTCTGGGCACGTGCAGACGATTCGGACGATCGGATGAGCGCGGACCTGCCCCGCGGGGTGGAACGGTTCCGCTTCGCGTTCGCGCCGGTGGTGGCAGCGGCGGAATGAACGGCAAGGAAGACGTACGGCGTCACCGGATGTCGGCTGGTCGGCCACCGGTCGCCGCCGGTGTGGCCGGCCTGCGGCGTGCCCAAGGTCATGTCGCACATCACATCGAGATTCTCAAGATTTTTTGCCGGTGCGGCCCCGCTCGGGCCTGTAGGTAGAAGACCTTGATGTTGTTCCTGTCGCGTCGGTGATCATGCGCGCTTCCCGCCTCAGTGGCCCCTGACGAGGAGCTTGGCTCTGGTCTGGGGCCACGTGGTGTGCACGTAGTGGTCCTCGGCGGCGCGCCAACGCCCGATCCACTCCTCGGGGTTCTCGCCGCGTGCTCGCACCCGCTGCAGGCAGACACCTCGCGGGGTGTCGACGTAGGCGGTGAAGTGGTAGTAGTGGGCCAGCTCCGGGCGGGCGGAGTAGACCCCTTCGACGATCACCACGGCTCCGGAAGCGATCTCGCGCCAGGCCCCGAGCTGTCCGGTGGTCCAGTCGTAGACCTGATAGCGGGCGGCCCGGTCGTCCCGCAGCGGGATCAGGACCTGGTCCCGGAGGCGTTCCCAGTCGAAGTAGCGGTGGTAGCCCTGTTCCGCGTCGAGCAGCTCCCGCGCGCGGTCGGGCATCGGACGGTAGAAGTCGTCGACGTGGACGATGACGGCGCCGTCGAGGTGTCCGGCCACCGCGGCAGCCAACGTCGTCTTGCCGGATCCTCCGGTGCCGTCGATGGCGACGATCCTGGTGGCCCCTTGGGTCCGGGACAGCTGCAGGAGGCCGTCGGCAACGTCCTTCGCTCGCTCCGCCACGTCCACGAGTTGCTGACGCGTCCGCAGCTCGATGGTCCGCGCGGCGCTCGACAGCACAATCTCCTGTGCTTCCCCGAGGCCGACTCCCAGCAGTTCCCGGGTGACGGCGATCGAGTCCATGACCCCGGCCCCGAGGTCCCGCAGCAGCCGCTGGACATGTTCCATGCCCTCGTCCTGGTCCAGCAACGGCCCGCATCGCTCGACCAGGTAGGCCAGTCGTGCGGCACGCTCTGGAGAAACGCCCTGGATGTTTTCGAGCATGAGAACTCCTCGTGGGTGGCGTGCGGGGCGGGGACAAGCTACTTCCTGCGCACCTCGGGCGACCACTTCTTTGCCGGCCGCCTCCGCCGACTGCCCGCTCCCCCGCGGGGTGGTCGTTCTAGGTGCGACGGCAGGACTCCTGGCGCCCGAGCCAGCCGGTCGCGGCGGTGAGTGACGGATCCCCCTCCTTGCGGGTGTCCACGGCCTCGTCCGGCTCGATCGGCCCCGCGTGGATCCGGCCCGTGCGATCCGCCTCGGCGGCGCCCGTGAGCAGGACGACCGCGCCGTCCGACAACCGGTGCGCGGCGTTGCCGGTGGGCACCCCGTAGGTGCGCGCGCCGAAACTGCGGGTGTCCGGGCGGCCGATGAACGCGATGGCGACGGCCTCGCCCGCGCTGCCCGTGCCCGGGCCGGTGAGGACGGCGACGGGCAAGCCCTGCCCCGGGTCACCGCCGGCCCCGGAGGGCTCCGCCTGTGGAGTCCCGTCCAGGAACGGCACGCCCCCGCGCACCGACCAGACGCTGCGGGTGCCGTCCGCCGTGACGAAGGCCCCCACCGGACCGTCCCCGAGCAGCGGAGCCACCACCGCCAGCGGCGCCCACATCCCGCCGCCGCTCTCCCGGCGCAGGTCCACCACCCAGCCGCAGGCGGTCGCCCCGGCGACGGCGGCGCGGCCGCGGGCGACGTACTCGGCGTAGGTGCGCTCCGAACCGTTCACCGCCGGAAGATTCAACCTGGCGATGCCGCCGGGAAGTTGTTCGACCGTCGGGGCGTCGACCGTCGCAGGGTCGGCATCCACGGCCGCTGCCTCACCGGGCGGGTAGAACCTGCTGTGACCGTCCCCGAGAGCCGCGACCGCGCCGCCGACCGCACCGTGGGTGTCGGCCGTCGTCCGCGCCCCGGCCGCCCGCGCGAACGCCTCGTCCCGCAGTTTCGGCCAGTCCACCGTCGCGGTGTTCAACGACTCCCGCTGCAACAGGTCCAGCGCCTCCGACAGGTAGCCGTGCGCCTGCGCCGACATGCCTCCGGATCCCCCGGAACCCCCGGGATCCCCCGAACCTCCTGAAGCGCACCCCGCGGCCAGCGCCAAGGCGCCCGCCGCCACCCCGGCGATCCGCACCGCCCTCATCCGCGCCGCCCTCATGCGCGCCCCTCTCCCGGTTCGTACAGCCCCCATTCCTACCCCATGAACCGGGAAGCGGCGACGGCCGGGAGCCCTGCCCCCGACCGCCGCCGCCCTGGATCCGCTGTTGCTCCCGCCCGATCCCCGGCGGCGTCCCGACCTGCGGGCGTACCGCCTTCGATCAGGCGTCGAGCACCTGGCCGTCGCGCCTGACGACCGGTCCTTCCGTCGACCACGGGAACTCGATCCAGTCGTCGGTCCGCTTCCACACGTACTCGCACTTCACCAGGGAGTGCGACTTCTCGTAGATGACGGCGGACCGGACCTCGGCGACATGGTCGAGGCAGAAGTCGTGCACGAGGCGCAGTGTCTTGCCGGTGTCGGCGACATCGTCGGTGATCAGGACCTTCTTGTCGGTGAAGTCGATCGCGGCGGGAACGGGCGCCAACATGACGGGCATCTCCAGAGTGGTGCCCACGCCCGTGTAGAACTCGACGTTCACCAGGTGGATGTTCTTGCAGTCCAGCGCGTACGCCAGACCGCCCGCTACGAACACCCCACCGCGGGCGATGCTCAGGACGAGGTCGGGTTCGTATCCGTCGTCGGCGATCGTCTGCGCGAGTTCGCGCACCGCCTGTCCGAAGGTCTGGTAATCCAAGGTCTCGCGCACATCAGTCACGGCGACCAGTGTCCTCGGCCCTCGGCCGGGCGGCGAGTACCGGCACGCTCAGGAGCGGAAGTGTGGTGTTTCACACCTCGGTCGCACACTCCGGGGCGGGACGGGCCGGGACTGGGCCGGACGGGCCGTGCCCTACTCCCGGATCCCCTACTCCGGGATCCCCTACTCCCGGATGCCTGCGGCCTCGATCGCCCGAAAACGGGTCGCCCGCGAGGCCGCTCCCCACCCGGTGATCACGGTGACGAGGGCGCAGAGCGCGACGGTCCCCAGGACCTGCGTCCACGGGATCACCGTCGGCGCCGAGGTGACGAGTTCGCTCAGCGAAGCGTGCTGGGTCACCGCGACGAGCCCGGTGGCCACGGCCGCGAGCAGCGTGCCGACGACCACCGCCACGGCCGACTCGGCCACGGCCACCTTCGCGATCTGGCCGCGCACCGCGCCGGCCAGCCCGAGCAGGGCGAACTCCCGCCGCCGCCCGGCCATCGCCATGATCAGGGTGTTGGCGACGGCGATCAGCGCGTAGGCCAGCGCGATCCCCAGGATGATCACCGCGGCGTTGTCCGTCTGCTCGGCGGCGCGTGCGCGCTGGGCCTCCAGGTAGGCGTCATGGGTCATGACGTGCGCGCCGGAGCCGGCCAGCGCCTGGTTCACCGCCGCCGTCTGCTGTTCGTCGAGCGGCCGGCCCGGGCCCGTCCGGGAGTCGAGGTAGACCCGGTTCGGCGTCACCGCGCCGGTCAGCGACGCGGACAGGTAGGTGTCGTCGCCGTTCAGGCCGCGTGCGACGACCGCCGCGACGACGGTCGGCACCCGAGCGCCGGTCGGCAGCAGCGTGACCACCTGGTCCCCCACCGACAGACCGTCGGATCGGGCCGCGTGCTCGTCGATGACCAGGAAGTTCTCGGGCAGCGAGGTGAGCGAGCCGGAGAGCACGGGCGGCGTGACGGTCGTGCCCAGCGCGGACGCGGGCACGGCGTTCGTGCTCAGCGAGTCGATCTGGTCGCCCTTCGCGGTGCCGATCCGGATGTTCATCGAGGTGACCGGGGTGACCCGGACCCCGGGCACCGCCGCCAGCTTCTCCAGCGTCCGCGCGTCGATCCCCGTGCCGCCGGGCACCACCACGTCGGCCGCGTGGATCTCCTGCTGCTGGCGGGCGAGCACCACCGCGTCACCGGACTTCTGCACCGTCAGCAGGGTGGCGACCAGTCCGACGGCCACCACGATCGGCGCCACCGTGGCGGCCGTACGCCGCCGGGAGGTGAGGATGTTCTCGCGCACCAGCAGCGGGCCGGCCTTGGCCGAGCCGCGCAGCGGGCCGATCAGCGCCCGGGTGACCGGCCGCAGCAGGATCGGCGCCAGCAGGGTGACCGCCCCCACGTACAGGACCGGAACGGCCTCGTACTTGCGGGCGCTGGCCGCCAGGTACGGCTCGGTCCGGGCGATGACGATCCCGGAGGCGACCGCGCCGATCAGCATCCCGATCCCGAGCAGCCAGCGGATCGGCGTCATCCCGCGGCGCTCCACCGCGCTCTCGCGCAGCACCTCGATCGGCCGGATCAGCGAGACCCGGACCAGGGTGGCGGCCGAGCCGGCCAGCGCCGCGGCCACGCCGATGACGAAGGAGACCAGCAGCGGCAGGGGGTTGAAGGGGATGGTGAACCAGGACGGGGCCACGTTGTGGTCGAGCATCCAGGAGCGCAGCGGCACGGTGCACAGCGGGGCGAGGACACAGCCGACGACCGCCGCCGCCAGGCCGATCAGCAGCGCCTCGCCGAGCACCATGCGCCGCACCTGCCGGGGCGCGGCGCCCACCAGCCGCATCAGCGCCAGTTCACGGCGGCGCTGCTCGGCGGCGAAGGCGAAGGTCGCGATGACGACGAACACCGCGACGAACACCGCCAGTCCGGTCGTACTGCCCGCCATCGCCTGGGCGTTGGCCAGCGCCTGGGCGCCGCCGGTGGAGTCGGCGTCGAGCCGGGTCAGGTCGTCACCACCGAGGACCACGGCCCGGCCGCCCACGAGGGCGGACAGCTGCTGCGGGTTCTGGTCGGCGACCAGGGCGTTGACCCCGGGCGAGAGGCGCTGGGCCTCGGCATCGCCGAAGAAGACGGCGCTCTCGAACCAGAGCGCGTCGGTGACCCCGACCACCTGGTAGCGGCCGGCGTTGTCGGAGGTGGCGGCCTCGGCCTGGCGCCCGATCAGCGACTGGTCTCCGCCGCCGACGACGATCTCGTCCGGGGCCTGCGGCGCGCGCCCGGCCAGCAGGCGGTAGCCCGCGAAGGCGGCCGATGACCAGGGGTGGCCGGTCGTCCCCCCGGAGCCGGGGTTCAGCCGTACCGGGAAGCTGCGGTCGGGTGTGGCCTTGCCCGAGGCGGTCACCTGCGTCACGACCTCGGCCGGCAACACCGCCGGGGCCTTCATCGCGCGCCCCCCGAAGCCCTGCGGCGCGACCACGACCCGGGCTTCCTTGAACCGCTGCGGCCCCGGGTGCGGCGTGCCGAAGGTGGCCGCCAGGGTCAGCGTCATCATGCCGATCATCGTCGCGCCGAGCGCGAGGGCGAGGAAGGCGCCCACGAAGCCCATCAAGCGGTGACGCAGGGTCGCTACGGCGAGCCTCAGCACGGGTTCGTCCCGCTCCCGCCGGGCTCCAACGCCGCCATCCGCAGCGCCACGGTCTCGGCCGTCGGCTCGAACAGCTCGCCGGTCACCCTGCCATCGGCGAGGAAGACCACCCGCTGCGCGTACGAGGCCGCCACCGGGTCGTGCGTGACCATGATCACCGTCTGCCCGTGCTCCTCGACGACGCCGCGCAGCAGCGCCAGGACCTCCCGCGCGGTACGCGAGTCCAGCGCGCCGGTCGGCTCGTCCGCGAAGATCACCTCGGGCCTGGTCACCAGCGCACGCGCGATGGCGACCCGCTGCTGCTGCCCGCCCGACAGCTCGGCGGGCCGGTGCCCACCGCGCTCGGCCAGGCCGACCTCGGACAGCCCCCGGTCGATCGCCACCGGGTCGATCGGACGCCCGGCCAACCGCAACGGCAACTCGATGTTCTGACGAGCCGTCAGTGACGGGACCAGGTTGAAGGACTGGAAGATGAAGCCCATGTGCTCACGGCGCAGCTCGGTCAGGGCACGCTCGGAGAGCTCGTGCAACGGCGCGCCGTCGAGCAGGACCTGGCCCGCGTCGACCCGGTCGAGGCCCGCCGCGCACTGCAGCAGCGTCGACTTGCCCGAACCCGAAGGGCCCATGATGGCGGTGAAGGTGCCCGCCTCGAAGCCGACGTCCACCCCGTCGAGCGCCCGCACCCGGTTGTCGCCGCGGCCGTACGTCTTGTGTACGGCGGTCAGGCGGACGGTGTCGCCCGCCCGCCCCGCGCCGACGGAGGCCGGGCTCGAAGCCCGTACCGGTAGAGCCTTGTTCCGGAACACTCGCTCGCCTTTTCCATCGGGGCATCGGTCGGGGCATCGGTCACCCGCCGCACCGACGCTAGGGTCTGTCTTCAAACCCCCGTCGTTCGCCCGGAGGGCGGGCGGGGCGGCGTTGGGGTGCGTGCATCGCAAGGCGGAGGAGGGAGCCACTGCGGTGGGGGCACCTCCCGGCCGCCAGGCTGGGGGCCATTGGCGACCGACGACAACGCGGCGAGGTGGGTGCCCCAACGCCGCCCCGCAGGCGGGGGTTCGACGACAGACCCTAGGGCCGTTCGCGGTGTCCACACCTCCGGACTGCCCCTGATCTCGCCCCTGAGGAACCCCCGAGGAACCCCTGACCCGGGCAGACGGCGGCCGCGCGGCCTGACCGCTCAACGGGCCGACGCGGCACCGTCGTTCGACCGTTCGCCCCGGCCCGCCACCACGGATTCGGACACCGCGGTGAAGGCCCGCACGAGGGGACGGTCGTCTCCCCGGCGGGTGGCCAGGAGGACCCGGCTCACGGCGGGCGGCCCGTCGAGTTCGAGGCGCCGTGCGCCCGCGGGGAGCAGCGTGGTGGCGCTGTGGGGGGCGATGGTGACGCCGAGGCCGGCGGCGACGAGCATGATGATGGTGTGCCAGTTGGAGCACTCCTGGGCGACCCGGACGTCGTTGCCGGTGTCCCGGATGGGCTGGGTGTTCACGTCGAAGGCGTGGGCTCCCGCCGAGCGCGGGAAGAGGATCAGGGGGTCGGCGGCCAGCGCCGCCGCTTTCACCCGGCCGTTCCCGGCGGCGGGGTGGTCGGTGGGGACGACCGCGACGAGGCGTTCCGTCGTCAGGAGGGCGAGGTCGATGTCGTCGCGTTCCTCGGCGTCCCGGACGATCCCGATGTCGGCGGTGCCGCGTTCCAGGGCCGTCAGGACGTCGACGGTGAAGCCGTCGTGCAGCCTGACCCGGACGTCCGGGCGGCGGTGGGAGAAGGCGCGGAGGCGTTCGCTGACGATCGCGGTGGCGGAGGTGATGAAGGCGATGTCCAGGCGGCCGGTCTCGCCGCGGCCGACGCGACCGGCCTCGTCGAGGTCGGCGGCCAGCCGGCCCAGGAGGTCCCCGGCCCGCGGCCGGAACGTCGCTCCCGCGTCCGTGAGGCGGACGCTCCGGGAGGTCCGCCGGAACAGTTCGACGCCCACGATCTTCTCCAGCTGTCTGATCTGCTGGGACAGGGCCGGCTGGGCGATGTGCAGCCGCTGGGCGGCGCGGCCGAAGTGCAGTTCCTCGGCCAGCGCCAGGAAGTACCGCAGATGGCGGAGTTCGATTCGCTGATCCATATCTCCAGCCTATGGATGGCGGCCGATGTGTGTATTGGACACCTGGGTGGGCGGAGCCGGAGGCTGACGTGGTGTCGTTCAGGGAAGGAACCCACCTCATGCCGTACGCCTCCGCCCCGACCGTGGTCTCCTCGATCGCGTCGCCGAGCGATGCCGACGCGTTCCGCGCGCTGAACGAGGAGTGGATCTCGCAGCTGTTCACCCTGGAGGAGGAGGACCGGGCCGTGCTCGGGGATCCGTTCGGCCGCATCGTGGGCCCGGGCGGCGACGTGCTCCTGGCCCGCGAGCCGGGCAGCGGCACCGTGCTGGGGTGCGTGGCGCTGCTGGCCTACCCGGACGCCGTGTTCGAGCTGGCGAAGATGGCCGTGACCCCCGCCGCGCGGGGACACGGCATCGGCCGCCGGCTCGTGGCCGCGGCGGTCGACCGGGCCCGGGCGCTCGGCGGGGCCCGGCTGTTCCTCGGCACCAACAGCACACTGGCCGCCGCCGTCCACCTCTACGAGGACGCCGGGTTCGTCAGGATCACCCGCGACCGCCTCCCGGTGGCCGACTACTACGCCCGCGCCGACATCCTCATGGAACTGGCCTGAGGCACCGACGGTGCGGGCGGAGAACGCGAACGGAGGAGGTCGGCATGGACGGTGGTCACCACGGCGGTGACGGCAACGACTCGTGGCTCAGCAGTGTCGTCGGCGGCGGCGACGGGCCCTTCGGCGGCGGTGGCAACGGCGGCGGGCCGCTGGGGACGCTTCTCGTGATCCTCCTGGTCTTCGGCGTGCCGATCCTGGTGGTGCTCCTGCTGGCCGACTGACGGGCGGCGGCCCGGCAGCCAGGCGGCCCGGACACCTGCCCGGGCCGCCGCAGGGAGCACGGAGGACGGAGGACGGCGCACGGAGCAGGCTCGTTGCTCCTCCCCGCAGAGCGTCACCGGGCGGGGAGCCGTTCCGCTGTCCTGGTCCTGGCGGCACGGCTAGTTGTATTCGAACCAGGTCAGGATGGCCTTCACCCGGCGGTTGTCCTCGCCGGAGGGCATGCCGAGTTTCAGGAAGACGTTCCCCACGTGTTTGGCCACGGCGGCGCCCGAGAGGAACAGCTCTGTCGCGATCTCCGCGTTGGAGCGGCCTTCGGCCATGAGAGCGAGCACCTCCTGTTCACGGGCCGTGAGGCGGGCGAGCGGGCCCCGCGGCGGGTCGGCGCGGGTGACGTGGCGGACCACCTCGGAGTCGATCACCACTCCGCCGCCGGAGACCGTCTCGACGGCCCGCAGGAAGTCCGCCACTCTGCCCACCTTCTCCTTGAGCAGGTAGCCGACGGCCCCGTCGGCGCCCGGGCCGTTCAGGAGTTCGCGCACGTACGGGCCCGTGACGTAGGCGGAGAGGACCAGTACCGGCAGGTCCCGGTGCCGCGACCGAATGTCGATCGCGGCCCGGAGTCCGTCGTCGGTGTTCCCGGGCGGCATGCGGACATCCGTGATCACCAGGTCGGGGGCGGCTCCGGCGGCGGTGAGGTCGTCGACAGCGGCGACCAGTTCGTCGGCGTCCTCGCATTCACGGATCACGTCGTGGGCACTGGAAACCAGGATCTCCCGGATTCCGGCGCGTATCAGCAGACTGTCGTCCGCCAGGATGATTCTCACAATCTATTTCCCATCGCTTTTCCCTGTCGAGTTCCGTCACCACGGGGGTTGGGCCGGGGCGGATGCCACGACCTCCGTTCCGCCGCCCGGCGGGCTGATGATTTCGAGGTTCCCACCGACGCTTCGCATCCGCTCACGCAGCCCGGAGAGCCCGGATCCGGTGCTGATCCGCGCGCCGCCGGCGCCGTCGTCGCCCACCCGGACGCGGACGCCGCTCTCGGTGCACCGCATCTCGATCCGGGCGCTCCCGACGCCCGCGTGCTTGGCGATGTTCGTCAGGGCCTCGGAGACCGTGAAGTACACGGCCGTGGCGATCGGTGAGGAGAGCCAGGCGTCCGTACCGGTGCTGGTCAGTTCGACCTGCAACGGTGATCTGGCCACCAGTTCGCGGACGGCGGCGACGAGACCGAGATCGCTCAGTTCGCTGGGGTGGATGTCGCGCACCGTCTCCCTCAGCCGTTCGAGCGCGCGCTCCGCCTGGGCCTGGGCCTGGCGGGCCAGCTGGACGATCCGTTCCTGGTCGGTGGCCGTCGCTGCGGCTTCCAGGATTCCCAGGCGCATGACGAGGGCGACGAGTTCCTGCTGGGCGCCGTCGTGCAGGTCACGCTCGATGCGCCGGCGCTCGTTCTCGAAGGCCGCCGTCAGCGAGGCCCGGCTGGCGCGGAGTTCCTCCAGTTTCGCGAGCAGGTCGGGGTTCCGGCTCCCCGAGAAGGCCCGCAGGAGCAGGTCGCGGAGCAGGGAGATGCCGGCCAGCGCGCCCACGGTGACCGCACCGAGGGCGATTCCCGCGGGCACCGCCACGAGGGTTTCCCACAGGGCGGCCGGGGTGAACGGGCCGACTTTCGCGGCAATGCCGAAACCCCAGAAGACGGGGGAGAAAACCAGCGCCAGAGCGCCGACGAATCCGAAGAAGCCCACCAACAGCGAGAGCGCGGACAGGAGCGCGGCGGTGACGAACACGGGCAGGTCGGTCTTCCACACCGACCGTGCCCGCAGCCGACCGGCCACCCACTGCGGCCAGCTGCGGTCGACGGGTCGCAGCGGCATCGTCCGGACTCCGCACCACTGCGCCCTGGAGCGGTCCAGTTCGGCCACCACCGGAACCGAGACCGGCGCAGCGAGAACGGAAATCAGGAGAATCGGAAAGGCGGCCGCTGCGACGAATTCGGTCAGCAGTCTCCGGGCAACACGAATCTGCGCCATGATCAACATTTTCGCACAGTTCGGATGGGTCGGACGGTAGATCCAAGTCTACCTCCAATAGCAGTGCGGGCACCCGTGCACTCCACTGCCCGGCCTTGCTTTCCTTGGTTCATGCCATTCTCCACTACCGCTCCCGTGCCGTGCATTCGTTTGCGCGGCCTTCGGATGGAATTCCCCGTTCCCGGCCGCCGGGGCGATACGACGCGCGTCCTGCACGACATCGACCTGGAGATTCCCGAAGGCCGGCTGACCGCCGTCGTCGGCCCCTCCGGTTCGGGCAAGTCGACGCTCCTGCTCTGCACGGCCGGGCTGGAGCGGGCGACCGCGGGGTCCGTCGAGATCCTCGGGACGGACGTCCGCTCGCTCAGCCCCCGCAAGCAGGCCGCGTTCCGCAGCGAGAACATCGGCTTCGTCTTCCAGGAGTACAACCTCGTCAGCTCGCTGACGGTCGAGGACAACATCGCCCTGCCGGCGCGGCTCGCCGGCCGCCGGGTGCCCAGGGCGCGGGTCGAGGACGCCATGGCGCGGCTCGGCATCGCCAAGCACGCGCGGCGACGCCCCGACCGCCTCTCCGGTGGCGAGCGCCAGCGCGTCGCGGTGGCCCGGGTGGTGGCGAACCAGCCGCGGATCGTCTTCGCCGACGAGCCGACGGGTGCGCTCGACATCAAGTCGGGTCATGTGGTGCTCGACTGGCTGCAGGCGCTTCCCGCGCAGGGGAGCACGGTGCTCATGGTCACCCACGACCCTCATGCGGCCGCGCGGGCCGATCAGGTCGTGGTGATGGGGTCCGGGCGGGTACACGCCGTCATCCCCGGTGGCGACTCCCGCGCGGTGGGCGACGCCGTCCTCGCGGCGCAGTCGGCGGACGAGGCGGGCGGGGAGGAGTCGTGATCCGGCTCGTGCTGTCGGACATCCGCCTGCAGGCGTCGATGTGGTGGTGGACGCTCCTGTGCGCCACGGTCGGCGCGGCGTGCTCGGCGGGCTCGGCCATCGCGATGTTCACCGCCGTCTCGGCGGCGCGGGCGGCGGGTGACGCGCGGATGGTCTCCGCGTCGATCGCCCTCGGCGGCAACATCGTCTTCTTCACCGTGCTCGCCGCCGTGGGCATCGTCGCCTCCGCGGTCGGTCTGACGCTGACGACCCAGCGGCGCGAGCACGCCCTGTGGGTGATCCTCGGGATTCCGCGCCACCGGGTCAGGATCATCCTGCGGACGGAGCTGGTGGTGCTGGGCGCGGTGGCCGGCGCGCTGGCCGCACCGCTCGCCCTGCTGGTCGCGGGTGTCACCCTCGCGCAGTGGAAGGGGACGGGTCTCGAACTGCACGGGGCCTCGGTCGGGTTCCGGTTCTGGTACGTCGGCGTGAGCGTGCTGTTCGGACTGGTTCCGTGCCTGCTCGGCGGCTGGGGCGTCACCCGGCGGGCCGCCAGGACGCCGGAGATGCGCGCCTTCCGGGACTTCTCCGATCCCCCGGCGCGGCCGGGCGTGGCCCGCGGTGGCCTCGCCCTGTGCCTGCTCGCCGGTGTGGTCGGGATGTGGGTCCCCGGCCTGGGCCTCGAACTCAAGGGCGGGCTCGCCCAGCGGACGGCCTTCGCGTTCGCCGGGAACCTCTTCCTCGTCTGCCTGCTGCTGCTGATGGGGCCGTGGGTGCTCACCCCGCTGATGAAGCTCTGGACGGCGCTGGTGCCCTCGCGCGGCGTCGCCTGGCACCTTGCCGTGCAGTCGTGCCGGGCCCGCGCGACGAGGAGCGTCACCACGGTGCTGCCCTTCGCGCTCTCCCTGTCGTTCGTCGGCCTCTTCATGGTGATGGGGAAGGTCATGCCCGGAGGCAGCGCCGGGCTGGACAACATCCTGGTCGTGCTGGGCTGGGTCTTCGTCGTGTCCTGGGTCGGGGGCCTCGCCGTGATCGCCCTCGTCGGACGGGAGCGCACCCGTGACTCCGCCGTCGTGACGGTGGCCGGTGCGCGGCCGGGCGTGGTCACCCGGTCGATGGTCTACGAGGGGGCGATCTACGCGGGGACGGCGATCGTCTTCGGCGCGCTGTTCGTCGCCGTGTCGAGTCTCACCATCGCCCTGGGGGCCCGGATCGACGTCGTCCGGGTCCTGGCGGGCCTCCCCTGGGCCACGCTCGGGGCGCTCGCCGCCGGGACGCTGGTCACCACCTGCCTCGCGCTGGTCCTGCAGGCGGCCCGGGTGTCGCGCACGGTCGCGGTCCGGGCGCTGCGCTCGTGAACCGGGGTGCGGGAATCCACACCACCATGTTCGTTGACGAAGGAAGAATTCGATGGAACTGACCACGCGCACGCTTCTCGCCTTCGGCGGAACCGCGCTCCTCGGCCTCGCCGCCACGGCCTGCACCACGGACGGCCCATCGGCCGACGCGACCGTGGAATCGAAGTCCTTCGACTTCGCCGGTGGCAGCCTGACCGTCAAGTCCGGTGCCGCCGACCTCGCGCTGGTGGCCGCCGACGTCGAGGGCGTTCAGGTGGAACGACGGGTCAGCGGCAGGAAGGTCGGCGGGGAGGTGGGGTCCGGCTGGCAGCTCGAAGGGGGCACGCTCACGCTCTCGCTGGACTGCACGGGGATCTCGGTGGACTGCGGCGCGAAGTACACCGTGAAGGTGCCGCGCGCCGTCGCAGTCACCGCCGAGAGCGGCAAGGGGCGCATCGAGGCCACCGGCTTCACCGCGGACTTCTCGGCCAGGACCGCCGGCGGCGACGTCCGGTTGTCGGATCTCCACGGAGCCGAGCTGGCCCTGGAAGGCGGCGACGGAAGCATCGAGGGCGACGGGATCTCCGCCCGGTCCGTCAGCGTCACGTCGCGGAACGGCCACGTCGACCTGGGCCTGGCCGCCGTGCCCGACCTGGTCGACGTGCAGAGCAGGGACGGCGACGTCGTGCTGGGCCTGCCGGAATCGAAGTACGCGGTCCGCACGGCCGCGAAGAAGGGCGACGTCACCGTGAACGTCACGAAGGACGACGCGAGCGGCCATTCCGTGGCCGTCCGGACCCGCAACGGCAGCATCGCCATCGGCACGGGCCGGAAGTCCTAGCCGCCGCGCAGCAGCCGGGCCGGAAGCGTTCGATCGAGCGCGAAAGTCGAACAGGAAAGAACGAATGTCAAGCAACTCCCTCTCCGGAATCAGGGCACCTCGGGTACGACGGCGTGCAGCCCTGGCGCTCGCCGCTTCGATGACGGCTGCCGTGGCGATGACGGCGTGCTCCCACAACTCCACGGACAACTCGGCCTCTCCGGCACCGGGTGCCGCACGGGTGAGCGCCGACCTGCAGAAGCTCATGAGTGCCGCGCCGTGGTCGTCGGGCCAGTGGGGCCTGCAGGTCGCCGATCTGCAGACGGGGAAGGTCGTCCAGTCCAAGGGCGCCGATTCCCGGTTCATGACCGGTTCGACGGCCAAGACCTTCGCGGTCAGTGCTGCGCTCGACGTCCTGGGCGACGACCATCGCTTCCGTACGCCCGTGGTGCATTCGGGTACGGTCTCCGCGGACGGGCGGCTCTCCGGCGATCTCATCCTGGTCGGGAGCGGCGATCTGGCACTCGGTGGGCGGACCACCGCGTCGGGCGGACTGGACGTCCCCGACTTCGACCACTACGACGCCAACGCCGTACCCGGCATGGCGACCATCACCGGAGAGGATCCGCTGGCGGGTGTCGACGAGCTGGCTCGACAGGTCGCGGCCAGTGGAGTCCGCCATGTCGACGGCGACGTGGTGATCGACAACCGACTCTGGGATCCGGTGTCGATCGGCGGGGTGCCGGTCACTCCGACCGTCGTCAACGACAACCTGATCGACGTGCTCATCACGCCGGGCGCACCCGGCGAGCCGGCCAAGGTCGACTGGCGCCCGAAGACGGCCGCCTTCGGCGTCGACGCGCAGGTGACGACCACGCCCGCCGGAAGCAAGCCGGCGGTGACGACCGAAAGCGTGAGTCCTGGTCACATTCGGGTGCGAGGCTCCGTGCCCGCGGACGCGAAGGCTCCCTTCGTGACGACCTACCAGGTTCCCGACCCGGCGGCGTTCGCCCGCACCGTCCTCATCGAGGCACTCGCCAGAAACGGCGTCAGCGTATCCGCCCCCTCGCTGGGAGCGAACCCCGACAGCAAGCTTCCTCCGTCGGCGGAAGTGAGCTCGCTGCCGGTATCGGCGACCTACACGTCTCCGCCCTTCAAGGAGTACGCAAAGCTGATCAACAAGGTCAGCCACAACCTCGGGGCGAACCTTCTGCCGCCGCTGATGGCAGCACACGAGGGGCAACGAACCTATGCGGACGGCATGAAGATCGAGAAGGAGTTCCTCGCTCGCGCAGGCGTGGATCCGAATTCGGTGAGCCTCGTCGACGCCCAGGGCCTCCCCGGCGACAAGGCGACGCCGACCGCCCAGGTGGCGCTGCTGCGGCACCTGGCACGACAGGACGACTTCGACGTCTTCTACGACTCCATGCCGAGCATGGGCGTCGACGGCTCGCTTGCCGACGTCATCGAGCACACCGATCCCGCCGCAGGACACATCCGTGCGAAGACCGGCACCCTGGTCAGTTCCTACCAGGGCAAGCTGGCTCTCGGCACGAAGGCACTCGCAGGCTATGTCGATGCGAAGGACGGCCACCGCTACGCCTTCGCGATCTACGTGAACAACATTCCGGTGCCCAGTGACTCCGTGAGCGATGCCATCGACCTCGCGCTCAAGGCCAACAAGCAACTGGGAGCGATGGCCGCCACCATCTACAAGTCGCCCAAGGCGTGACGGGCAGCCCGGTAGCCAGGCGCTCGGCTGGGGTCTCCCAGCCCCGCTGCCGGGCCCCGGGGCCGCGCACGCCTCCGGGACCCGGCAGCCACTGTGGCCTCTCCCACCTGCGAATTCAACGAATTGTGACGCGAACACCTCCGCGTGCTGCGGGGGCGTTTCGTCTTCGTGTCCACATGCCCTGATCCCTGGCGCCACCTGTCGCTCGCACACAGACTGGCTTCTGCACGGTCGTGCAAGCACCCCTTGGATCGAGGAAGTTCCATCCGCATGCCCAGTTCCCCCAGACCCGGCGCTCCCCAGCCGCACCCGCCGCATCCGGTGGGGAGGTGCCGTCCGTGCTCCGGTACGTGACACGCAGGGCGGCGGGCTGGTTCCTGGTGATCGCCGTGGCCACCAACGCCACGTATTTCCTGGCCAGTTGGTTCCTCGACCCGCGTTCGAACTTCAAGGAGCTGCGCCCGGTCCGCACCGAGGAGCAGATCTTCCGGGCCCTGGCCCCCTACAACCTCGACCCGCACGAGCCGCTGCTCCACCGCTGGTGGGACTGGCTGACCGGGGTGGTCCTGCACTTCGACTGGGGCCGCTCCCCCGTCGGGGTCCGGGTGAACGGGGAGATCGGCTACCGCTCCCTGGTCAGCGCCGAACTGGTGATCGGCGCGACGGTCCTGTCCGTCGTCGTCGGCGTCGCGCTCGCGGTCCACACCGCCTCGCGCCAGTACGGCTGGCGGGACCGGGCCGCCCAGGCCCTGTCCATGGCGCTCTTCAACGTCCCGGTGTCCATCGCCGCCCTCGCCCTGGTGCTGCTGGCCATCCGGCTGAACGAACAGGCGGGTTGGCACTTCCTGTACGTCGCGGGGGAGAACTCGCCCGACGTGGAAGGGTTCTGGGCGACGATCGGCGACCGGCTGCTGCACCTGATCCTGCCGACGCTGACGCTCACCCTGACGGGGTACGTGGGCTACCACCTCACCCAGCGCTCCCTGCTGCTGGACGTCATCGGCTCCGACTTCGTGCGCACCGCCCGGGCCACCGGGCTCACCCGCGCCCGGGCGATCCGCCGGCACGCCCTGCGCACCGCTCTGATCCCCACCGCCCAGTCCGTGGCCTTCAGCATCCCGGCCGTCTTCACCGGCGCGGTCCTCACGGAGACGATCTTCGGCTGGAACGGCATGGGCCAGTACTTCATCCAGACCATCAGCAAGAACGACGTGCACGGCACCGTGGCGACCGCCGCCTTCGCCGCCGCCCTGACCGCGGTCGGCGCGATCCTCGCGGACATCGCCACCGTTCTTCTCGACCCGAGAGTGCGGGTGAGCTGAGATGAGTACCCCCGTGACCCCTGTGACCCCTGTGAGTCCCGACGCGACCGCCGAAGGCGTCCCGGCCACCGCACCCGGGCCGGCCGCCGGTCCGCTGCTCACCGAGCAGGACGGGCACGACGGGCGGGACGGGCGGGACGAGCGAGGCGTGCGCGACGGACATGACCGGCACGACCTGCACGACGGTCGCTACCTGGGACGGCGCCGCCTCTACCTGCGGCGCTTCCTGCGAAACCGGACCGCGGTCGCCGGCGTGGTGTTCTTCCTGCTGCTCGTGCTGTTCAGTGCGCTCGGCGACCTGTTCACCCCGTACGGCTACGCGGACACCGACTTCTCGGCCCTGACCCAGTCCCCCGGCGCCGAGCACTGGTTCGGCACCAACCAGGGCGGCAACGACGTCTACGCCGCCGCGGTGCACGGCCTCCAGCGCTCGCTGGTGATCGCCGTGACCGTCTCCGTCCTGACCGTCGCCATCTCCGCGGTCGTCGGCGCGGGCGCCGCCTACTTCGGGGGCCGGGTGGAGAAGGCCACCCTCGCCCTCATCCACTTCCTGCTGATCGTGCCCTCCTTCCTGATCCTCGCCCTGGTCTCGCACCGGCTGGCGGGCGACTGGCGGGTCCTCGTCCTCGTCCTGACGGTGTTCGGCTGGATGTCCACCGCCCGCGTGGTCTGGTCGGTGTCGACGTCCCTGCGCGAACGCGACTACGTGCGCGCCGCGGAGTTCATGGGCGTGCGCCCCCTGCGCATCGTGGTGCGCCACATCATCCCCAACCTGGGCTCCCTGCTCATCGTCAACCTCACCCTGGGCGTGGTCTCCACCGTGCTCAGCGAGACCGCGCTGTCCTTCCTCGGCTTCGGCGTCCAGACCCCCGACGTGTCGCTGGGCACGATGCTCGCCGACGGCGCGGGCACCATCACCAGCGCCCCCTGGCTCTTCGCCTTCCCCGCCGGGCTGACCGTACTGCTCACCGTCTCGATGACCTTCGTCGGCGACGGCCTGCGCGACGCCCTCGACCCCACGTCCACCACCGGCGCGGCCGGAGGCCGACGATGACCCTCGCACCCGCCCACCGCACCGGGCCCACGCCCGGGCCCACCGGCCTCACCGAACCCAGTGGCCTCACCGGCCCCGCCGGGCCCGCACCCGTCCTGTCCGTACGCGACCTGCGCGTCTCCTTCCCCTCCGAGGCCGGACCGGTGGAGGCCGTGCGCGGCGTCGACTTCGACCTCCTGCCCGGGCGCACCCTGGGCATCGTCGGCGAGTCCGGCTCCGGCAAGTCCGCCACCGCCCTCGCCGTCATGGGCCTGCTGCCGCCCACCGCGCGGCTCGGCGGCCGGATCCTGCTGGGCGGCCGCGACCTGGCCGCCATGGGCGACAAGGAGCTCTCCCGGGTGCGCGGCAAGGACATCGGCATGGTCTTCCAGGACCCGATGTCCGCGCTCACGCCCATCTTCAGCGTCGGCCGGCTGCTCTCCGAGGCCCTGCGCGTGCACCGGGAGCTGTCCAGGAAGGACGCCTGGGAGCAGGCGGTGGAACTGCTCGACCTGGTCGGCATCCCCGACCCGCGCGAACGCGCCAAGGCGTTCCCGCACGAGTTCTCCGGCGGCATGCGCCAACGCGTCGTCATCGCGCTGGCCATCGCCAACAAGCCCTCGGTGCTCGTCGCCGACGAGCCCACCACGGCGCTCGACGTCACCGTCCAGGCCCAGATCCTCGACGTGCTGCGCCTGGCCCAGCGCGAGACCGGCGCCGGTCTCGTCCTGATCACCCACGACCTGGGCGTGGTGGCCGGCCACGCCGACGACGTCGCCGTCATGTACGCCGGACGGATCGTCGAGCACGCGAGCGTCGACGAGCTCTTCCGCCGTCCGACGATGCCCTACACCGCCCGCCTGCTGGCCAGCATCCCGACCGTGGACGGCGGCGTCCAACGGCCCCTGGTCCCGGTCGGCGGAGAGCCGCCGTCCCTGGTCGGCCTGCCCGGCGGCTGCCCCTTCGCGCCCCGCTGCACGGTGGCCCGGGACGTGTGCCGGACCACCGAACCGGACCTGACCGCGCCGGACCTGACCACGCCGGACTCGACCGCAGCGGACTCGACCGCGCCGGACCTGACCGCACCGGCCGGGCAGCGCGGGCGCGCCGCCTGCCACCGCGCGCAGGAGATCGCCGACGGAAGCCTCGACCCCGTCGGGGCGGCCGCCCCCGTGCCACCGGCCGCGTCCGGGGAGCGGACCGCCGGCGACGTGGTCCTGCGCGTCGAGGACCTGGTCAAGACCTTCCCCGTCACCAAGGGGGCCCTGCTCAAGCGCCGGGTGGGGACCCTGCACGCGGTCAACCACGTCAGCTTCGAACTGCGTGCGGGCGAGACCCTGGGCCTGGTCGGGGAGTCCGGCAGCGGCAAGACCACCACGCTGCGCGAGGTGCTGCGGCTGCGCGCCCCCGAGGGCGGGCGCGTCGAAGTGGCCGGCACCGACGTCGCCACGCTGCGGTCGGCCGCCCAGGTGCGCGAACTGCGGCGCGAGGTCCAGATCGTCCTCCAGGATCCGACGGACGCCCTGGACCCCCGGCTGACCGTCTTCGACCTGCTGGCCGAACCGCTCCAGGCCGCCGGCGCCGACCGGACGGCCATCCGCTCCCGGGTCACCCGGCTCCTCGACCTGGTGGGCCTGGACCGCGCCATGGGCGACCGCTTCCCCGCCGCCCTGTCCGGCGGCCAGCGCCAGCGCGTCGGCATCGCCCGCGCCCTGGCCCGCGAGCCAAGGCTGCTGGTCCTGGACGAGCCGCTGTCCGCCCTGGACGTCTCCGTGCAGGCCGAGATCATCAACCTGCTCGCCCGGCTGAAGCGCGAACTGGGCCTGGCCTACCTGGTGGTGGCGCACGACCTGGCCGTGGTGCGCTACTTCTCCGACCGCATCGCGGTGATGTACCTCGGACACGTCGTCGAATCCGGCGCCACCGAGGAGATCTTCGCCCGGCCCCGGCACCCGTACACGAAGGCCCTGCTGTCGGCGATCCCGGTCCCCGACCCGGAACGCGAGCGCCACCGCGAGCGCATCGTCCTCGCGGGCGAGCAGCCCAGCGCCGCCCGGCTGCCGCAGGGCTGCGTGTTCGTCGACCGCTGCCCGCTCCACCGGGAGGCCGACGAGAGCGTACGGACGCGCTGCCGCACCGAACGGCCGGCGACCGTCGGCACCCCGGGCGGCGCCGACCACCAGTACGCCTGCCACGCGGTCTGACACCCGCCACCCCGCACCGCCTCATCCCGCCCCACCCTTCCCCTTCTCGCCGATTACCACCAAGGACATCCCATGCGTCGCAAGCTCGCCCTGCCCCTCGCGCTCGCCGCGGCCGTCTCGGTCGCCGCCACCGCGTGCTCCTCCTCGTCCTCCTCCGGCGGCTCCCCCAGCGGCTCCCCCGGGCAGGACGCCAAGAACACCGCCCAGGTCGCGTCCTCGGTCACCGACTACAACCCCCAGCCGTACGAGAACATCAAGGACGGCGGCACCTACACCTCCGCGGGGACCTTCGACGAACAGGGCAACCCCTTCAACGTCAACGGCACCCTGAACGCGCTGCGGATCTGGTCCTGGTACAACGCCGACGCCATCACCTACTCGCCCACCGGCGAGGTCCAGTACAACCCGGACTACTACAGCGACGTGAAGGTCACCGTCGAGGGCGGCGACCAGAAGGTCGTCATCACCCTCAACCCCAAGGCCGTGTTCAACGACGGCACCCCGATCGACTGGCGGGCCATCGAGGCCACCTGGAAGGCCAACAACGGCTCGGACAAGGACTACGCGGCCTCCTCCACCGACGGCTACGACCGCATCACCTCCGTCACCCGGGGCACGGACGACAAGCAGGCGGTCATCGCCTTCAAGGGCGTCAACGCCTCCTGGTCCGCGCTGTTCACCACCTTCCTGCACCCCCAGGCCGCCACCGTCGACAACTTCAACAAGGCGTACGTCAAGACGGCCCACCCCGAATGGGGCACCGGACCGTACACCGTGGGCACCTGGGACGAGCATTCCGGCAACATCACCTTCGTGCGCAACCCCACCTGGTGGGGCCGGACGGGCAAGCTCGACAAGCGCGTCTACGTCAACCTGGAGAGCGCCGCCTCGATCAACGCCTTCAAGAACGGCGAAATCGACTACGCCCCCGTCGGAACCGCCGAGAACCTCAAGCAGGTGAAGACGGTCAAGGACGCCGGGATCCGCAGCGGCGGCAGTCCCTTCGAGTACGCGCTGTACCTCAACACCAAGTCCCCGCTCCTCGGCGACGTCCAGGTCCGCAAGGCGGTGCAGGAGAGCATCGACCGCACGCAGATAGCGAAGATCCGCTTCCAGGGCCTCGACTACACCGAGCCGCTGCCCGGCTCGGCAGTGCTCTACAGCTTCCAGCAGGGCTACCAGGACAACGTCGCCACCGTGCTGAAGTACGACCCGGAGGAGGCCCGGAAGACCCTGGACGCGGCCGGCTGGCAGCCCGGGGCCGACGGCATCCGCGCCAAGGACGGCAAGCAGCTCGAACTCGGCTACACCCTGCTCGGCGACGGCCCCATCGAGAAGGCCACCGCCGGAGCGTTCACCGCGATGCTCAAGGCCGTCGGCGTGAAGGTGGACGTCAACAAGGTCTCCGAGAACGACTTCTCCAAGGTGCTCAGCGACCGCCGCTTCGACCTGTTCATCTCCGGCAACCGCTCGACGGACCCCTTCGGCGCCCGGTACCTGTGCGACTTCTACTGCTCGGACCGTGACTCCAACATCACCGGCTCCGGCACCCCCGAGCTGGACAAGGAGATCCGCGCCACCGGAGAGATCGCCGACCTCGGCCAGCAGATCGCCGCCGTCAACAAGGTCGAGCGGAAGGCCCTCCAGCAGTACGCCTTCCTGCCGCTCTACAGCGGCCCCTCCACCTACGGCATCCGCAAGGGCCTCGCCAACGTCGGTGCCACCATCTTCTACAGCCCGCTGCCCGAGACCATCGGCTGGCAGAAGTAGCGCCGGCGGAACAGGCGTCAGAGGGCTGGTGGCCAGGGGCCGGCGAGCAGTCGTGCGGCCTCGGCGACGATCCTCGCGGCGATGGCCTCCTTCGACTCGGCGACGGCGGGGCTCCAATCCTCGTACTGGATGCCCTCGCTGACGATCGGCTGCAGCGCATCGGGGTGGCCGAGCGCTGACCACACCTCGTGGCCCAGGAGGTCGGCGCCGATGGCCGGGTGCATGCCGCCCTTCACGATCAGGGTGAGCCACCAGCGGGCGAGCTCCCAGCGGATCTCGCGTTCCTCCGTGGGGGCGTCCGCCAGCAGATCGAGCTCGTCCATCACCTGGTCGAAGAGCTGGGCCGCCTCCGGCTCCTCGGAACGCCCGAGCCCGGCGAGCAACCGCAGCGAGGGCGTGTCGACATCCAGAACGAGCGCCACCAGGCCGGCCCGGATCAGCTGATCCGCGCTGACGCGGCGTCCCAGGACACGTTCGAGAGCCAGCATCCGCAGGTCGGTGAGCGCCTCCCGCGAGGTGCGGGCGCAGGGGTCGTACGGCGTCGTGCAGAGGGCCGGACGCGGGGTGCCGTTGTTCTCCGCGAGAACGTAGGACCAGAAAGGGACAGTGGCACGGGCGGAGTCCAACTGCCCGGGCAGGCCGGCGAACTCGTGGCGGAGGTAGTCGGTGAGGTCGGCCCCGTAGAAGATGATGTCGGTCTGGTGGACCGACAGGACCGGGTGTCCGACCTGTCCGGGAATCCCCGGCAGGTAGCGGTGGCCGAAGACCGGGACGAGCTGGGGGACATCGGCCAGGAAGGACCGCGCGACCCTCACCGCGGCCTCGGCCTCCTGCGGCCGCTCGCCCCACGCCGGATGCCAGAAGCCGTTGTGACGGACGTCGAAGAGCGTGCCCTCGACCGGCCGGTCGAGGCGCTCCCGCAGCACGGCCGGATCGCCGTCGCGCCAGTCGGGCCAGCCCTCCCCCAGCGGAAGCCCCGCCCCCAGGAAGACCCGGTGGTCGGCAGCGAACCGGAAGCCGAACCGCGCCTCCACGGCGTCCAGCTCCCGCTCGCCCATGCCGGCGGAGATGTCGGCACCGTGCAGGCGGTGGAGGGCCCGCGCGGCTGCGGCCGTGAGAGGACGAGGCGGCTGAAGAGTCACCTACTCAGCCTAATCGGCCCGCGCCCTGGCCCCCGCCGCAGCGCAACGTCCGGGGCCCGCACGTTCGAGTCGCGAGGGGCGGCCGGCCGGGCCCGCACCCAGGAAGCCTGCCATCAGGACCTCTCGCCGCCGGCGGCACCGAGCAGGCAATGCTTCGCGCCACAGTGTCACAATTCGGTGACTGGGTGTCATAGGCGTGTTCTAGAGTTCCTGACGAAGAGCCGCAGACGGTGGCGTGGTGCAGAAGGGTGGCCGTGTGGAATCGAGGGGCCTGTCCGTCGCGGACTGCGGACGTCTACCGACCGGTGTCGTCGCCGAGGCCGCAGAGTCGGACTTCGAAGTGCTCGTGCGGACGGCGATCGCCGACGCCACGCGCCCTCCCGTCCGGCGCAGCACCAGAGCGTGGCTGCGGTCGCTGGAGATGCACCTGGACTGGGTGGACGCGCTGTTGTTCGCCGAGGGTGAGCTCCAGGTCGCCGTGGAGCGGCTCTCGTACCAGCGGGACCCTCGGGTCGAGGCGAACGAGAACCGGCTGCGGTGGGTCCGCCGGGCCCTGGCCGAAGCACGCGCTCTGGCCAACGACTACAGGCTGGAGGTTCACCGCTCCCGCGAGGATGTCCGTGACCACCTCGACGCCGTCCACGTCGCCCAGCGGTGGCTGCGCCGGCACTTCACCGAGGAAGGCGACCTGATCAGGGAGGCCCTCTGCGGAAAGGCCGGAATCGCCGCGCACGTTCCCAAACCCCCGGACGCCAGGGACGGCCTGCACGCAATCGAGATGGCCGCCGCGAGTGGAGCGATCGACGCCCCGCTCACCACCGCGGTCTCCATGCTGATCAAGGCGCCGTGGGAGCCCTTCCGCAGCGCGGTGGCCCGTGACATCAACCAGCAGGATGCCCGCAACACCCTGCTGCGGCACCCCCTTCTGCTGCGCCGCTGGCACCAGGCCCTGCTGGAACTGCTGGAGGAGTGCACGCCCCGGGCCCACGCCGTCTCCGCACGCGCGTTGGGCGACCTCGAGATCGATCTGCATGTACTGGGGCACGCCGAGGCCATGCGGACCCTGAACAACCGACGGTTCTTCGTCGCCGTGCTCCAGCGCCTGGCCGAGTACGAGCGCACCGTCCGGAGGCTGTCCAAGGAAGTGGCCCGGTGGGACCTCAAGCGCAAGGAGCCGTGGGCCGGCATCGAGCCCGAGGTCCAGGCCGAACTCGCCCGCCGGCACCCGGGCGAGTACGCCTTCGTCCGCCGTTCCCTCGACCCGTACGGTGAGGAGTTCGGTAGCCGCACCCTCGATCCGACCTGGCGGAACAACCATCAGCGCTGGTCCGAGCTTCGACGCCAGGTGATGGCCGCGCTCGCGGACGGAACGTGGCAGACCGCAGTCCTGCCGAAACAACGCGCGGACTCCGACGTCAAGGACGACGTCGACCGCGCGACTCGCAACGCCGAGCTCAGGCGGAAGGTCCAGGCCGGCCTGCTGACCCCCAAACAAGCCAAACGCAAGCGCGAGCAGGACAACCGGCGACGCCGCGCCCTTTGAACCCCGGACGCCCCTTCCCGGAAACGGGCAGCGATCACCGGGGCCCCGGGGCGTCCCCGTTCCCGCGGCCCCGGCCGGCCGTCACGACCTGGCACTGCGCACCGGCCCGGCGGCCACGGCAACCAGTAGCGAGAAGTGGACCGGGGAGCGAACCCACCGCGAGTGACGCCGCCGACGGGCCCCCGGGCCGTCGGCGGCGCACCGTTGGCCCCCGGACTCCGGAAACGTCGCCCCCGCCGGGTTCACCGGTCTCGTGCGCGATGCGCCCGACATGGTTCGTGTGATCACTACTGGTCTACTCCAATCTGTCCTGAATACGTCGTCACAGCAGGCCCCGGACTGCCGTTCACTGTTCCTCCCGAGCAGCCGGGTTCGCTGCCGCAGGACCGGTCGACATGGGAGGCGGGATGCGAAGGGCCGTACGCTGTCTGGCCGTTGGGGTTGCCGCCGTGCTCGGAGCCGGTGCGGTGGTGGCCGTGCACGTCGACGGGCGGACGCCGCTCGTGCCTGCCCTGTACCTGGACGGGCTCCTCGCGGTCGGCTGGCTGTCGCTCCTCGCCCTGGCCGTACCGCGGCGACGGTCCGCGGGCCCGTCGGTGGACGACGGCGGCGGGCCGCCGCAGCAGGCCGACCTGCCCCACCGGACGGACGCCGAGCCTCGCGCGACCTCGCACTGGAGGGGTCGCCACGGGCCCTGACCCCGGCCCCGGCCCGACCCCGGCCCCGGCCCCGCTCCCGGCCCCGACCCTGTGGAATCCGGCCGAGGTCGCGTCGCGGTCTTTCCGCCGTGGGCGGCTCCTGCCACCATGACGCGAGGACCCCGGAGCGAGGGAGAGCTGTGGTACCGACGGTGCGCGTGAGTTCGGCGGTCATGACCCACCCGGTACGCCTGGTTCAGGCCCGCGAGCTGGCCGAGCGGCTCGGGCTGGACGGCCTGGCGCTCGATCCGGAGCCGGACGGCCCGCCGTCGGCGCTCCGGACGGCCCTGGTCGCCTGGGCGGCGGCGGACTCCGGGGGGAGCCATCACCTCGTCGTCCAGGACGACGTCTCCGCCCCGGAGGACATGGTGGCGCTCGTCGGCCGCGCGGCCACCCGGTTCCCCGACGAGGCCCTGGTGTTCTACACCAACTGGCACGCGCGCAACGGCGGCGCCGCCCGGCTCGCCGCGCTCGCCGGAGCCTCCTGGGTGCGGGCGGTGCCGGACGAGTTCACGCCGTCCCTCGCCGTCTGTCTGCCGCTCGACACGGTGGAGGACTTCCGCCGGTTCGCCACCGGCAGCGCCGAGCGCCACGACGACGAGCTCTTCTCGGTCTTCTTCCGCGAGCGCGGCCGGATGAGTCTGATCGCCGTGCCCAACGTGGTGGAGCACATCGGCACCAGCAGCATCAACGGCCATGCCACCCAGGGGATCCGGCTCGCCGTCTGCCCCGTGGACGCCGCCGACGCCGCACCGCTGCTGGAGCGGGGCCGCGTCCTGGAGGAGCCGGGGTGGATCCCGTACATGCGGTACGGCGAGGGCTACGTCCGGCTGGTCGGCCAGGAGCACGGCCCGGACGGCGGCCGGGGTCACCACCGCTGGCTCGACGCCCTGCCGGCGACCGGCATCCCGGAGCGGGCCGTGCGCGACGCGGTGGCGGCGGACATGCCGGAGGACCTGGCGTCGGAGGTGGCGCGGCGGTTCGGCCGGAGCTTCGCCGAGGAGCTGTGGATCCACTGCCTCCTGCTCGGCCGGCAGGCGGCCGAGGCCGCCCGCCGGCTGTCCGGCGACCCCGGCGACCCCGGCCACGCCGGCGACGTCCCGCCGGCCGCCCTCGCCCGGCTGCGGGAGGCGGCGGTGGCCACCGCCGGCCCCGCCGGTCTGCCGCCCGAGCGCCGCCCCGAGGCCGGTCCGGACGAGGTGCGGCTCATGTCCGCCTTCGCGTGGACCGCCGTCAGGGCCGGGGAGCGGCTGCCTACGGCGTGACCACCGGCGTGACGCCCGACAGGTCCTCCGCCGCGGCCGGGTGGGTGATCCACACCCCGGGCTCCCAGTACGAGCCGAGGTCCCGTGCACGCTCGATCCGCAGCGTGGAGAGGCCTCCCGGGAAGACGTAGTCGCCGTCCTCCGGGAAGGCGAGGCCGGTCCAGCGCTCCCATTCGGCCACCGTGCCGGTGATCCGCGACGACTGTTCCGAGGCTCCGGCGATCGTGCCGCCGGCACCCACCTGGGTGCGGATCCACGGGTCGAGCGGGGCCCCGTCCGCGCGCCGCCAGCCCGCGTACCGTTCGATCGGCACCAGCGGGTACCGGTCCTTCCAGGTGGGCCGCACCGGTACCAGCACCGTCTCCAGGGCGGCCCGCCGCGCGACTTGGCGCATCGCGTCGAGGAGCACGGTGGAGAACCCCTTGCGCTGGTAGTCCTCCGCGACCTCGATGCCCAGCGCGCACAGGGCGCCGGCGGTCCGGCCCGCCGCGCGGTCCGCGAACGCCCGGGCGATGGAGTCGTCCAGGCCGGGGCCGAGGTCGGCGGCCGTGCCGTCCCAGGTGCGCGGCAGCGAGCGTCCGGCGCCCGCCACCACCTCGCGCACGTCGTCGTACAGGACGAACTGGTAGTCGGGGAACTCCTCGAACAGCCGGTTCCAGTAGGCGTCGTTGACGTCTCCGTGCAGGTTGTACTCGGGCACGATGCCGGCGAACCGTTCCGGCATGCGGTCCCACAGTTCGGGGCGCTCCGCGTGGGTCACCACGACCAGGGCCATCGGACCGTTCTCCTCTCCTCGTGAACCTACGGACCCGCCGGACCTACGCGGGGACTTCGACGTCCCAGACGATGACGATCGGCAGCCCGTCCCAGGCCGCCCGTGCCGCGTCCGCGATGAACTCCTCGTAACCGCCGGGCGCGAGGCGCCCGTTGAAGAGCGGTTCGTGGCAGGCCCGCACCCGCAGCCCCGCTCCGGTGAACGCCTCCAGGTACCGCCCGGGGAGGTGGACGTGATTGCGGATGAAGGCGAGCCGGTCGGAGCCGTGCACGAAGAGGCACTGTCCCTGCAGGGCGATGACGAAGGGGTGCATGTCCGAGACGAGGATCCGCCCGCCCGGCCGGACCACCCGGGCCAGCTCGGACACTCCCGCCGCGAGGTCCGGCAGGTGGGTCATGGCCAGCGAGCAGACCGCGAGATCGACCGAGTCGTCGTCGAGCGGCAGCTTCTCCAGGTGCCCGAGCCGGTAGTCGGCCTCGGGGGCGCGCTCGCGGGCTCTGGCCAGCATCTCGGGCGACTGGTCCACGCCGATGGTGCGGTGCCCGCGGGAGACGAGGGCGCCGGTCTGGCGACCGGTGCCGCAGGCGGCGTCGAGGGCGGTGCCCGTGGGGAGGGTGTCGAGGATCCCGTGCAGCACGGGCTCCTCGACCTCGATGTACGAGCTGGGCAGCGAGTCGTACACCGCCGACCAGGAGGCGTAGCCCTCGGCGGCGTCGAGTTCGCTGACGTCGGCGCCGCCGTCCGGCAGCCGCCCGTCACCCGACGCGAAGCGCCGGATGTCCTCGACGCGTTCCCGCAGGAACGTCTCGTCCCCGTCCACGGCGTGGCGCAGGAGCGCCAGCCCCTCGATTCCCAGGACGAGTTCCCGTACCCGGAATTCACTGCTCATGAGAGCCCCTTGTCGATGACCGGAGGTGACGGATTTCGCGGTAGCCGGTCGGGTGCGGCTGGATTTCGCCCTACCCCGTTCGGCCGGAAGAACGCGGCCGGCCCGGCCCGCTGTCCGAAAGGCGGCTCCGAATTGACCGGTTCACGGACCCGTTGCCCGGAATTCCCGCACCCCCTACGATGGCTTGCCGAATCGGCCGGAATACCCATTCGAGGGCCGGTCGTTCTGCTGGGGAGGCGGAATGATAGAGGGATATGTCGGGCGGGAAAGCGTCACCTCGGGGGGAGACTCGGGGGGAGGGCTGACGGTTCACGTCTCCACCGACGCCGCCCGGTTCCGGCTGAGGTTCTACCGGCTGGGCGCGGACCTGGACCTGGTGGCGGAGACCGGCTGGTACCCCGGTTCGCTCCACCTGCCGCCCCCGCACCCCGACGGCGTGCCCGGCCGGGCCTCGCCCGCCCACGGCTGGGGCTGGCCGCCGCTCGACCTGCCGGTGCCCACGCACTGGACTCCGGGGATGTACCTGGTCGAGTTCGTCGAGGAGGGCGGCGAGGGCCTGCCGCCGCTGGACGCGGGCAGCATCGAGGGCCCCGCCCGCGAGTTCTTCGTGGTGCGGCCCCGGCGGGCCGGCAGCCGGTCCCGCATCCTCTACAAGAAGTCGACCTTCACCCGGCACGCCTACAACCGCTCCGACCGGCCGGGCGAGGAACGCGCCGTCAGCCTCTACGACCACCCCGTGTACCTGGCGGACGCCGCTCCCCGCGGGCACAAGGTGAGCCTGCACCGGCCCGGCGGAGTCATCGACCTCGCCTACTGGGACGCCCCGTTCATCGGCTGGCTGGAGCGCAACGACTACCCGGTCGAATTCTGCACGGATCTCGACCTCCACGAGGACCCGGAACTTCTCTCCTCGTACGATCTGCTGCTGAGCGTCGGCCATGACGAATACTGGAGCGAGGCGATGCGCGCCCACGCCGAGCGATTCGTCCACGACGGCGGGAACATCGCCTTCCTCAGCGCCAACACGTGCTGGTGGCGCATTCATCCGACCGACGGGAACACCGCGTTCGTCTCCGACACCGACCACCACGTGGGGGACGAGTATCCGCACCTGCCGGCGACCGACCAGTGGTGGCCGGCGCCGCCCGACGGCGCGGGCCGCCCCGAGAACTCCCTCACCGGGGTGAGTTTCCGCAACGGCGGCATGTGGCCGAGCACCGAATGGCCCGGGGACCGTCCGCGCGAGGGGTACACCGTCCAGCACGCCGACCACTGGCTGTTCGCCGGCACCGGGCTGCGCGACGGGTCCGACGGCGGCGAGCCCGACCGGCTCGGCGCGGGCACCGCGCTGATCGGGTACGAGTGCGACGGCGCCGCCTACGCCCGGGACGCCCGGGGTGTGGCCCGGGCGACCGGCGAGGACGGCACTCCCGCCTCCTTCCTCATCCTCGGGATCCACGTCCTCGATCCGGTCCACGAGGACTTCCACCACTTCAAGTGGGGCCACTGGAACGGCCCGGTCCGGGAGCCGGGCCTCTCCGGCCCCCGGGCCGCGACCATGGGCGTGCACACCGCCGGCGGCACCGTGTTCACCGCGGGCACCACCGACTGGCCGGTGGTCTGCGGGAGGGAGCAGGACGCCGGCGTCGTGCGGGTCACCCGCAACCTCCTGGACCGGCTGCGGCACCGCGCGGCGCGCCCCTGAGCAGGTCCCGCAGTCCGCGGATCCGGGCCGCCCCGGCCGGCAGGGGCGGTTCGGCTCCGCGCACCGCCGGGTCCGGCCGGCACAGGTGGACGGGCCGCATCCCGGCGGCGAGCGGTCCGAGGACGTCGGGCGCCCACATGTCCCCGACGAACAGCACCTCCCCGGCCCGCAGCCCGCACCGCTCCAGCAGCGCCCGGTAGATCAGCGGGTGCGGCTTGCGCGCCCCCGCCCGGGCGGAGCCGACGACCACGTCGACCACCGCGCCGAGGCCGACCTCCTCGACGCAGTCCTCCAGGTTCCAGAACCAGTTGGAGCAGATGCCCACCAGCAGGCCCCGGTCGCGGAGCTCCCCGAGGACGGGGCGGGCGTCCTCGAAGAGCTCCAGCGTGACGGCCTTCATGGCCCGGTCGATCTCCTCGACCAGGTCGTCGAGTTCGCGCTCCGGCACCCCGCAGGCCCGGGCCCTGCGCAGCAGCCGGTCCAACTCCCAGCGGTGGTAGGCGGTTTCACCGACCGAGTGGGCCACGTGCTGCTCGCCCTCGCCGGGGCCCACCGCCCACTGGTCGCCCCAGCGGGCGCCCTGGGCGGCGAGGCCCCGGCGTTCGAAGATTCCGCGGTGGTCGGGCGGCAGCGGCTCGACCATCCGCACCAGCGTCCCGTAGAAGTCGAAGACGACGGCACGGACCTGCGGCGGCAGCACGTTCGGCACCCGCCCTGCCTCAGTACCGGCCGTACCGGCGCGGGAAGTAGTCCTGGAGTTCGCCGTCCCGCTCGATGTCGACGGTCGCGCAGTGCAGCCCGCCGCCGAACGGCCCGACCGCCCGGAACGGCACCGGGACGATCTCGAAGCCGTACGAGGAGAGTTGCTCCGCCAGCCGGACCTCGTTCTCCTCGATGCACAGGGTGTTCTCGTCGAGGTTCAGCATGTTCCCGGCGAGCCACGGGCTGCAGAACGACAGCTTCGGCGGGTGGTCCCAGCTCGCGGGCTGCACCGCCTCGACGATCTCCCAGTCGTTGAGCCGGAAGAACTCCATCAACTCGGCGTCCGCGAGCCGCTCGCCGCAGTGCAGCACCAGGCCGGGGCGCAGCGGCACCCAGGTGGCGTCGATGTGCAGCGGGTGGGTGTTGGTGGAGGTCACGGCGTGCACCCGGTGGTCGGGGAAGTGGCGCTTGAGCCACTGGTAGCCGCTGCGGTTGGTGACGAAGGACAGCTGGACGAACAGGTCCTTGCCGAAGCGGGCGACGTCGGCGGCGTCGAACAGCGGCTCGGCCTCGGTCAGCACCAGGTCGTAGTCGCGGACCCGGGCCAGCTGTTCCTCGGTGGACAGGTCGTTGTAGGTGTCCCAGAACCCGGTGTGGTACGAGGCGTCGGTGAGCCGCGGCTTCGGGGCGGCCTCCCAGCGCATGCGCTCGTCGGCCTCGAACAGGCCCTGCAGCACGGGCCGGTAGCACAGGTACTCGTGCCAGCGGCTGCGGTAGGACATGGTCGCTTCCAGGACCTCGTTGCCGACGGTCAGCAGCAGGTCCCGGGGCGGCATGCAGCCGAACATGGAGTCCTGGGTCCAGTCGGGGGTGCCGACCTGCTGGGTGAAGTCGACGGGGGTGGGGCGGTCGACGCGGATGCCGCGGCGGCGCAGCAGTGCGGCGAAGTCGTCGAGCTGCTGCTCGGCCTCGGCGACCATGTCGGCGGGCATCGGGCCGTGGGTTCCCAGGGGGAAGCCGTCGTCGGGGTAGTCCCGGCGGACCGCGTGCTCGGGGGCCTGGACCACGGTGCCCTCGGCGCGCCCGACGATCACATGACGCAGGGGGTCCCAGCCGTTCCAGGCGTTGACCCGCACCGGCCGTTCGGTGGTGTCGGGGGTCGCATCGGGCGCGGTCGTCGTCTGCTCGGTCACGTACAAGCCCTTCGATGGGGGTCGCGTGGGTGACGCAGAGGCCCAACCTGCGGGGACCACCCGGGAGGAGTCAAGGCGCTGCGCCCTCTGTGGGACACCGAACGTCATCTTCCGGCCGAATGTCCGCGCCTCCGCGCCGCGGGGTGATCGGACGGGTAGTCAGAAGACCACCCCCATAGCGAACTTGGAGACCCCATGGCCATTCGCGTGCCCTCTCGCCCCTTGGTTCTCACATTGCTCCTGGCCCTGGCCGTGGCCGGGTGCGGTTCCGGATCGGGCGGCGGCTCCGGAGCCGGCGGCAAGCTGACGGTCTGGCTGGCCGTGGACGCCCAGGAGAGTTGGCCACAATTGGTCCAGTCCACCAACGACCGTTTCGCCAAGGACCACCCCGGGATCCAGGTCGACGTCCAGTACCAGCAGTGGACGACGAAGAACCAGAAACTGGACGCCGTCCTCGCCGGGAAGAACGTGCCCGACGTGGTGGAGATGGGCAACAGCGAGACCACCAACTACATCGTCAACGGTGCCTTCGCCCCCGTCGAACCGGCCCGCTTCGACCAGTCGGACGCCTGGCTGCCGGCGCTCGCCGACGCCTGCCGCAACAACGGGAAGACGTACTGCGTGCCCTACTACGTCGGGGCCCGGGTCGGTGTGTACCGCACCGACTACTTCGCCCGGGCCGGCGTGCCGGGCGCCCCGGGGACGTACCCCGAACTCCTGTCCGCGTTCGACAAGCTGAAGAGCACCGTCGGCGCCCAGGACCCGAACTTCTCCGCCTTCTACATGCCCGGCCGCTACTGGTACGCGGCGATGGCCTTCGTGAAGGACGCGGGCGGCGAGATCGCCGTGAAGGACGGCGACCGCTGGAAGGCCTCGCTGTCCTCGCCGAAGTCCGTCGCCGGGCTCACCGAGTGGAAGCGGCTGATCGACGCCTACTACGTGGGCGACCGCGCCAAGGACAACGGCGACCAGCCGGCCGTCGTCGGCCAGGGCCACGTGGGCGTCTTCTACGGCAACACCTGGGAGGCGGACGCCGCCGCCGACGAACGCTCCGGCGGGGATCCGAAGCTGAAGGACAAGTTCGCCACCTTCCCCTTCCCCGGCCCGTCCGGGAAGCTCCTGCCGCCGTTCCTCGGCGGCTCCACCCTGGCCGTGCCGGCCAAGTCGACGCGCAAGGACCTGGCCGCCGACTGGATCAAGCTGTTCACCGACCGGGAGTCGCAGAAGACGCTGATCGCCGCGAACACCCTGCCCAACAACACCGTCCAGCTGGCCGAGGTCGCCGGCGGCGGCATCAACGGCCCGGCCGCCCAGGCCGCGGCCACCGGGGGCTGGATGACCCCGTTCGCGCCGGGCTGGACGTCGGTGGAGAAGTCCAACATCCTGCCCGAGATGCTCGAACGGATCGCCAACGGCAAGGCGTCGGTGCAGGACGCCGCGCGGGAGGCGGACCAGCGGATCGACGAAGTGGTCAATGAGCGCTGACCGGGGCCGGCGGCGGCGTCCGCTGCTGCCGTACCTCCTGATCGGCCCGACCGTCCTCGCGCTCGTCCTGGTGCTCGGCTACCCGCTCGTGGACATGGTCGTCCTCTCCTTCCAGGACATGACCCGCGAGCAGCTGTTCAGCGGCACGTCGCCGCCGTGGGCCGGGCTGGACCAGTTCCGCCGGATCCTCGGTGACGGGTTCTTCTGGACGGTGGTGGCCCGTACGGTGCTCTTCACCGCGGTGTGCGTCGTCCTCACCGTGCTCTGCGGGCTGTTCACGGCCCAGCTGATGCACCGGGTCTCCCCGTGGGTGCGCGCCGTCATCGCCGGGGTGCTGGTGACCGTGTGGGCGATGCCCGTCATGGTCGCCGCGTCGATCTTCCGCTGGCTCTTCGACGCCGACTACGGCGTGGTGAACTGGCTGCTCTCGAACCTGCCCGGGGTCGACCTGGCCCGCCACAACTGGTTCACCGACCCCTGGCAGGGGTTCTCCGTCATCGTCGCCGTCGTGGTGTGGGGCTCGCTGCCGTTCGCCGCGATCACCCTGCGGGCCGCGCTGGCCCAGGTCCCGCCCGAGTTGGAGGAGTCCGCGGTGCTCGACGGGGCCCGGCCGTTCCAGGTCTTCCGGCACGTGACCCTGCCGGTGATCAGACCGGTCCTCGTCATGGTCACCACGCTGTCGGCCATCTGGGACTTCGGCGTCTTCAACCAGATCTGGCTGATGCGCGGCGGCCAGCCCGAACGGGAGTACTACCTGTTGGGCGTCTACTCCTTCATCGAGTCCTTCGCCGTCAACCGGTACAGCACCGGGGCCGCGATCGCGCTGGTGACCGTCGTGCTGCTGCTCGCCGGTTCGGTCGTGTACCTGCGTCAGATGTTCCGGACGGGAGAGGTCGAATGAGGCGGCGGCGGTCCCTGGGCCGCGACCTCCTCGGGCTGCTCGTCGCCGCGGTGATCGGCTTCCCCGTCTACTGGATGGTGCTCACGGCGTTCCGGCCGGCCACCGAGATCCTGCGCCTGCCGCCGGAGTTCTGGCCGGGCCGGTTCACGCTCGACAACTTCGCCCGGGCGCTGGGCACCGAGACCTTCTGGGCCAACGTCCGCTCCAGCTTGGTCATCGGCCTCGGCACCGTCCTGGTGTCGCTGGTCGTCGGCGCCCTCGCCGCCTTCGCCCTCGCCCGGTTCCGCTTCGCCGGCCGCAGGGCCTTCGTCGTGGTGATCCTGATCGTCCAGATGGTCCCGCTGACGGCCCTGATCATCCCGGTGTACCTGCTGCTGAACGACGTCGGGATGACCGACAGCCTCGCCGGCGTGATCCTCACCTACCTGGTGTTCACGCTGCCCTTCACGGTGTGGATGCTGCGCGGCTTCATCGCCGGCGTCCCGGTGGAACTGGAGGAGGCGGCCATGGTCGACGGCTGCGGCCGCCTCGGCGCCTTCCGCCGGGTGGTGCTGCCACTGCTCGCCCCCGGCATCGTCGCCACCTCCGTCTTCGCCCTCGTCCAGGCGTGGAACGAGTACGTCCTCGTCTACGTCCTGCTGTCGAGTCCGAAGAAGCAGACCGTCAGCATCTGGCTGGTCTCCTTCCAGACCAGCTTCGGGACCGACTACGGCGGTCTCATGGCGGGCGCCACGCTCACCGCCCTGCCCGTCGTGGTCTTCTTCCTCGTCGTCCAGCGCAGGATCGCCTCCGGCCTCGCGGCCGGCGCGGTCAAGGGCTGACCGCGAGCGCAGCAGGCCCCGCTCTCCCGGCGGCACCCCGTTCACGTCCACAGGAGGATTCCGTGACGCACGACCGCCTCGATCTCGTGTCCAAGCTGTACCAGCCGTCCGGCTGGCCCCGTGTCCTGGAGGCCGCCTCGGGAGCCGCCTCCGGCGCGCCACTCGTCGTGGACCTCGATCCGACGACCTTCTGCGACCTGGCCTGCCCCGAGTGCATCAGCGGAAAGCTCCTCAACCAGGGCCGCTTCACCCCCGAACGGCTGGCGGCGCTCGCCGAGGAGCTGGTCGCCCTGTCCGTCCGGGGCGTGGTGCTGATCGGGGGCGGCGAGCCGCTCGCCCACCGGGGCACCCGCAAGGTCCTGCGCATCCTCGGTGAGGCGGGCCTGGCCGTCGGGGTCGTCACCAACGGCACCATGATCGACAAGAACCTCACCGAACTCGCCCGCTACGCCACCTGGGTCCGCGTCTCCATGGACGCCGGCACCGCCGGGACGTACGGGCTCTTCCGCCCCGACCGCAAGGGCCGCAGCGTCTTCGACAAGGTCGTCGCGAACATGCGGCTGCTCGCCGAGGCGAAGAGCGGCGCCCTCGGCTACTCCTTCCTCGTCATGACCCGCCGGGAGCCGGACGGCCGGACCGTCAGCAACCACACCGAGGTGCTGCGCGCCGCCGAACTCGCCCACGACATCGGCTGCGACTACTTCGAGACCAAGGCGATGTTCGACGAGGAGCACCACGTCATCCAGGTGTCCCAGGACATCCTCGACGCGGTCGACCGCCAGCTCGCCGAGGCGGCCCGGCTGGAGAGCGACACCTTCCAGCTCGTCAACTCCTCCACGCTCACCTCCCTGCGCCGCCACACCGGCCCCGTCCAGCCCAAGGAGTACCACCGCTGCCGGGTCGCCGAACTGCGCACCCTGATCACCCCGTCCGGCGTGTACGTCTGCGCCTACCACCGCGGCAACCCGATGGCCAGGATCGGCGACGCCGTCACCGACAGCCTGGCCGACATCTGGCAGGGCTCCGACCGCGGCATCATCGACCCGAGCCGGGACTGCCGCTTCCACTGCGCGCGGCACCGCTCCAACCTGGAACTGGAGCAGATCGCGGAGGGAACGGGCGCAGTCCCCCTCCAGGAGGACTACGACCCGTTCCTGTGACCGTCGCCGTGACCGTCACACCGCGCTGACGCCGACCCGATCCCCCGCCCGGGCACCGCGGCTCCCCGCCGCCGCCCGGGCGGGGATCACCCGCGCCCCGGGGTACCGGCCGCGCAGCGCGCCGGCCAGGCCCGCCACCACCGCGGGCGCGTCGCCCGCGCGGCACACCCCGACCAGCGAGCCGCCGCCGCCGGCCCCGCTGAGCTTCAGCGGCAGGCCGACGGCGCGCAGCGCCACCGTGCGCAGTTCCTCCAGGAGCGGGGTCGACATGCCCTGGAAGTCGCGCATCGCCGCGTGCGCCCGGGCCATCGCCTCCCCCAGCGCCTCGTGGTCGCGCCCGCGCAGCGCCGCCCACGCGGCGGCCGAGGCCCGGTCGGCCTCGGACCGGTACGCCGCGAGCGCGGGATCGCCGGCCGCGAGCTGCGCCCGCACCGTACGGATGTGGTCGCCGGTGTTCTTCCGGGTGCCCGAATCCACCACGACCACCCGCCAGTCGTCCGGGAACTCCAGCCGCTCCCTGACGACCGGCAGCCCGTGCTCCCGGCCGTCGATCAGCAGCGCGCCGCCCTCGGCCACGGCGAGGTGGTCCATGCCGCCGCCGTTGAACCGGGCGAACTCGAACTCGTACGCCCACTGGACGATCGAGCGCTCCGGCACCCGCTCGCCGGCCGGCGCCCCGGCCTCGGCGAAGGCCCGGAACAGCGCCACGATCAGCGCGGTGGACGAGGACAGCCCGCTCGCGGGGGGCGCCTCGCTGCGGACGCGCACCGGCGGCGGGGCGGGGGCCAGCCCGGGGAGCCGGGCGCGCAGGAAGGTCCACACCTCGGCCGGCCAGTCTCCGGCGGTCTCCGCGCCGGCCGTCGCCCCCGGCAGCACCTCGACCGTGGTCGGCAGGTCGAGGGCGAGGCTGACCGATCGGCCCGCCCCCAGCCAGTCCAGGTCCTCCCCCGACAGGCACGCCCGGCACGGCACCGCGGCGCGGATCGGATGCTCTTCGCTCGTCCGGCGCTCTTCGCTGATCCGGTGCTCCTCGCTCATCCGGCCTGGAACCTCCCCTCGGCGACGAACGCCCGGTACATCGACAGCACCACCGCCGTGGGCGGGTGCAGCGGCCCCGGCGGATCGTCGAGGCGCCGGAACTCCGCCCGGCGCACCTCGTCCGCCCCCGGGGCGAGCTCCCCCGACCAGCGCCGGGCCACGAAGCACAGCGCGAAGCAGTGGGTGACGTCCCCGTTCGGATAGGTCAGGGTGTGCACGGCCGGATCGGACAGCGACCCGAACGCGACCAGGTCCTCCTTCTCCACCCGCAGCCCGGTCTCCTCCGCCACCTCCCGGACGGCCGCGTCGGCGAAGCCCCCGTCCTCCTCGCAGGCGCCCGCCGGCAGCTCCCACACGCCGTTGTCGACCCGCTGCTGGAACAGCCCCCGGCCGGCCGCGTCGAGCAGCAGGACCTGGGCCCCCGGCATCAACAGCTTTCTGCCGCCCACCTTCTGACGCAGTGACCAGGTGTACGACCCGACGTAACCCATGCCCGCACCGCCTCCTTCGCGGCCCGCCCCACGGCGGACGTCCACGGGGCCACAGACTGTCACGCGTTCTCCTCCACCAGCCAGCGCGGCACCGCCTCGGGTGTCGACTCCAGCCACCGCACGTACCGGTCCACGCCCTGCGCCACGTCGATCCGGGCCCGCCAGCGCAGCAGCTCCCGGCACCGCTCCGTGGAGGCGTAGCCCCCGAGCGGATCGCCCTCGGGACGCGGGGTGACGATCCGGCGCGCCCCCGGGAAGTAGGGGGTGAGCAGGTCCGCGACCTCCCGGACGGACGTCGGGCGGCCCGTCCCCACGTTCACCGTCCGGCCCGCCATCCCCTCCTCCACGAGCGCCAGCGCCGTCGCCTCGGCCACGTCCTCGACGTGGACCAGGTCGCGCACCTGGACGCCGCCCCCGTTCAGGCGCATGGGACGGCCGAGCCGGGCCTGCAGGGACAGCCACGGGACCATCCAGGAGTGGCTGCCCGGCTTGGGGATCTGCGGCTCCCCGTACACCGAGAAGTACCGGACGATCGCGTGCTCGCACCCCGACGACGCCCCGAGCAGCAGCCGGGTCTGGTGCTCCGCCCACAGCTTGCCGTTCGCGTACACCGACAGCGGGAACAGCGGCTGGTCCTCGTGGAACACGTGCGGGCCGGGCGAGTCGGCGGGGCCGTCGCCGTACACGGACGCGGACGAGACCAGCACCAGGCGGCGGACCCGTGCCCGGGCCGCCTCCTCCAGGACGACCTGGGTGCCCTGCACATTGGCCCGGAAGGCGATGCCGGGATTCCGGGTGCAGGCGGCCACGTCCGCGTAGGCGGCGGCGTGGACCACGAAGTCGGCCTCCCGGACCAGCCCGGCGACCGTGTCGCGGTCGCACACGTCGCCGACGACCAGCCGGGCCCCGCTCCCCTCCACCCCGAAGACCGCGTGCCCGGACTCGGGGTAGGCGTCCATCCGGTCCAGGACGGCCACCTCGGCACCGGCCCGGCACAGCAGGGCGCTGAGCCGGCTGCCCACCAGGCCCCCACCCCCCGTCACGACGACGCGGGCGTCGCGCAGTTTCTCCAGCCGGGCCTCGACGCTCTCGCCCCCGTCGGCTCCGGCTTCGTTCGATGGCGCGTGCGATCCAGCGGACATGTGTGTCCCTTTCCGTGGAGACGGCGAACTCGATGCGCACTCACACACAGCCACAGGCTTCACACGGAAGGTGGCGTGCCAGCCCAGCATCCGTGGATCTCCAACCGCTCCGCCAGTGCGAATTCGGCACTCTTGCCAGCCCTCGGCGCGATCCGTACTGTCCGGAACCGGTGGCACCCGCAGTATCCGATCGCTCCAGTGGATCCACCAAGTCCCTTACGCCCCAACAGAGACAGGGAAATGAGATGACGCTCCATCAGCTCAGCGGGGTGGTCATGACCCACCCGAAGCGCCGGCGGGCCGCCGAGCGGATGGCCCTGGCGGCGCCCCCGGGCGCGCTGCGCGTCGTCATGGACCCGGACCCCACCGGCACCCCCTCGGTGCTGCGCACGGCACTCGCCGCCTGGGAGGCCGTCGAGGACGGCGCAACCCACCAACTGGTCGTCCAGGACGACATGCTGTTGTCCGAAACGTTCTTCGAACGGGTCCGCCTCGCCATCGACGCGATGCCGGACGCGGCACTGGCCCTGTTCGCCCTGTGGGACTCCCGCAACGGGGCCGCGGCCCGCTTCGGCGCCATGGCCGGCGCCCGCTGGATCGGCGCGGTCAACGAGTACTTCCCGTGCGTCGCGATCGTGCTCCCCCGGGCCGTCGCCGAGGGCTTCGTCCGCTACGGCCGCGAGCGCCTCGGCGGCTGGCCCGACGACATCCTGATGCACCGCTACCTCCGGGACGCCGGCGTCCCCCGCTACGTCTCCGTCCCCAACCTCGCCGAGCACCAGGACCGCGGCTCGATCTCGGGCAACGCCTTCCGGGGGCCGCGCCGTTCGGTCTGCTTCCTGCCCGGCGACCGGCCCGGCGACGAGGGGAACCGGCTGACCGGCCTGACGGTCCTGCCGTTCCTCAAGTACGGCGTCGCCCGCTGCGCGGTGCGGGTCACCGGGCCGGGCCCCGAACGCTGGCTGCACCTGGACTGCGAGCAGTACCTGCACGGCCTCGGCCTGCCCCGCACGATGTTCGCGCCGCCCGGGCCGGAGCCGGACGCGCCGGACGTCCGCGGGACCTGGCTCACGGCCCTCGCCATGGGCCACGAGGCCGCCCGCCTCGGCCTGGACGTCGACGGCTCCGCACCCGCGGTACGGGCCGAGGTGTACGCCGAGGCGATCGCGACGATCGGACCCGGCGGCATCAGCAACACCAGCACCGAGGAACACCTCGCCGAACGCCGCGAGGCCCTGGCCGCCGTGGCACGACGCGCACTGGCCGCCGGACACGAGGCCGCCGACCGCCCGGCCCGCCGCCGGCCCCGGCGGCCCGCCGGCCTCACTCTGCGCGGCGGCGCCACACCGCTCGGCGAGCACCTCGCACGCAGACTGGCCGACCTCACCGGCGACGCGGCGCCCGACGCCGTCCTCGACCTGACCGGCCTGCGCGCGGGAGCCCCGGCCCGGGAACTGAGGATCCACCTGCCCGACGACCCCCGGCCGTACACCCTGACCGTGGACGAGGTGTACGGCCCCGGCTGCTCCCGGGACACCCTCATCGGCCGCATGGTGTGGGACGCCCTGCGCAGCCGGCCGGTGGTCGTCCAGGAGGGCCCCGACACCGAGGTGCACCCCGTCTACACGGACGACCTGGCCGACGCCGTGCTGGCCGTGCTGCGCACCCGGCCCACCGCCCGCGCCCTGAGCGTCGCGGGCGAGAAGCCCGCCACGCTCGGCGAGTTGGCGCACGCCGTGCACACCGCCGTCCGCCCGGTGCCGGTCCGGACCGACCCACCGGCGCCCGGAGCCCCCACCCCCCGGCCGGCGTTCCCGGACGGCCCCCGCCCACCCGGCTGGACACCGGCGACCGGGCATGCCAAGGGACTGCACGCCTTCGCCCAGTGGCTCGCGTACGAGGGCACGCTGCTCACCGTCGTCTGACCGCGCGGGCGGCGGGCGGCGACCGGGGCGACCGGGGCGACCGGGGCGGCTACGAGCGGCTCGACACCCCCGGGCGCGGCGAGGCCGTCACCCCCGGCTCCTTCCGGCCCCGGCCCGTCGGCCCCGACGCCGCTGTCGGGGCCAGCGGCAGGCGCACGGTGAACACCGAGCCCCTGCCGGGGGTACTGGCCACCCGGACGCTGCCGTCGTGGACCTCGGCGAGCTTGCGGACGATGGCGAGGCCGAGACCGCTGCCGCCGGTCCGACGGCTGCGGGACTTCTCCGCCCGCCAGAAGCGCTCGAACACCAGCGGCAGGTCCGCCTCGGCGATGCCGCTGCCGGTGTCGGCGACCTCGATGAGGACGGCGTCGGCGTCGGTGCGGGCCCGCAGGGTGACCGTGCCGCCCGCCGGGGTGTGCCGGACCGCGTTGGCGACCAGGTTGCCGAGGGCCTGGCGCAGGCGCACCGGGTCGGCGAACAGCTCGGCGCCGGCCGCCGAGCCGTCCGGCGCGCTCCCGGACGACATGTTCCGGGACGACGCGGTCCCGTCCGGCGCGGTCCCGTCCGGCGCGGTCCCGG
The DNA here is from genome assembly GCF_043198905.1 of Kitasatospora sp. NPDC048715. Lineage (NCBI taxonomy): Bacteria > Bacillati > Actinomycetota > Actinomycetes > Kitasatosporales > Streptomycetaceae > Kitasatospora > Kitasatospora sp. NPDC048715. Next base: position 239,019 of record NZ_JBICVH010000009.1, on the reverse strand, counting down.
ACGACGCGTCCCGGGAAGGCTCGACGGCCAGCGCCAGGGCCACTCCGGACGCCCGGGCCCGGGCTCCGTGCGCGGTGGCGACCTGCGCCAACAGGTCCTCGACGTCCACGGGTTCGCGGTACAGGGCCAGTTCGCCCGCGTCGGCGGCGGCCAGGTCCTTCAGGTCGTCGATGAGGTGCTGGAGCAGCAGGGCCTCTTCGAGCAGCGAGCCCGTCAGCGCCCGGTCCGCGGTGGCGACGCCGTCCTCGACGGCCTCCAGCCAGCCGCGGATGTTGCTCAGCGGGGTGCGCAGCTCGTGCGCGATGTCGCCCACCATCGCCTTGCGCAGGTCCTCCAGTTGCCCGCGCCGTTCCGCCATCGCGTTGAAGGCGGCGGCGAGTCCGGCGATCTCGTCGCGGCCGGTCACGTCGACCCGGGCCGAGAGGTCCCCGTCGGCCATCCGCCGGGCGGCGTGGGTGAGGGCGTGCAGCGGCCGGGAGAGCCGCAGGCCGACCGTCACCGTGACCGCCACGGTCACCGACAGCACCAGGGCCGCGACCTCGGCGACCCGTCCGGGGTGGGCGGGGATCGACGCGGAGACCGCCGTGGGGGCCTCGCCCCCGGCGCCGGTGCCCTTCGGGGCGGTCACCGGGGTGTCGACGAACAGCAGCACGGGCGGCGCCACGTACTGGACGAGCTGCTGCCGGCGGGCGTTGGTCAGGCAGGCGGACATCGCCCGGTCCTGCGGCGCCGGCCCTGCCGGGATCCCGTCCGGCCCCAGGGACAGGGTGACGGGACCGGCCTGCCGGCGGGCCAGGCAGGCGTTGACCAGCGCGGTGAGGTCGGTGAGGGCGGCGCGCTCGGTGTCGGTCGGGGCCGCCATCACCACGGGGGACGCGCAGCGCACACCGTCGGCGCGGTCGTCGGTGGTCCGCAGCCGCGGCCGCCCGGCGAGGTCGTCGGTGACGGTCGCCTCGATGCCGAGCGCCGACCGCAGGCAGTCCGCCTGCCGCAGCAGGGCGGCCCGCAGGGTCGCGTGCTCGGCGGCGGTCGGCCGGAACGGTCCCGCCGCGCGGGCGTCGATCCGGTCGCTCGGTGCGCCGGGCAGCATGGCGATGTCGACGGCGAGCGGGTCCACGGTGGCGGTGGGCGTACGGGGCAGGGCCGTCCGCTCACCGGCCGTCGACGCGGGACCGCTCTCGGGCGCAGGAGCCGCACCCGCCCCGGCCGCCGAGTCCACGACCGGTTCGAAGCGCGGCGTCGCCAGGACGATGCGGCGCCCGGTGGCGTCCGCGAGCCGCCGAACGGTCTCCTGCGCCCCGCTCCAGTCGGCGTGGGTCGCGGCGTAGCCGAGCAGTTCGTCGTAGATCCGGGTGTGGTCCACGAGGACCCGGGTCTGCTCCCGCTCGATCGCGCCGGTGGTCGTGCGGGCGGCCAGCCAGGCGGTCGCGGCGATGGAGCAGAGGGAGACCAGGGCGGAGAGCGCGAGCAGCCGGACCGTCAGGCTGCGGCGCAGCGGGGTGTCAGGACGCACCGGGCGGCTCCTCCGCGAGCTTGTAGCCGATGCCGTACACCGTCAGGAGGGCGACGGGGCGGCGCGCATCCGGTTCGATCTTGCGGCGCAGGTTCATCACGTGGGTGTCGACGGTGCGGGTGGTGATGTAGCGGTCGATGCCGTGCAGGTGTTCCAGCAGCTGGGCGCGGGTGAAGACCCGGCCCGGCTGGCCGGCCAGCACCTCCAGCAGCCGGAACTCGGCGGGTGTGCAGCCGATCCGACGGCCGTGGGCGGTGACCTCGTGGCGCAGCGGGTCGACGGTGAGCGGTCCGACCCGCAGGACGGCCTGCGGCCCGGAGGCGTCCTGGGCGTCCCGGCCGCCGTGGGTGTCCCGGGCCGGGGCCGGCCGGGAGCCGCGGCGCAGCAGGGCGCGGACCCGGGCGACCAGTTCCCGGGGGCTGTAGGGCTTGGTGAGGTAGTCGTCGGCGCCGAGGTCGAGTCCGAGCAGGAGGTCCTCCTCGGCGGTGCGGGCGGTCAGCATCAGCACCGGCAGGGGGGACTCGGCGCGCAGGGTTCGGCACACGTCCAGGCCGTCCAGGACCGGCATCATCACGTCGAGGACGAGGAGTTGCACCGATCCGAGGCGGGCCCGCTCCAGGGCGGCCCGGCCGTCGTGGACGACGTCGACGCGGTGGCCTTCGCGTTCCAGGTACAAGCGGATGAGGTCGGCCTGTTTGGGATCGTCCTCGGCAACCACCACATGTGCGCACATACGGATGATCGTAAAGCGCCGTCCGGTCACCGTTTCCCGACCGTGTCCGCCCACGTCACCACCGCTTTCCGACTGCTTCCTGACAACTTCCTGACACCGGGCGGAGAGTGTGGCGGGGTCCGCCGGGGCCGAGTGCCCCGGTCCCCTCCCGAGAGGCCCCTCGTGAAGCCGTCCCCGAAGCCGTCCTCCCGTCCGTTCTCCCTCGCCGCCGGTGTCCTCGGCGTGGCCCTGGTCCTGTCCGCGGTCCCCTCCGCCGCCACGGCGGCCACCGAGGTCCCCTCCGGTCCCGCCACCGCGCCCGCCACCGCGCCGACCGTCGCGGAGGAGGACGTGATGCCGCACCTGCGGGCCCTGCAGCAGATCGCCGATCGCAACGGCGGCAACCGCGCGCACGGCACCCGCGGGTACGCGGAGTCACTGGCGTACGTGCGCCACGCGCTGGACCGGGCCGGTTTCCGCACCGAAGTGCGCCGCTTCTCGCACGACGGCGCGACCGGCTACAACCTGATCGCCGACTGGCCCGGCGGCGACCCGAACCACGTGCTGCTCTCCGGCGCCCACCTGGACAGCGTCAAGCAGGGCCCGGGGATCAACGACAACGGGTCCGGGTCGGCCACGGTGCTGACCACCGCCCTCCAGGTGGCCAAGGCCCGGTTGAAGCCCGCCCGGCACCTGCGGTTCGCCTGGTGGGGGGCCGAGGAGGCCGGGCTGGTCGGTTCCGCCGACTACGTCCGTGGCCTGTCCGACGCCGACCGCAAGGCGGTCGACCTGTACCTCAACTTCGACCAGACCGGCAGCCGGAACACCCAGCAGTGGCTCGTGGTGAAGGACGGTCAGCAGGCCGACAGCGCGGCCGGGCAGGTCTTCGAGTCGTGGTTCGCCGCCCGGGGGCTCGCCACCTTCGACATCGGCGTGGGCGGGTCGGACAACGAGTCGTTCGGCAAGGCCGGCATCCCGTCCTCCGGCTTCAGCACCGGCATCTCCGACTGCATCCACGATGCCTGCGACAACCTCGCCAACGTCGACCCGGCGACGCAGACCACCAGCACCAACGCCCTGATCGGCGTGGTGTGGCAGCTCGCCGCCACCACCCCTGCCACCGCCCGGCCCTGACCACCCGACACCCCGCAGGAGACACGGATGCCCGCAACACCGACCACCCGCCGCCGGACCGCCGCCGCGCTGGCGACCGCGACCGCCCTCGGCGTCGCCCTGACGGCCCTGCCCGCCTCCGCGGCGGGCCTCGGGGACCCGTACTTCCCCGACGACGGCGACTCCGGCTACGACGTGGGGCACTACGACGTCCGGATCGCCTACGACCCGGCACGCACGGACCACCTGGACGGCGACACGACCGTCACCGCCCGGGCCGTCCGGGCGCTGGACCGCTTCAGCCTGGACCTGAAGGGCTTCACGGTCGCCTCGGTCACCGTGAACGGCACGCCGGCGCGGTCCTTCTCGCGCTCCGGCGAGCACAAGCTGGTCGTCGTCCCGGCCCAGCGGGTCGCCCGGGGCGCCACGTTCGCCGTCCGGGTGACGTACGCCGGCACGCCCGACGCCGAGGGCTGGCACACCCTGAGGAACAGCGGCGCGAACGTGTCGGGCGAACCGCACTCCGCGACCTCGTGGTACCCGTCGAACGACCACCCGTCCGACAAGGCGACCTTCGCCCTCACGGCGACCGTCCCCGACGGCTGGACCGCCATCGGCAACGGCCTGCCGGGGCCGACCACCACCGCCGACGGCACGACGACGTTCCGCTGGCACGAGGACCGGCCGATGGCGACGTACCTCGCCACGGTCGCCGTCGACCGGTTCACCGTCCACCGGGCGCAGCTGCCCGACGGCAAGCCCGTCATCACGGCGTACAGCCCGGACGTCCCGATCGACGCGGCCACGGAGGCCGCGCAACCGGACGTCCTGGCCTTCCTGGCCTCGAAGTTCGGCCCGTACCCGTTCTCCTCGGCGGGCGCGATCGTGGTCGGCGAGTCCAGGAATCCCGGACGCGGTGCGGCGGCTCTGGAGACCCAGAGCCGGCCGACGTACATCGGGGCCCTCTACGACGAAGGGGTGGTCCACGAGAGCGCCCACCAGTGGTTCGGCAACAGCGTCTCGTTCACCGACTGGCGCGACGGCTGCATCGCCGAGTGCTTCGCCCAGTACGCCAACCAGCTGTGGGAGGAGCACAACGGCGCCGACCTCGACAAGGGCTTCTACCCCCACGTGGTCGCCGAGAACAAGGACAACCCCTCGTTCTGGTCCACGAAGCTGTACGACCCCGGGAAGGGCAAGGAGCTCGCCCCCGCCCTGTACTTCAAGGGCTCCCTGATGCTGCACGCCCTGCGGCGCACCGTCGGCGACGACGCGTTCTTCGCCACCCTGCGCCGCTGGACCGCCGACCACGCCTACGGCAACGCCTCGTTCCCGCAGTTCGAGGCGCTGGCCGCGCGGGTGTCGGGCAAGGACCTCAAGGGCTTCTTCGACGCCTGGGCCCACGGGACCACGCTCCCGGCCGAGGAGTACCTCTACCCGGGCTCCCTGGGCAACCGGTAGTCCGTCGCCGGGCCGGTGCGGCTCCGGACCGGAGCCGCACCGGGACCACCCCGGTGGCTACCGGCCGACGCCGGGCCCGGGGCCTCTCCCGGGACGGGCCCGCGGCCCGGTCCGCGGTGTCGGGATCTGAAGCACCGCATGCCGGGAGCCCGGCTCGGGCAGCAGCGTGCAGGTCGAACGGCGCGGGACGAAGAGCGCCTGGCCGCCCCGCAGTCGGACCGCCAGCGGCACCCGGTGCGCGTCGGTCGAGGCGGTGGAGCCGGTGGAGCCGATCGGACCGGGGATCGTGTCCGTCGAGGCCGTCGGCGCACCGACCAGGATGTCGGTGACGGAGGACAGCTGGAGTACCAGGAGCTCCTCCGAACCGGCCTGTCGCATCTGCGCCGCGTGCGGGTCCGCGGGGTCCTGAGGGAGGATCCGGACGGTGACGCCCAGCAGTGTGCTCAGCCCGGTGGCGAGGGCTGCCGCGGCCTCCGCCGTGGACGGGTCGCCGGTGACGGGGGGCTCGTAGTCCGTCCACAGGACGGCCGGTCCTCCACCGGACCGGGCCGAGAGGAACGCGGCGAGTTCCCGGAGGTAGCCGCTCTCGTCGACCGGTTCGTTCTCCTGATCGTCCTGCCCCCACTGCACCGTCGTCCCCCGTTCCGGAGCCTCGCGACGGGAGGCTTCCCTTCGCCGGGCTCCATCATGGATTCCGGTGGTGGCGCCGGGACAGTCACGCGAACCCGGTCCCGGGCCTCCGGTCCCGGGCTCGCGTGACCCTGCCGCCCGCGTGACCCGGCCGCCCCCGTACCCCTGTCTCCCGGGGTGCCGCTACTCGCCCAGCAGCCCGGTACGGGCGGCGGCCACACCCGCCTGGAACCGACTCTCGGCGTCCAACTGACCCATGATGTCGGCGATGTGACGCCGCGCGGTGCGCAGGGACATCCCGAGGCGGCGGGCGATCGTCTCGTCCTTGAGCCCGGCGGCGAGCAGCCGCAGGATGGTCCGGTCGATCTCCTGGGAGACCTGCTCCAGGCCGTCCGCGGTGGCGGCGGAGAACGGCCTGGCACACGACCAGGACTGTTCGAAGATCTCGCACAGGTAGGCGACCAGTGACTCCTGACGGACCGCCACCGCGCCCCAGGAGCCGTCGCTCGCGGGGATGAAGGCGAGTTCGCGGTCGAAGACGATGATGCGGCCGAACAGCTCGTGGACGGTGCGGTACTCGCCGCCGAGCGGCGAGGCCGCTTCCACGTACGCCTGGCTGGGGCCGTTGAAGCGTGCGGTGTGGTGGTAGAGCGTGCGCATCCGCACCCCGCGGGCGAGCAGCGCGCGGTCACGGCCGAGGGCTTCCTCCATGGCCGCCGGCACGCGACTTCCGCCGCCGGGCTGGCTGGCCAGCACCTCGCTCCGGCAGCTGTCCGAGGCCCGGTCGAGTGCCGCCCGTACCTCCTGCAGGCTGCTGATGACCTCGACCCCCTCACCGGCGCCGGCCGCCCGTCCGCCGCGCTGGTAGTGGGGGAAGAAGCCGACGAGTCGGGCCTGTCCCCTGGCCAGCTCCTCCTGCTCGCGGCGGATCCGGGCCTCGGCGGGGGCGGCGAGCCGGGCCATCGCGGCCTCCGGTGCGACGGCGTAGCCCGCCGCCGGGTCCTGCGGATCCGGGTACACCAGGCGCAGGGCGCTCAGCCGGCGTACCGAGGCGGCTGCCCGGTCCGGGTCCAGTCCCAAGTCTGCGGCGATGGCCTCGGGTTCGAGCCGGTGGTGTTCCAGTACCCAGGAGTAGACCGCCACGTCGACCTGATCGGGTTCCGTTCCACCCGCCCGATCGTCCGGTTCACCGGAAATGTCCATGTACATCCCCCAGTCACTTTGCTGCCACCCAGCTTGGTGAGGTGGTCGGCCCGTAGGCGCGTGATCATCTCGGCGACATGCTAGATCACAGGCCGGGACCCGCTCGGCGGACCATCGAGGTTCCCTCCAGGAGGACTCCATGAAGCGTTTCATCACCGCCGCCGTACTGCTCGCGGCACTTCTCGGGATCAGCGCCCCCGCCGCGCTCGCCGTTCCGCAGGACCACGCGACGGCGGCCCGCAACGTTCACGCGGACGACACCTCGTGGGGCGGCGCGTGCACGACCCCCGGCTGCCAGCCCATCTACTGAGCGGTCGCCGTGACTGCCGCCCCCGTCCGACGCCCCCTCAGCCAGGAGAGTGCCCCGATGTCCCGACCCGCCACCGCCGCCCCCGCCCTGAGCCGCCGGGAGGTGGAGGTGCTGGAGCTGCTGGCCCGAGGAGCCACCTACGACACCATCGCGCGCCGCCTCCAGCTCAGCCCGCACACCGTCGACACCTACCTCCGACGGATCCGCAGCAAGACCGGCGCCACCACTCGCATGCAGTTGGCGCTGTTCGCCTTCACCCACGGCCACGGCCTCCCCGTCTCGTGACGCGGCCCCGGGGCGCGTGCGCGACGTCGGGCCGGACACGGGCCCGCCCCCGCCGGCGGGTCCCGGCGGGGGCGGAGTCAGGGGCGGAGGCAGGGGCGGAGGCAGGGGCGGAGGCAGGGGCGGGCTCGGGCGAGGGGGCGGGGTCGGGCGAGGGACGGTCAGGGCTTGATCGTCCAGCGCTGGTTCCAGTCGTTGGTGCAGGTCCAGACCCCGAGGGCCTTGTTGTCCTCGTCGTAGGTGAGGCAGTCGTCGGTGCTGACGCGGATCTGGTACTCGCCGTCGCCGAACGCGAAGACCTCCCACTTCTGGGCGGCGGAGCCCGTCCAGGGGCGCGCCTCGGCCAGGTAGCTCTTGGTGTTCTCGGTGAGGGCCAGGCCGGTGACGGCGTTGGTGATCTTGTAGAGCCCGCCGGCGTCCTGGGTGAAGACCCAGCCGGTGGACTTGGCGGCGGTGCTGGTGGCGGCGGTGACCGGGGTACCGCTCGCGGAACCGTTGGCGGCGGGCGCCCTGCCGTTCCTGACGCTCGCGTGCAGCGTGCCGCCCAACTGGGCGGCGCCCGAGTCGGCGACACCGAAGCCCATCCGGATGTGGCCGCCGGGGATGCTGCTCCCGGTGTCGCCGGTCTCGTGCGCGGGGATGCCGGGGGTCTCCGGGCTGCTGATGGGGATCGCGGGGACGGTGATGATCTGGCCTCCGATCGGCACCTGGGGCGTCGAGGGGGTTCCGGGCGGAGGGGTGGAGCCGCTGGAGGACCCCGGCACCACCCGGGCCGGGAAGTGGATGATCCGGCCCCCACGGCCGCTGGTGTCCGAGTCATGGCCGATGAAGGCCCAGTTCATGAAGCCGCCGTCACCGTAGTTGACGAAGGTCGACTCGCCCGCGAAGACCCAGACCTTGAAGTCGTCGTAGCCCTGCGGCCCGCCCTCCTTGTCGTGGTGCTCCAGCTTGACGTCGTCCTCGAACATCACCCCCCGCATGTTCGCCGAGTAGTCGTTCTTGAACCACTTGGTGTCGAAGGCGTCCGTCCCGTCGTACTTGAAGACGAGGACGTTGTAGCCGGGCGCGGCACTGCTCAGCTTGGAGACCAGGGCCTGGGTGAACTGGGCGTTCTCCATCTTCGCCTGGTTGGCCGCACCGAGGACGAACTTGACGGTGTCGGCGACGGCGCCGATCAGGGCGCTGGTGCAGTTGCCGCCCCCGACGCCGTCCTTGCCGGCGCAGTCGGCCGCGGCGGCCGGGGTCGGGGCCGCGACCAGAGCCGTACCGGCCCCGGCGAGGAGGCTGACGGCCAGGGCGGTGGCGGTGGCGGACTTCTTCAGGCGGGCGCTAGCGGCGCTCATGATGGGCTGCTTTCGGACGAGTTCGGAGGAAGCGTCAGGCGGACCGGCACAACGCGGTACGGGTGCGGGCGGCCAGGGGGGCGTCGCCGCCGCCACCTGTCCGGTCCGCCTTCCTGCCGGCGTTCCGTTCGGTGAGGTAGATCTTGCCGAGCCGCGATGGTCACGGACAGTCACGAAGATCCGGTGCCGGAGCGGCGGTACCTGGATCACGTGACACGCCCCGCGGCCGGAGCGGTGACGGAACTGCCGCCGGACGGAGGCCTGACAGCCGCGGGTCCCGCCTGTAGCGTCGCCCCATGACCGACGAGATCACGGCCAGGGCAGGCAGAGAGTTCTACACGTTCGACGGCCGGATCCTGGAGGTCTTCGGGAGCTGTCCGAAGCGGTTCCACATCCGGAACACGGACCTGCGGGTCACGGGCCCCGACCGGAAGGGGAGGCGGACCGTCGAGGTCGTCGCCGGTTCGCCCGAGGCCCCGGCGACGCAGCACACCTGGCACCTGTCGGCCGAGGAATGGCAGCGGGCGCAGGGCCTGGAAGCCCTGCTGGAAACGGTACGGGCGGCCATCGCGTCCGCCCGGGGGCACGGAGCCTGAGGGTTCTCCGCAGCTGCGGCCGGGGACGGCCGCAGCCCTGTCAGCGGCTCGGTCTTGACAAAGCATTGGCGGCGCCTCGGCCGGTGATCGTCCGCTGCTGTTCGCCGGACCCGTCACAGGTCCGCACGCCGATCACCTTCCGGGAGCGCCCGAGCCCCGGGGGCCTCAATGGGTGCACCCGGTGCCGGTCGCACGCGGCACCGGGTGGGTCCATCGGGTCAACGCCCGCTCTTCCGGCCGTGGTTGGCCCTCTTCCTCCGCCGGGCCCTCTTCTCGCGGGCGCGCTTGGACATCGTGCCCCTCCTCCCGGTCCGTGGGGTGCCGGCGGTTCAGGCGGCCCGGCCGGCCAGCTGGTCGGCGAGCTTGGCCAGGCGCTTCAGCGAGCGCTCCTCCTGGACGGCCGGCGCCACGGGCGCGACCGCATCGCCGTCGAAGTAGGCGCCGTTGGCCACGACCGTCCCCGGCAGGCAGAGCCGCACCACGGCCGCCGCCCCCTCCGCCGCCGGCGCGCCGGTGCGCCCGTACAGCGGAAGCAGCGCGGTGGCGCACTGGCCCGGGTCGAGGCTGACGGCGGTGATGCCGGAGCCGGCCGGGGCCATCCCGGCGGTCGCCATGGTGAGCGCCAGCTGCGACTGCGCGTACGCGGCGACCCGCGAGTACCTCTTCGTCCGGTGCGGGTCCGACCAGTTCATCGAGGCGGTGCGGTGCAGCGAGGAGGAGACGTTGACGATCCGGGCGTCGCCGGCCGCCGAGAGCGGGGCGCGCAGCAGCCTCGCCAGCAGGTGCGCGGCCAGGAAGTTGACCTGGAGCGAGACCTCGTTGCCGTCGCCGGTCAGGGTGCAGCGCTCGGGCGCCATCGCGGCGGCGTTGTTCACCAGCAGGTCCAGCGCCGGGTAGTGCTCGACGACCGTGCCGGCCAGCGCCGCGACCTCGGCGAGGTGGGTGAAGTCGGCCGCCAGTTCGACGAGTTGGTTCCGCCGGGCGCCCGCGGCGACCAGCCGCTCGACGGCGTCCGCCGCCTCGGCGGCGGTCCGGGCGTGCACGAGCACGGTCGCACCGTGCCCGGCGAGCAGCCGGGCGGTCTCCCAACCGATTCCGGAGGAGGCACCGGTGACGAGGGCGGTGCGGGCGGACAGCACAGTGTCGGACATGACCCATCCAAGGGTGGAAGGCACCGGCGGGGCGCGGGAGTTGCGCGGCACGAGGCCGCTCGCTCCCGGGGCCGCCGGTGCGGGAAAGGTGTGGTGCGATGAGAGGACGCCGCCCGTCCCCCGCCCCTCGGAGCCGGTCGGGGCCGAGGAACGGGCGGCGGCGATCGGCACGGAACCGGTGGAGGACACCGAAACCCGTGCCCCGCGGCCGGCGGAGAGCGGGAAGCGGCTCGGTCCTACCGGACGGCGGTGGCGACCGCGACAGCGACGATCCGCGGCCGACTATGCGGCGGGCGGTCGTGGTGGCGTGTCGAGCGGTGCATGTGCTCCATCAAAGCCCGCCCGCGGGCCCGGGGCAAGCGCGTTCACCCTCCCTGACGAACCCCTGACGAACCCCTGACGCCCACCGACGCGCTGCTGACGCGTCGTTGACGCGCACACCCGACCGGGGTGCCCACGGCGACCGGTGTCCCGGAACACGGCGGCACGGGTGCCGTCAGCCCCTGCGGTGCCACCACGCCAACTCCGCGTCCGCCGTCGGTTCGTGGTGCGTTCGCCGGAGAAGGCGGCCGCGCGCCGACGGGAGAGCTCTTGTTCGCGGCCCTCGCGCCGACGACCCCGGCCCGGTGTCCGGTGCGTCAGCCGGTTGCCGGCCCCGGCCGGTGGGACAGGCGGATCACCGTCGTGGAGTCGACGGTGCGGGCGCCGGCCATGGTGCCGCACCCGGTGCTGATGCTGGTGCCCGTACCGCTCAGCGTGTCACCGGCGAATCGCGCGCTGTCGGAGGTGACCCTGCCGGCGGCGACCAGCGAGGCGGTCCCGTAGGCCTTGACGACGTCGACGCGGTCGAACCCGAGCGTGGAGACGGCGCCGTCCGCCCAGGTGACGCGGGTGGCCGAGGTGTCGCCGTGCTCGTCGCCGGTGCATTCGGTGCGCGGCAGGGTGACGGTGTGGTCGACGGTCCCGGCGGCAACGGGCCGGCCTGCCGGGTCGACGCACTTCACGGTGCCGGTCATGTGCAGGGTGTCGGCCTGGGGTGCGTTGCCGCCGCCGGGGTCGACGGGGGTGTCGAAGGTGCCGTGGAGGGTGCGCACGCAGGTGGCGTCGACCTCGGGATCGGCGGAGGCGGCGCCGGCCGGAATGGCCGCTTCGAGGAGTGCCACGGCAGTGAGTGCGGCGCCGACGAGTACGGGTTTCATGAGCTGGATTTTCTCCTGTTGAATTCGGGTTCGATCAACGATTTTCCTGGGCCACGACTTCGGCGCCGCGCACGGGAGCCAGGGCCGTAACCACCCGGTCCACCCGCGAGAGATATTCCGACCGGGAAACGATCTGATCGTTATCCGAATCAAACATTGAGAAGATACGACGTTCTACTTCATCACACACAGCAGTCCCCTCCGGTATTCGTCCGCGGTTTTCCGGAACCGCACAATACCGACGGAGACGCCGGTTCCCAGGAGGCGCGCGATCCGGGGAGGCGCCCGATCCACCCGCCACCGGCGGGCCGCGGTGCACCGGCCGCGACCACCGCCGGTGCACCGCTCCTCCTGGTTCCCGCACCGTTCCCGCGCTCAGTGCAGGACGTCGAGGGCGTTGTCCGCGTCGTTGACGAAGTAGACGGCGTCCCGGTCGAGGTCCAGCGCGAGACCGAAGAGCGCGCCGGCGCCCGGCGGAGTGCCCTCGTTGTTGATCTGCTTGCTCGCCACCTGCCGCCCCTCGGGAGTCGTCTCGACGATGTTGCCGTCCCCGCCGTTGACCGTGAGGATGTCACCCCGGGGTGCGATCGCCAGCCCCAGCGGGGCGTTGAGGCCGCCGCCCTCGGTGACGACCCGGCCGATGCCCGCGCTGTCCGTGCGGGCGACCGCGTGCGGGATCGCGGTGATCCGGCTCAGCACCGCGTCGGCGACGAACAGCGTGCCGTCATGGCCGAGGCCGACCCCGGTCGGGCCGACCACCAGGGCCGCCGGGTCCGTCCGCTCGGGGAACCCGGAGCCGATCTCGGTGGTGGCCACCCGCTGCGGCGGCCGGTCGTCCTCGGTGCACAGGGTGATCCGCAGGACGGTGCCCCGGTCGACCTCCGCACCGCCGCCGGCGACCGTCCCGTTGAGCACGTTGGTGACGAACAGCTCGCTGCGCTTGCCGGTGCTGACGGCGGTCATGTCCCACGGACCGTTGATGCCGTCGCCCGCGATGGTCTCCCGGACGGTTCCGTGCCGGTCGAGCACCAGCAGGCAGCCGGCCTGGGCGGTGTCGGACGTGCCGTCCGCGGTGGGCAGGCTGCCGACCACGACCCAGCCGCCGGGCAGGACGGTCAGCGCCGTGGTGAGGCCGACCCCGCCGGGGCAGGGGCCGGGCAGGTTGTTCGGGTCGATCGTGGCGAACGTCGTCCTGCTGCCGCCCGGGGTCACCTGGACCAGGGTGGTGCCGGTGCCCTGGAGGTTGGCCGAGTTGTTGAAGTTGCTGATCAGGACGTTGCCCCGGTGCAGGTCACCGACGCTCTCCTGGATGGTGAACGTGCCGTACGGGTTGACGTCGCCGTTCTCGGGGACAGTGGACGCGACGGCGGACACGGTGTGCAGCCGGTCCAGGAACGGCGGCGGGTCCGCCGCGCCGGCCGGGGACGCGGCAGCGGCCAGACCGAGGGTCAGCGCGGTGGTCACCAGCGCGTTCGAACATGCCCGAAGCTTCATGTGCACATGCCTTCTGGAGGGCGGACCGGACCTCCGGTTCCCGGACGGCCCGACCCGCGGAAGTACTCGGATCGCCCCCGGAACGCCACGCTAGGCGCAGGCCGCCGCCCCCCGCCTCACGACGTCCGCCAAACGCTGATCACACTGAGTGACGACAATGGGCCGATGCTCGGCGGGGCGCTGGACCTCGTCGGCATCGCCCTGCCCGAGACGGTGCAACACCCGTACGCGGGCGCCGCTCCGCCTTCCGGGGCCGTCCGGGGCCTGACGGTTCGTTCCCACTCGGATCCCGCCCGAACGCTCGCCATCGACGCGCCCCGGGCGCAGGCTGCTTCCGTGACCGTGTCCGTACGGACGCGGTGCGAGCGGAAGGACGACACATGACGAGCACACGCGGCCGCATCGCCGCCCTGGCGGGCGCCTTCGCGGTGGTCGCCGGCACCACCCTGGCGACCCCCGCCCTCGCCTCCACCGGAGCCGGAGCGTTGGCCGGAGCCGGAGTTGAGGCCGGTGCCTCGGCCGGCGGCGAAGCCCCGGCCGGCGGCGGGATCACCGGGCAGGCACCCTGCCCGGACGCGCCCGAGTTCACCTGCGGGACCCTCACCGTCCCGCTCGACCACAGCGGCGCCACCCCCGGCAGCCTGGACCTCGCGGTCGCCTTCACCGGCAACACCAAGGCGCCCAAGGGCGACCTGCTGTTCCTCACCGGCGGCCCCGGCCAGCCCGGCGTCCCGACGATCAAGCAGATCGCGGGCAAGCTGGAGCCCGTCCTCAAGGACTACCGCCTGGTCATGTACGACCAGCGCGGAACCGGCCGGAACGCGCTCCAATGCCCCGGCCTCCAGGAGGACATGGGCTCCTCCGACCTCGCCCTGCCGCGCAGGCAGTCCGTCACCGACTGCGCCACCGCCCTCGGCACCGACGCCCGCCACTACAGCACCGCCGACACCGTCGCCGACATCGACCTGCTGCGCCGCGCCCTCGGCGACCGGCGCCTGACCCTGGACGGCGTCTCCTACGGCACCATCGTCGCGAAGCGGTACGCGCTCGCCCACCCGGCGCACGTGGCCCGGCTGGTGCTCGACTCGGTGGCGCCGCCACAGGGTTTCGACCCCCTCGACCTGGCCGCGCTGCCCGCGAGCGCCCGGATCCTGCGGGCCGTCTGCCGGGCCACCGGCTGCACCACCGACCCGGCCGCCGACCTCGCCGCCACCGTTCGGCGGTACGGCAACGGAGCGCAGATCCTGAGTGCGCTCACCGGCTACGAGTTCATCGACCCGGACTACGGCGGGGTCCCGGAAATCCTGCACGAGGCCGCCGCCGGGCAGCCCGCGAAGCTCCAGGACTTCTTCGAACTCGTCCACCGGGAGGTCGACGCCGCCCCGGCCGAGGATCTCAGCCAGGGGCTGCACTCCGCCACCCTGTGCGCCGACTCGCACTTCCCGTGGGGCACCACGGACACCCCCGTCGAGGGCCGGGCGGCCGCGCTGGAGCGCGCCCGGCAGCGGCTGACCACCGAGCAGACCTGGCCGTTCGACCCGGCGACCGCGACCGGGCTCGGCAGCCTCCTGGTCTGCCTGGACTGGCCGCGCGAGCCCGTCCCGCCGATCCCGCCGGCGCACAGCATGCTGCCCGACGTGCCGGTGCTGCTGCTCGGCGGCGACCGGGACCTGGCCACGCCTTATGAACTGCTCTTCCAACAGGCCGAGTTCGCGCACCATCCGCAGATCGTGATCGTCCCGGGCGCGGCCCACTCGGTGCAGAACCGGGCGGCGAACCCGGCCGGACGGCAGGCGGTGTACGACTTCCTGCTGAAGTAGCGGGGGGCGGCTTCGGCCCCGGGGCGGGACTACGGCCGCCGGTCGGTCCGCTCCTCGGCGGGGGTGCGGATGGCGAGGACGGCCATGTCGTCGTGGCCGTCGCTGGGGTGGTGGTCGGCGAGGAAGCGGACGAGATCGTCCAGGGGTTCGCCCGCGTGGGCGGCGGCGAGCTCGGCGAGCGCGTCCAGGCCGCGGTCGATGGGATGGTCGGGGTGTTCGACGAGGCCGTCGGTGAACAGGACGACGGTGCTTCCCGCGGGCAGCGGCTCGGAGTGGTCGGGGCGGTGGAGCTCGGGGTCGATGCCCAGCGGGATGCCGGGTTCGCCGTCCAGGTACCGGGCTCGGCCGTCGGGGGTGAGGACGAGGGGCGGCGGGTGGCCGGCGGTGCTCCAGTGGACGGTCCAGCCGTCGGCGGCGGGTTCGATCCGGGCCAGGCACGCGGTGGTGACGGGCAGGTCGGTGATGGCGCGCACGGTGAGGTCGAGCCGGGTCAGCACCGAGCTGGGAGGGCTCCCCCGGTCGTACAGCAGGGCGCGCAGCATGTTGCGGGCCTGGGCCATGGCGGCGGCGGCGTACAGGTCGTGCCCGACGACGTCGCCGATGACGGCGGCGCAGGCCTGGTCGGGCAGGACGGCGGCGTCGTACCAGTCGCCGCCGACTCCGGCCGGTTCGGCGGCGGTGCGGTAGACCGCGGCCCCGGAGAACGGGCGCAGGTCCGGCAGCGTGGGCAGCAGCAGCCGCTGGAACTGCTCCGCGCTGTCGCGCAGGTGGCCGAACAGGCGGGCGTTGTCGATGGCGATGCCGGCCGCGCCCGCGAGGGCGCGCACGATCTCCTCGTCGTCCTGGTCGAACGGCCGGCCGTCCGCGCGCTCGGAGAGGTAGAGGTCGCCGTAGATCTCGCCGCGGACGGTGACCGCCACGCCCAGCAGGGTGCGCATCGGCGGGTGGCCCGGCGGGAAGCCGACGGAGGCCGGGTGGGAGGGGATGTCGTCCACGCGCAGCGGCTCGGGGTGGCGGATCAGGTGGCCCAGCACTCCGCGCCCGTGCGGGAACCCGGTTCCGGCGAGGGCCGCGCGCTCCTCCTCGGTCAGGCCGGCGGTGACGAAGTGCTCCAGGTGGTCGCCGGAGGGGGCGAGGACGCCGAGCGCGCCGTAGCGGGCACCGGCCAGGTCCATGGCCGTGGTGACGATGCGGTGCAGCACCGCGGGCAGGTCCAGGTCGCCGCCGATGGCCAGGACCGCCGACAGCAGCCCCTGCAGCCGGTCCGTCGACCTCGCCAGGGCGCGCAGCTGCGCCGCGGCGCCCTCCACCTGTTCGTCCGGATCGGGCCCCGGCCCCGGCAGGTCCCCCTCGGCCGGTGGCCCGGCGGGCTCCCCCGCGGGGCTCATGACATCGCCTCGTTCATGACCGCCAACGCTACCCACGCCACCTCCGCCCGGCCGGGAGCACGCGCCCGCGCGTGGTCGATGGCGCGCCATCGACCACGCGCGGGCGCGGCGGACGGACCCGGGGTCCGGTCCTGGTGCGGGCGCCGCGGAACGGGCCCGCCCGCACCAGGACCTCGGGCTCAGGCCTCCACGCCGTAGTACTGGGCGAGGAACCCGATCACGTCGTCCGCGTGCGGGAGCAGCTCGGGCAGTTCCCGGGCGAGCGTCGTGCGGGTGGCCTCGGCCAGTTCGGGCAGTCCGGTGGCGGCGGACTTCACGTACGGGTCGAGGCGGCGGACGAGTTCGTAGTTGCTCTCCACGTCCAGCTGTCGCATGGCCTTCTCCAGCGCCGGCGCGTCGGCCGGCGGGATGTCGGGCAGGACCCGGCTGACGAAGGTGACGCGGTGCAGGACCCGCCAGCACGGCGGCTTGCGGTCGGCCTGTCGGGCCTGGCGCAGCGCCGCCGCGTTGGGGTCGTGTCCGTTCTCCAGCCAGACCGGGTCGACGACCTTGTGGAAGAAGCTGTCGAAGTGTTCGCTGTCCTCCCCGAGGTAGAAGCTGAGGAAGCGGTAGGCGTCCACCTTGCCCGGCACCTTGACGGGGTTGCCGTCCCGGTCGAAGACCGGGTTGCGGTCGGTGTCGTAGCTCTGCAGGTTGCCGCTGGGCGCGACCTCCACCTCCAGTCCGAAGGAGCGGGTGGCCTCCTTGCCGCGGGCCCGGGTGGCGGTCATCCCGCCGCCCACGGAGGCGTCGAGCTGGGCGCCGACGCCGATGCCGGCGATCTGGAAGGAGGTGCCGATCGAGGTGCCCACGGAGCCGGAGAGCGAGTACGAGCCGGCCGTGGTCTCGCTGAGCACGTCGGTGGTCTCGGTGGTCTCGGCGAAGAAGCCCCCGGCGGCCGTCCACACGTAGGTGTTGACCAGGTCGCGCCGGGAGAAGCCCTGTCCGGTGGCGCTGTCGGCGGTGTCCCGGCCGCGGGCCGGCGAGGCGTCCGCGCCGATGGCGCCGCCGAGCACCCGGCCGGCCCGCTGGGCGAGCGGGTCGGGGGCGTGGGTCTCGGTGGAGACGCTGTCGTAGTAGCTGTGCAGGCGCTGCTGGTCGCGCTGGATGCGGCGCTTGAGCGCGTACGCCTCGCGGGGCTTGAAGTAGCTGTACTCGCCCCGTTCGCGGGCGCCCCGGTAGTCCGGGTCGGCGACCTTGCCGCGTTCGTCGAAGCCGACGGTGCCGTCCAGGGTGCCCTGCTTGGTGTAGCGCGGGTTGATCGGGAAGGGGACGACGTTCCAGTCCTTGGGGATGTCCGGGTTGGGCTGGATGCGGTAGGCGACGAGGGAGCCGGTGTGCGCCAGGCGCAGCGCGAAGACGTCGGCGGTCTGCGACTGGACGACGGCGAAGCCGGTGTTGGCCGGGACGTACCGCCGCCCGGCGGTGGGGTTGAGCACCCGGCCCGGGTCCTCCCAGTGGCCGGTGAGCGCGACCTTGGTGGTCCGGGCGGTGTTCTCGCCCTGGGAGACGGAGGTGTCCTCGGCCCAGCTGTTGGAGAACTCCAGGTTGCCGCGCACGCTCGCCGAGACGCCGCCCTTGGCGATGGACTTGGCGATGCCGAAGCCGAGCGGGGCGGTGATCATCCAGACGTCGACGTCGACCTCGTTGGAGAGCGCGAAGCCGAAGGCGGCGTCCACGCTGCGCTCCTTGGCGGAGGACAGCGAGCGGACGACCTGTTCGGCCTCGGTGAGTTTGACGGTGGAGGCGCCCTCGAAGGTGTCGCTGCCGGGGTCGGTCAGGCCCGCGGTGAGGTTCTCCGAGGGGATCGGCGGGGCGCCCTCGACGTAGCCGATCAGCTGCGGGTCGAACTGGATCTGGCTGACCCATTCGCTGACCAGTTCGCCGACCTTGTAGCCGGTGATCAGGTGCCAGCGGCCGTCCTGGAGGTAGCTGTAGGCGCGCTTGAGGACGCCGAACGCCTCGCCGCGCGAGCCGTACTGCATGTCGGCGTACTCGGCGACGGCCGGTGCGGCGCCGATGCTCTGGTGGAACGGGGTGCGCAGGCCGGCCAGGGCGGAGCGGACCTGGGCGGCGTCGTTGGAGACCGGCGCGCTGGACAGCACGGTGCGCGGGCGGGTGGCCTCCGGGCCGAGTTCCAGGTGGTTGCCGCGCAGGCCCTCGTCGCGGACCTGGGCGGCGCCCGCCTCGGTGGAGTCCCGGTCGAACGGCCAGTAGGCGACCAGGTCCTCCTTCTCGCCCTTGAGCCGGGTGAACAGGTTGTCCAGCAGCTGCTCGTGGGTGCGGGCGGTGCGCCAGATCCGCACCTCCTCCAGCACGCCGGCGAACGCCTCGGCGGGCTTGCCGTCCTTGAGCACGGCGCCCAGGGTCAGCTGCGGGTCGCCGGCGGCGGCGAAGGCGGTGGTGTCGGGCAGGCCAGGGGTGCCGTCCGGGTCGCAGGCCACGGCGACGCCGTTGCGGTACAGGCGGAAGACGCTGCCGCGCGGGTCGGGGTTGCGCACCCAGCGGGCGCCGCGCAGTCGGGCCGGGTGCGAGCCGGTGGCGTCGGCCGTGGTGCCGCCCGCGTTCTCCTCGAAGCGCCAGTGCGCGACCAGGCCGCGGTCGCGGGCGGTGACGGGGGTGCCGAGCCGGGCGGCGTCCCGGGCGGCGCCCCAGATCCGGACCTCGGCGAGCACCCCGGTCAGCTGCTGGACGGTGGCGCCCTCGCGGGCCCGGCCGAGCTCCAGCGGCGCGTCGTTGCCGCGCGGCCCGGAGCCCTCGTAGCGGCCGGCGCCGATCTCCCGGCCGTCCAGGTGGAAGCGGATGTCCTGCCACTCGCGCACGGCGAGCGACTCGACCAGCTCGACGCTCCGGGTGACCGGCTTGCCGTCGGCGCCGGTGGCGGTGATCTGCTGGGTGCCCTTCTGCTCCTGCATGGAGCGGCCGCCCTTGCGGACCACGGCGATGCGGTGGAACTGCCCGGCCGTCACGCCCTCGGTGGAGGTGAAGCGCACGGCGCGGCCGTCGGGCTCCTCGAAGGCGAACTCCAGCCGCCCGTCCGGGAGGACGGCCAGCCGGTACGGCACGCTGCCGCCGACGCCGTCGGCGGTGCGGCCCTTGGAGAGCAGGCCCTGGGTCTCGCCGAGCCGGTCGACGCGGGCGAACACCTCCAGGGTCAGGTCGTCGGCGATGTCCAGCGCGTCGTCGTCCGGGACTTCGAGGTGGGCGTCGCCGGTCAACTCGACTGCCCAGGACTGCTGGTAGGCCAGGGCGAGGTGGCTCCACTCGCGCAGCGGGAAGGTCTCCCGGCTGACCACCCGGCGGTCGCCGACGGCCGCGACGGCCCGGTAGCCGCCGTCGGCGACCGGTGAGCGGGCCGGGACGGGGGTCGGCATGCCGCGCAGCTCGGCGTCGCGGTTGTTGCCGGAGCGGTCGGCCAGGACGGGCTGCGCACCGGAGGCGGGCGCGGAGTACGTCCAGTAGCCGAGCAGTCCGGACTCGGTGCCGTTCAGCCGCTTCCCCTGGTCGGCCCGGAGCTCGTCCCCGCCGCGGGCCCTGGACCAGAGCCGGACCTCGTCCAGCCGGACGGAGGCGAACTCGCGGGGCCAGCAGAGCACGGTGCCCAGCGAGATGCGGCCCTGCCCGCGGTACGGGGCGTTGGCGGTGCGCCGGGCGATCTCCCGGCCGTCCAGGTGGATCACCTGCTGGCGGGTCTCGCGCTGGAAGACGCAGGCCCAGTGGTGCCACTTGGTGTCGCCGAACACCTGGGTGGTGTCCAGGTCGTCGCCGTAGAAGGCGAAGGTGAAACGGCCGTTCGAGCGGAAGCCGATGTGCAGGCTCTCGTCGGCCCGCCCCTGGTCTCCGCTGTGGCCGAGCACGAAGTGGTCCCGGGAGTCGATCATGGTGCGCTGGGCCCAGAACTCCACCGTGAAGTCGCCGTCGCCGAAGCCGAACGCACCGGGCACCACTGCGGCGTCGTCCGTGCCGTCGAAGACCAGCCCGGACGTCCCCCGGGTGCCGAGCAGCCCGAGGCCGTACGGGGTGTCCCCGGCGTTGGCGTGCAGCAGCCGCACCGGCCCCTCGACCCGCTCCGGGTTGATCCAGGCCTCCAGGGTGAGGTCGCCCGGGGTCGTGGCCCGGGGCAGCTGCCCGGCGGGCAGGGCGAGGAAGCGGCCCTTGCCGTCGAAGGCGTAGGCGCGGCCCGGCATGTCGGCCCGCCAGCGCCCGCTGTGGCCGCGCACCAGCCCGTCCGCGCTGCCCAGCGGCAGTTCGGCCAGGCCGCCGGGGTCGACGGTGATCAGCCGGGAGCCCTCGGCGAGGGTGCTGCCGGGCTGCGAGGACTCGGACCAGCGGTGGTCGTAGCGCACCCGCTGCACGCTCATCCCGGGCGTCAGCAGGGTCGGCTCCGCACCCGCGCCCAGGCGCAGCGACTTCGACCCGGCCGGGTGGCTGCCCTCGAAGCGGAAGCCGTGGCCGCCGACGGTCACGAAACCGGGGCCGGCCAGCGGGGCGAGGGTGCCCTCGGTGAACTGCACCACGTCGCCGTCGATCCGCAGCACCGTGCCGATCGTGACGGGCTGCTCGGCCGCGCCGTTCACCACCGCGGCGAAGTCCTCGGCCCGGCGCGGCAGATGGGACCACTTCTCGGTCTGCCCGTCGTGCCGGATCGTCAGGGTGACCTGCGCCGGCCCGTCCCCGGCTTCGACGGTGATCCCGGTCGGGCCGAGATCGGTGGCCGCGTCCCGGGCCGTGAAGGAGACCGTCCGTCCGCCGGAGGGCAGCTGCCGGGAGGAGCGCAGCACCTGGGTGTCGTAGTAGGCGGCGAAGAACTGGCCGTTCCCGCCCCGGAAGTAGAGCACCACGTTGCCGGTGGCGCTGTCCAGCAGGAACGGGCGGTCTGCGGCGCGGGCGAAGCCCAGCAGCGCGCCGGACCCGCTCAGCCCGGTGCGGTCGACGGTGAGCTGGGGAACCGGCAGGGCGATGTCGTCGGAGCCGCGCACCCCGCCGGTGAGCCGGCCCAGCTCCTCCTGCTTGGCCGCGAGTCCGGCCTGCTGGGCGGCCAGGTCGCGGCGCAGCTGGGCGAGCCGGTCCTGCTTGACGGCGAGCAGTTCCAGGCGCCGGCCGAGTTCGGAGATCCGCTGGTTCAGCCGGTCGGTGGCGGGGCTGGTCCTCAGCGAGCTGTCGATCCGCTCCAGGGCCAGGACGCCCTCGCCGGAGGCGTTCGCCGTCGAGTAGTCGTACTGGACGATGCGGTCGCCCTGACTGTCCCGGGCGGCGACCAGCCTGCTGCTGCGGCGCACCACCAGGCCGGTGCCGTTCCAGGTGTCGAGCGCGAAGTGGGTGGAGTCGTTGTCGGCCTCCCGGTCGTACTGGATGATGCGGGCGTCGTTGCCGGTCTCACGGCCCGCGACGTTCATGTCGAGCCCGGAGTTGGCGTTCCGGACGAAGTAGCAGGTGACGCCGTTGAGCGTGGTGCCGGTCGGCTCGAAGGTCCAGATCGTCGACGCGGCCTGCCGGTCGGCGGTGCGCACCAGCGGGGCGACGGCGTCCTTGCGGTTGCCGTCCACCGCGAGGTACTGGTCCTTGCCGTCCCTCTGCAGCTTGAACCGCAGCCGGTAGCGCCAGTTGGTGACGTCGTTCTCCAGCGTGGCGCGCGCCTCGGCCCGCTGGCGCTCGATGTCCGGGATCTCCGCGGTCTCCAGCTGGAGGCGGGTGATCTCGGCCTCGGTGCCCGCGATGTCCCGGGTCAGCCGGGCCACCTGGGCGTCCACCTCGCCGGCCGCCTCCACGTTCCCGCTGGACTCCGGAGCGGCCAGCACCGGCAGGGCCAGTTCCTCCGGGACCTGCGCCAGCCGGCCGTCCCGGCCCACGCCCAGGTCGACGGTGGCGACGTAGGCCTCCTCGGTGGCGGCGCCGGTCACCGGGTCGGGCCCGCCGGTGGTGCAGGCGAGCAGCACCCTGGCCTGGCGCTTGACCGGCTTGGCCGTCCGCTCGTAGCCGGCCGGCGCGGTCTCCTGCTGGTGGTGCAGCAGCGCGGACAGGCCGGAGACCACCCGGCGCCCGGTGAAGGCGAAGCTGCTGCGGCTCACCCCGGGGTCCTCGCCGACCGGGGCCTCGGAGGTGACCCAGGCGGGTCCGCCGCTCAGCGCGGCGTGCCGGGCGTGGTCGGTCTGGTCGTGCAGCGTGGCGCCGGAGCCCTCGTCGAAGCGGTAGTAGGCGGCCAGGCCCGGCTCGTTGCCGATCAGGCGCCGGCCGCGGTCGGCGGCGATCTCCGCGCCGCCGCGCGGGCGGAGCCAGATCCGCACCTCGTCCAGTTCCGCGCGCCCGAACGACCGCGCACCACGCCCCAGGGTGAGCCCGCCGAGGCCGGCGTACGGCATGTCCGTGGTGCGGCGGCCGAGTTCGACGCCGTCGCGGTAGACGATCTGCTCGCGGGTGTCCCGGACGAAGACGCAGGCCCAGTGGTGCCAGTCGGTGTCCGTCCAGCGCTGCGGCAGGTCCAGGTCGTCGTGGAAGAAGGCGAAGGTGAAGGTGTCGTCCGGGCGGAAGCCGATGTGCAGGGTGCGCAGCCGGACCCCCTTGGAGGCGCCGTGGCCGATCAGGAAGTCCTCGCGGCCGCCGGTGGCGGTGCGCCGGGCCCAGAACTCCACCGTGAAGTCGCGGTCGGCCAGGTCGAGGGCGCTGCTGGGCAGTTCGGCCACGTCGTCGACGCCGTCGAAGCGCAGCGCCGTCCCGGCGCGGCCGCCCTCGCCCGCCGCGGGCACCAGCGGCCTGCCGGTGAACGGGCAGGTGCCGGGTGCGCCCTCGTGGACGGCGCTGCGGTAGCGCGGGTCGGGGCTGGTCCAGGCCTGGGTGCCCTGGGTGTTGAACAGGCCGTCCCTGCTGCGCTCGACGCTGAAGCCGTCGATCCGGCCGGTGGCGTCGTTGTGCGCGAAGACCTGCCAGCGCTCCCGGCCGTGCACGGCGGTGGGGACCAGCAGGGCGGTGAAGCGGCCCTCGGAGAGGTTGCGGACGAAGGACAGTTCCTGGGTGGGCTCGACGAACGGCTGCCCCTCCATGTCCTGGGTGCCGAGGCTGTACTTGGCGGAGTCCGGGCGGCCCTTGTGCCGGCTGCGCCGGTAGCGGACCTCCAGCACCGGCTTCAACTCGCCGCCGGCCAGGACGAAGCGGTCGCACAGCAGGGTGGCGTCGACCACCGGGACCTTGGCCTCGCCGCCCTTGGCCAGGTGGTCGGTGCGCGCCGGGTCGCCCGAGGAGCCGGCGCCGTCGGCGAGCCGGAACACCGCGTCGGGGTGGTCGGCGCGCACCGACTGGCGCAGCACGTACAGGTGGGTGCCGTCGGAGAGGACGTGGAAGGGGGCGGCGGCGCCGAGCCGCGCGGTGCTGGACAGGAACCGGTCCAGTTCCTGCTCGTCCAGCCGCTCCGCCGCGTCCGCCTCGACCCGCCCGCCGCGCTTGACGACGGGCATCCGCACCGTGCCCGCCACCGCGTAGCCGACCCGCGCCACCTCGGAGGGGAAGCGCAGTTGCAGCGGGTCCTCCGACCAGTACGCCGCGTCGGCCTCGCCCTTCGCCTCGTCGTGCTGCGACAGGTCCAGGACGCTGTAGACGATGCGCCGTTGGTCGTCCATCGCGAACGCGACCGTGCTGCCCTGGTGCCGCAGGGTCGTGGTGTGCACGTAGGCGCGGTCGCTGTAGACCTTCGCCAGGTGCTGCGTCTCCGTCAAGCTTCCACCTCACACCCGGTGGCCGCGGGGTCACCGGCGGCCACACGATCAACACGGATCGTGTCCACGCTCTCACCGGCCGTGACGGTCCATCAAGATGCTTTCGCGCCATGACACACGGGTGATCACGCCACCGCTCTTCCGCCTCTCGAACGGGAAGTCGAATCACCGCTCGTCGCCCGCGGCGCGCGACCGCGGAGGGCGGACCCCCGCCCCGGGATTCCGGAGCGGGGAGCCCGCCGGCCGGACGGCAGGCATCAGGCGTCAGGCATCAGGCACCGGGCGTCAGGCGCGGCAGGTCCCGGTGGACCAGTCGACGGTCGCGGCGGCCTGCGAGTACTGCCACTCGGGCCCGAGCAGGTCGCGGTCGAGCTGCGCGGCCGCGTCGCGGCTCTCGACGATGTAGCCGAAGTCCTGCAGCCAGGCCGGGTACAGGTTCTTCGAGCCGATGTAGAAGGCCGAGTCGTCGACCGAGACCAGCTTGTGGTGCAGCGCGTACGGGTGCCCGTCGGCCCAGGTGGCGGTGGGGGCGGCGCGGAAGGAGGCGAGCTGGAGGTTGCCGCAGAGGGCCGCGGCGGCCTTGCCCTGGTCGCCGGTGAGCGCGGTGAGCCGGGCCTTCAGGACGTCGCTGATCTCGGCGAGGGACTTCATCTGCGAGTAGCCTCCGCTGCCCACGGTGCCCCGGTTGGCCGGGTCGCTGACCACGATCCGCACCTTGACGCCGGCGGCCAACTTGGCGGCCAGCGTGTCGTAGAGCCGGGAGTCGTAGCGCGAGAGCGGCGGGCAGGTGCCGTTCAGGTCCTGCTGGGAGATCTCGACGTGCCGCTGGGCGCTGCCGACCAGGGCGCGCAGGGCGTTCTCCTCGGGGTTGACGGTCTCGTAGTCGCGGTCGGCGTTGGTGTTGTCGTGCAGGGTCAGCGGGCCGCACTTGGCGTCCGCCGCCCCGGGGACGGGACCGGGCTGGTAGCGGGAGGAGGGGTCCGCGTCCTTGATGCCGACGCCGAGGCCGCCGACGGCTATCACCGGGACGTTCCCGGCGGCGGGGGCGGGCGGGTTGAGCTCGCGTTCGATCGAGGGGCGGCAGGCGCCACCGTCCGAGGAGGCGAACCACGCGTTGTCGAGCAGGCCGGTCCGGCCGCAGGTCCACTCCCACAGGGTGTCCAGGTAGCGGCCGGCGGAGGTCGCGGCGGGGCCGGTGAGCGCGAGGTCGACGTCCGAGACGGGGTGCGCGGTGTCGAGGTAGTCCTTGCTCCAGCCGTTGATGCCGCCGGTGAGGACGGTGCGCCCGTCGACCACCAGGAGCTTGGAGTGGTTCCAGGAGAAGGCGGTGCGCGAGGCGGTCATCGAGGCGATGTTGAGGCTGACCGAGGAGGCGGCCGGTCCGAGCTCGGCGACCAGCTCGTCCCGGTAGCGCGACGGCAGCACGTTGGCGTTGTACAGCGGCGCCGCGCCGACCAGGATGCGCACGACCGGGCGGTGCCCGGCGGCGACCGAGGCCTTGAGCCCGGCGACCAGGGCCTCCTCGAATCCGCCGTCGGGGAACGGCGCGAGGCTGGAGACGTCGACGGTACGGGTGGCGGCGGAGACGTCGGCGGTCATCTTCGCGAGCAGCGCGCGGGTGCCGGGCCGGTCGGCGCAGGTGGCGTCGCCCCAGCAGGCGGGCGTCTGGAACAGCCAGCCGGCGGGGCCGCCGGCCCGGTCGGCGCCGGCCAGGGCGTTGCCGTCGGTGCGCTGCCAGACCGTGCCCTCCAGGCCGGGCGACACCTGGCGCAGCACCCGCTCGACGGCGTCGAGGTGGGCGGTGTCCGTGCCCTGCGCGGGCGCGGGGTCGGCGTGGGACGGCGCGGCCGGCAGGACGGTGAGCAGGGTGCTGGCCGCGACGGCGGCGAGGGCACCGCGCAGAGCGCGGCGGGGTCGGCGGGAGCCGGGACGGTACACGTGAGGATCCTTCAGAACATGGCAGGCGTCGTGCTGTTCGCCTACGAGACACCCAGAGACTACCGGCTGGTAACAGGCCGTCAAACTTGGGCATGACAAGAGCGTGGACGGGGCCGGCCGACCCCGGCGGGATCCGGCCCACGCCCCTGAGCTGCACCGACGCCGCCGGCCGAGCCGCCGTGCAGCCGTGCAGCCGTGCAGCCGTCCGGCAGCTGTTCGCCGCCCGGGGAGATCACGCCGCGGGCGGCGGTCGGCGCGCAGCGCGGTCCGGCCCGGCCCGGCCGACGGAGGAGCACGGACATGCCGCCGCGCCGTTGCCGGAGGATCATGAAAGCAGTGGACGCGCCGGTCTCCGCGCCTCCCCGGATCCGCCGATTCACCGAGTCGCCGAGTCGCCGAGTCGCCGATTCACCGATCCACCGATCCACCGGATCCGCCGAGCCTGTCGGTCCGCTGCCAGGCCTCACCTCCTGGAGGTCCCCGTGAACAGCTCACCCGCGTCAAGTCCCGCCGGGCCGATCGTCGTCGGTACGGACGGCTCGGAGCACGCCCGCAGGGCCGTGCTCTTCGCCCTTCGCGAGGCACAGCTGCGGAGAGTGGGCGTACGGGCCGTCTGCGCCTTCGGCGGCCGACACGCCGATCCGCCGGACCGGGCCATGACGGGCTGGTTCCGCCCGAGCGGCGATCCGGAGCCGCATCTGCACGACGCCGTCGCCCGGGAGGTGACGGACCTGGTCGAGGAGCTTCGACAGCAGGTCGGCGAACCGTACGTCGAGGTCGAGGTGCGCTGCGAGCACGGCCGCCCGGCTCAGGTCCTGCTGGAGGAGAGCCGGGACGCCGGCCTGCTGGTGGTGGGCACCCGCGGTGCCGGCCGCTGGGGCCGGCTCGCCCTCGGCTCGACCAGCACCGAGATCGTCCACCACGCCCACCTCCCCGTCGTCGTCGTACCGCCCGAGCCCGGCACCGCGCCCGGGTGAACCCCTGCGCCCGGCGTCCCGTCGAGGGCCCGCACACGTGCGCCGGGGAAGGCCGGCGTCTCCGTGGTCACCGTGCGCGGGGTGGCGTTCGCCGGGTCGCGGAGCACCCGGTGCGACCGCCCCGCCACGAGATCGATCCCGCCCGCGGCCGTCACGCCGGACGGCGAGGCGCTGCCCGCCTTCCAGGACACGCGGGTCGGCACCGGCACACCAGGTGTCCGTCCGGTCAGCCGGGGACGGTGGCGCCGCCGCGTTTCCCGCTCGCCGCCACCGCGGCCGGGCCCGTCGTCCCGGGCACCGCGCGCCAGGCGCGGGCGGCGAGTACACCGGAGGCGAGGGCCACGGCGCCGAGGGCGACGGAGGCCGCGGTGAGGCCCAGGGTGGCGCCGAGCCAGCCGGCCAGGGGGTAGGTGAGCAGCCAGCAGCCGTGGGAGAGGGAGAACTGGGCGGCGAAGACGGCGGGAAGCTCCTCGGCGGCCACCGAGTCGCGCAGGACCCGGCCGGTGGGGGTGAGGATCAGCGAGCCGACCGCGCCGAACGCCGCCCAGACGGCGAGCAGGACGGGCCAGCGCCAGGCGCCCGGCCCGGCGGCGGTCAGCGCGGCGAGCAGGGCGAAGAGGCCGACGATGCCGAAGGCCGCCGGGAGCATGACGGTCCGGTCCGGCAGCCGGTCCAGCACCCGGGGCAGCAGCAGCGCCACGACCATCGACCCGGCCCCGTAGGCGCCGAGCGCGATCGGGACGTCGGTGGCGGGGCGGCCGAGCGGGCCGCGGACGTAGACGACGGTGTTGACGATCACCATCGCACTGGCCGCGGCCGCCGCGAGGTCCAGGGCGAGCATCGCGCGCAGCCGGGGCACGGCGAGGAACAGCCGGGTGCCGCGGACGGACCGGGCGAGGACGCCCCCACCGGGCCGCGCCCGGTCCCGCTTCGACCGGTCCCGCTTCGACCGGACCGGCTCCGGGCCGCCCTGCCCGACCGGCTCCGGCCGGACCCGCTTCGGCAGGGCGGCGGAGAGCACCAGGACGGCGGAGGCGAGGAACCCGGCGGCGGTGCCCCAGAACAGCCAGTTGTAGCTGATCAGCGCGAGCAGGGCGGCCGCGAGCACCGGGCTGACCAGGCTCTCGGTGTCGTAGGCGAGCCGGGACAGCGACAGGGCGCGGGTGTACGCGCGCTCCTCGGGCAGCACCTCGGGGATCACCGACTGGAAGGCCGGGGTGAAGGCCGCCGAGGCGGATTGCAGCACGAAGATCAGGACGTAGACCTGCCACACCTCGGTGACGAAGGGCAGGGTGAGGGCGACGCCCGCCCGGGTGAGGTCGGAGGCGGCCATCAGGCGTCGGCGCGGGATGCGGTGGGCCAGCGCGGTGACCACCGGGGCGATGCCGACGTACGCGAGCATCTTGATCGCCAGTGCGGTGCCGAGCACCGATCCGGCGTCCGCTCCGGCGAGGTCGTACGCGAGGAGGCCGAGCGCGACGGTGGCGAGGCCGGTGCCCACCAGGGCGACGATCTGGGCGGCGAACAGGTGCAGATAGGTGCGGTTGCGCAGCACGGACAGCATGGAGGACCCCGCTCGGACTGGGCGCGGCAGGACGACACGACCAGGATAGGTCAACATGTGCACGCATGTGCACATGTTGACGAAAAGGCGGCCCGCACCCCGGAGGGCACGGGCCGCGGAGCCGGAGGGTACGGGTCAGTCGTGCGGGGGGAGCTCGCCGAGCTGGTGGTCGGCGACGCTCAGCGCCTCGTCGACCAGCCGGCGCAGGTGGCCGTGGCGCAGCGCGTAGACGACGCGCCTGCCGTCCTTGCGGGTCGTGACCAGGCCGGCCAGCCGGAGCTTGCCGAGGTGCTGGCTGACCGACGTCCGGGGGGCCCCGGTCGCCTCGGTCAGCGTGGTCACGTCGGCTTCACCGGCGCTCAGCCGCTGGAGCAGGGCGAGCCGGGTGCGGTCCGCGAGCAGCGCCAGGATGCCGGCCGCGGCCTCCAGCCGCTCGTCGTCCCGATGCTCCTGCGCATGGTGTGCACCTGATATCCGAAGGCTCCCGCTCATGGCGCCATCGTAGGGCCCCGGGCCGGCCTGCCGAAGCGCCGCGACACCGGCCCGGGCACCGCCCGGCCGGAGGGGCCGCCATGGGCTCCTCCGGCCGGGTCGTCGTCTCACGCGGTCACGAGCTCACGCGATGACGAGCTCGCGCGGTCACGAGCTCACGCGTTCATGCCCCACAGGAAGCCCGGCACGGGCGTGTAGCGCACGTACGGACTCCACTCGTCGCCCGGCGGGCAGGGGGTGGGCGGGCACGGCGGCGGCGGGCACTTGCTGTCCTCCACCGTGATCGCCACGCACGGGCAGTCCTTGCTCAGCCCGACCTCGGTCACCGGGTGCTGCGGCAGGCTGTAGCCCTCGGGCGCGGAGACCTCCTGCCAGTAGTACGTGCCCAGCGGGAGACCGCTCGCGGAGCAGACACCCGACGCCGGCGTGACGCACGGGGAGCCGACGGCCGTGTCGGGGTTGGCCCCGGAGGTCTGCAGACCGGGCACGCCGTTGCTCTCGCGCCACAGCTGGAAGACCGCGCCCGCCAGCGGCCGGCCCGTACCGGCGTCGACCTTGGTGACGGAGGTCGACCCGTTCGGGGCGGGCGTCCTCCCGTCCCGGACGGTCACCTGGATGTTCTGCCCACCGGTGTCGAGGACCACCGTCGTCACCGCGGGCCGCGGCAGGTCGTAGCCGGGCGGAGCCGCCGTCTCCTGCCAGTAGTACGTCCCCAGCGGCAGGCCGTCCGCAGAGCAGACGCCCGACGCCGGCGTGACGCACGCGGAGCCCACGGCGGTGTCGGGGTTGGCCCCGGAGGTCTGCAGACCGGGCACGCCGTTGCTCTCGCGCCACAGCTGGAAGGAGGCACCCGCCAGCGGCTGCCCGGTGGCGGAGTCGACCTTGGTGACGCCGGTGGTACCGGTGGGAGCGGTGGTCTGGGTGTCGGCGACGCCGACCGGGGTGTGCTGCCCGTTCATGTCCAGCACCACGGTGGTCACGTTGAGCTCGGGCAGCTCGTACCCGTCGGGCGGCGAGACCTCCTGCCAGTAGTAGGTGCCCAGCGGCAGGCCGTCCGCCGAGCAGACGCCCGACGCCGGGGTGACGCACGGGGAGCCGACGGCCGTGTCGGGGTTGGCCCCGGAGGTCTGCAGACCGGGCACGCCGTTGGTCTCGCGCCACAGCTGGAAGACCGCGCCCGCCAGCGGCTGCCCCGTACCGGCGTCGGTCTTCGTCACGGTGGTGGACCCGGTGGGGGCGGTGTTCGGGGTGTCGGCGACGTTGACCGGGGTGCTCTGCCCGTTGGTGCTCAGCACCACGGTGGTCACGTTGAGCTCGGGCAGCTCGTACCCGGGGGGCGGCGCCGTCTCCTGCCAGTAGTAGGTGCCCAGCGGCAGGCCGCTCGCCGAGCAGACTCCCGACGCGGGGGTGACGCAGGCGGAGCCCACGGCGGTGTCGGGGTTGGCCCCGGAGGTCTGCAGACCGGGCACGCCGTTGGTCTCGTGCCACAGCTGGAAGGTCGCGCCCGCCAGCGGCTGCGAGGTCGCCGAGTCGATCTTCGTCACGCTGGTGGAGCCGGTCTCGACGACCGGGCTCCGGGTGTCCCGGACGGTGACCGGGACGTTCTGGCCGTTGGTGTCGAGGACCACGGTCGTCACCGCGGGCTGCGGCAGGTCGTAGCCGGGCGGAGCCGCCGTCTCCTGCCAGTAGTAGGTGCCCAGCGGCAGGTCGGCGGTGGTGCAGAGGCCGTTGCTCCCGGTGGTGCAGGGGGCGCCCACCTTGGTGTCCGGGGTGGTCCCCGAGGTCTGCAGGCCCGCGACGCCGTTGGTCTCACGCCACAGCTGGAAGACCGCGCCCGCCAGCGGCTGCGAGGTCACCGAGTCGACCTTCGTCACGCTGGTCGAGCCGGTGGGAGCCGGGGGGTTGCCGCAGTCCGGGAGGTCGCCGTTGAAGGGGTAGGCGTGGAACTCGGTCCCGGTCATGCCCGAACCGGAGTTGTGCAGCAGGGTGCCGGTGGTGAAGAACCGTCCGTTCAGGCCGGGCAGGTTCATCGTGGCGGTGCTGGCCGGGTTGCCGACCAGCACGCTGCCCTGGAACTGCCCCGATCCCGTGAGGGTGACGGTCGTCGCGGTGGGGAAGTTCCACAGCAGTCGCTCGCGCAGCTGGTTCCAGGGGTCGGTGTCCTGGAGGCTTCCGCTGTAGGTGTTGATGGTGCGGGCGCCGCCCACGAGGTTGACGAGCACGGTCGCGTTCGCGGGGATTCCGGCGAACGCGACGCCCTGGGTGGAGCCGCCGCGCCCGACGATGTCGAAGTCGACGTTGAAGACCTGGAGGGCGGAGGTGCCGTCACCGGTGAACAGGGTCTGGAACCCCTGGTTGACGGCGGTTCCGGTGGCGGGGCGGGGCGTGCCGACCCCGGCGTAGCAGGCGCTGGCCGTCTGCAGCTCGCCGCGCAGCGGCGTGTAGGCGGCCACGGCCCGCGGGTCCTGGACCTTGGTGCCGGTGATGGTGCCGGTGGTCGTGCCCGCGTAGCGGACGACGCCTCCCTCGGCCAGGAGCGACTGCCCCGGGGCCACGGTGACGTTGCCTCCGGCGGTGAGGAAGTCGGCCCCGTCCGGCGGGGGGACGCGCGAGCCGACGCCGACGATGCCGATGTTGTAGACGGAGCTGACTCCGGCGGCCTTGTTCATGCTGAAGGAGCCGAGGGTCACCACGTGCCCCTCGGCCTCGGCGGCCGAGCCGCTGACGTTGAAGTCGCCGCCGACGAAGATGTTCACGCCGGCGTCGCGCCCCGCGAAGGGCCCGTTGTTGACCGGCGGGAACGTCGCCGGGCAGTCCGCGCCCAGGCAGGGCCCGAGGCCTCCCGGGAGGCCTGCCGCGTAGGCGGCCGTCGGTGCGACGAGCGACATGCCGAAGGGGACGAGCGTCAGGGCCAGGGCGGATCCCATCACCCTGCCTAGTCTTCGTCCCCAGCCGACGGCGGTCGTCGGATGCTGACTGGGCTTCACGTCAGTCCTTTCATCACATGAACATAAAGACAACCCTCGGAGTGTTCTCCTCGAAGCCCCGAGCGGCGGCGACCCACCGGTGTTTTCGTCTGAACGCTGCGTCAGGTGCACCCGATCGGACGCGCACCCAAGGACCCGCGGACCCGGCGGACCCAC
Source organism: Kitasatospora sp. NPDC048715 (assembly GCF_043198905.1). Lineage (NCBI taxonomy): Bacteria > Bacillati > Actinomycetota > Actinomycetes > Kitasatosporales > Streptomycetaceae > Kitasatospora > Kitasatospora sp. NPDC048715. The sequence goes on along the minus strand of NZ_JBICVH010000009.1, from coordinate 206,945 downwards.
GGACACGGCAGGCCCGGCGCCGGTGCACCGGCAGGGTCTCCCGGCCCCGGATTGGGGTCCTCCGACCCTGATGCGCCGTCAGCACTGACCCCATCCTGGACGCGTCGAGGCCCACCCGCCGCCTCGCCCGAACGACACCACGAGTCCCCGGAGGACCCGCATGTTCTGCTTCCAGTGCGAACAGACCGACCGCACCGGCACCACCCCCGGCTGCGCCGGTCCGATCGGCAACTGCGGCAAGGATTCCCCCACTTCGGACCTCCAGGACCTGCTCATCCACGCGGTCAAGGGCATCTCCCAGTACGCCGCCAGGGCCCGCGCCCTCGGCGCCCCGGACGACGAGGCCGCCGCCTTCGTCCTGTACGCGGTCTTCACCACGCTCACCAACGTCAACTTCAACCCCACCCGCTTCGCCGCCCTGATCCAGCTGGCCGTCGGCGTCCGCACCCGGGCCAAGGAGCGCTACGAGCGGGCCGCGCGCGCCGCCGGCCAGGAGCCGCAGACGCTCACCGGGCCCGCCGCCTGGACCCCCGGGGCGGACCCGGCGACGCTGGTGGGCCAGGCCCCGGACGTCCGGGTGAACCTCGGACTCCCCCTCGTCGGGCCGGAGGTCGTCGGGCTCCGCTCGCTCCACCTCTACGCGCTCAAGGGCATCTGCGCCTACGCCCACCACGCCGACGTGCTCGGCCGCCGCAGCGCCGAGGTCCTCGGCGGCGTCGAGGACGCCCTCGCCTACCTGGCCGGCGAACCGACCGACCCCGCCGAACTGCTGGAGCGCGCCGTCGGCCTCGGCCGGCTGAACCTCGCCGCGATCGAACTGCTCGACGCCGCCAACACCGGCACCTACGGCCCCCAGCAGCCCACCACGGTGCGCACCACCCCCGTCGCCGGAAAGGCGATCCTGGTCAGCGGCCACGACCTGCGGGACCTGGAAGCCGTCCTGGTGCAGACCAGGGACCAGGGCATCAACGTCTACACCCACGGCGAGATGCTCCCCGCCCACGCCTACCCGCTGCTCAAGGCCCACCCGCACCTGGCCGGCAACTACGGCGGCGCCTGGCAGGACCAGCAGCAGGAGTTCGCCGCCTTCCCCGGCCCGATCCTGATGACCTCCAACTGCATCATCGAACCGCACGTCAGCTACCGCCGCCGGATCTACACCGCCGGACCGGTCGGCTGGCCCGGCGTCCGGCACCTCGCCGACCACGACTTCCGTCCGCTGATCCAGGCCGCCCACGCGCTGCCCGGATTCCCGGAGACCGCCGCCGAGGAGGAGGCCGTCACCGTCGGCTTCGGCCGGGACGCCGTGCTCGCGGTCGCCGACCAGGTGGTCCACGCCGTGCGGCAGGGCACCATCCGTCACTTCTTCCTGATCGGCGGCTGCGACGGCCCCACCCCCGGACGCGACTACTACACCGACTTCGCCCTCGGCGCGCCCCGGGACAGCGTGGTGCTCACCCTCGGCTGCGCCAAGTACCGCTTCAACCGGCACGACTTCGGCGAGATCGCGGGCCTCCCCCGGCTGCTGGACCTCGGCCAGTGCAACGACACCTACTCCGCCATCCGGATCGCCACCGCGCTGGCCGACGCCTTCGAGTGCGAGGTCGACGACCTGCCGCTCACCCTGGCCCTGTCCTGGACCGAGCAGAAGGCCGTCGCCGTACTGCTCACCCTGCTCGCCCTGGGCATCCGCAACATCCACCTCGGCCCCTCGCTGCCCGGCTTCCTGACCCCCGCCCTGGTCGACGAACTGGTGAAGCGGTTCGACCTGCGGGTGATCGGCGACCCGGCGGCCGACCTGGCCGCGGCCCTCGAACGGACGGCGTCATGAGCACCGCCGACCCGGCGGAGGCGACCGGCCCGCACCCCGTCACCCTCACCACCAGCGACGGCGGCCGGCTGGAGTTCGACTGCGCCCCCGGCCGCAGCGTCCTGGAGGCCGCGGCGGAGGCCGGCGCCGCCCTCCCGGCCTCCTGCCGCCGGGGCACCTGCGGCTCCTGCCACGCCTCCGTCACCGACGGCCCGTACGAACTCGGCCCGCACAGCGAGCAGGCCCTCCCCCCGGGCGAACGCGAACACGGCGAGGTGCTGCTCTGCCGCACCTTCCCGCGCGGACCGCTGACGGCCGCCCTGCCGTACGAGCAGTCCCGCATCCTGTACGGCGGCATCCCGGTCCGCGAAGCCACCCTCACCGCGGTGGAGCCGGTGACGCCGGACACCGTACGGCTGGAGCTGCGCCTCGACGACCCGGACTGCCAGTTCGACCCGGGCCGGTTCATGGAGCTCCAGGCTCCCGGCAACGAGGTCGGGCGCGCGTACTCCCTCGCCAACACCGGCAACTGGGAGGGACGCCTGGAGTTCTTCGTCCGGCTGCGGCACGGCGGGCACTTCTCCACGTACCTCGCCGAGCGGGCCCGCCCCGGCGACCGGCTCACGGTACGCGGCCCGCAGGGCGCCTTCGGCCTCCACGAGACCGGCCTGCGGCCACGCTGGTTCGTGGCCGGCGGCACCGGCCTCGCCCCGCTGCTGGCGATGGTCCGCCGGATGGCCGAATGGCAGGACCCGCAGCCCGCCCGACTCCTCCTCGGCGTCAACGAACCGCAGGACGTCTTCGGACTGAACGAACTGGCCGCCGTGGCCGCCGAGTTGCCCGGCTTCCGGTACGACATCTGCGTCCGGAAGCCGGGCCCCGACTGGTCCGGACCGACCGGCACCCCGGCCGACCTCCTGGCCGCCGCCCTCCCCGAACTCGGCACCACCACACCCGACCTGTACGTCTGCGGCCCGCCACCCCTGGTCGACGCCGTCCTGCACACCGCCGCACTCGCCGGCGTACCGTCCGACCAGATCCACCGGGAACGCTTCCTGGCCACCTGACCCCCGCCGCCCCCGCCCCTCACCCGCCCGGGCCGCCACCGACCTGATCGGCGGCGGCCCTCGACGTCCGTGCCGGCCCTGGTGGCGGTGAACGCAGGTCCGCCGTGGGGTGGATCTGGAAGACTGCTGCCCGGCGCGAACCGGTGTCGGAGTCGGGGAGCCGGATGGGTAGGAGAGCCGCTGTGGAACCGGTCTTGATCGTTCTGATCGTTCTGGTGCTGTTCGTCCTGAGTGCCCTGGGGAAGGCGATCCGGATCGTTCCGGAGGCCAGCGCCGCCATCGTGGAGCGCTTCGGGCGCTACACCCGCACACTCGCCCCCGGCCTGCACTTCGTCGTCCCGTTCATCGACACCCTTCGGTTCCGGGTCGACCTGCGTGAACAGGTCATGGCGGTTCCGCAGCAGCAGGTGGTCACGCACGACAACCGGCGCGTCGACATCGACATCGCCGTCTCCTACCGGGTGTCCGATGCCAGGGCCGCCACCTACGACGTCACCAGCTACGTTCAGGCAATCGAGCAGCTCGCTGTCGCCACGCTGCGCGGCATGGTCGATGGCATGGACCTGGAGCGGGCCCTGACTTCCCGCGAGGAGATCATCACGGCCCTGCGCGGTGCGCTCGACCGGGACACGGCCCGCTGGGGTGTCCGGGTCCACCGCGTCGAGTGCAAGGTGGGCGCGCCGCCCGCCTCCCTCCAGGGCCCGACGGTGAAGCGGGTCGGCGCCGACCGGCACGGGGGTCCCGTCGTCCCGGCCGGCGAGAACGGAGGCGCGCGTGGCACACCGCGGTCGCCCGTACGGGCCGGACTCGCCCCCGGGCACCGTCCGCTCCGGCAGGATGATCCTCGCCGTATCGGCCGCTACCACCTGACGGCGGTGCTGGGCCAAGGCGGGATGGGCACGGTCTATCTCGGCCGGTCGCCCGGGCAGCGCCTGGTGGCGGTCAAGGTCATTCGGTCGGAGCTCACCGAGGATTCGACCTTCCGGAGGCGGTTCGCCCGCGAGATCGAAGCCGCGAGCCTCGTCGGCGGGTTCCACACCGCGTCAGTGGTCGACGCCGATCCCCACGGCGACCCGCCCTGGCTGGCCACCGAGTACATCCCCGGCCCGTCACTGCACGACGTTCTCAGGCAGCAGGGCGCCCTGCCCCCGAGGACCCTGCACACCCTCGCGGTCGGCGTTGCCGAAGCACTCGAACGCATCCATGCCTGCGGCATCATCCACCGCGACCTCAAACCCGGCAACATCATCGTCTCCGGCGCAGGACCCCGCATCATCGACTTCGGCATTGCCCGGGCCCTCGACAGCACCGGACTCACCAGTACCAACTATGTCGTCGGCACCCAGGGGTTCCTCGCCCCGGAACAGCTCATCGGCGGACCGATCACGCATGCCGTGGATCTCTACGCCTTCGGCATGGTGCTGTGCCATGCCGCCGGAGCCGCCCCGCTCCCGGACGGCGAAACCCTGGCATCCGCCCTCAGCCTGCTGCCCTCCCGGTTCGTCGACGTCATCACCCTGTGCCTCGACCACGATCCCCGGCGCCGGCCGACGGCCACCGACGTACTCGAACTGCTCTCCCGGAACCCGTCGACCGGCGACTGGTTGCCGCTCCCCGTACGCACGATGGTCGACCTGTACAACCCGGCGACCGGCTCGACACCCTGATCGCCGCGGCCGGGACACGGCTGCCACGGCATCTCCTCGCCGGCCCGACCAGCCCCAACATCCGGGCCTGGTCGGGCCGGTCGTCAGTCGGGGCGGCTTCGCCTGAAACCGCAGGACGCACGCGGTGTCCGCGAGGACGAGCTGCCGCCGCGGTCCGAAGTGCGCTGGTGCGGCGGCGATCCGGCGCCGCTCCGCGCGGGCGGAGCGGACGCCGGGGCGCCGCTCGCGACCCGGGCCAGGAACGGGCCACCTCCAGCGTCGCGGGGCCAGGGTTGGAACACGGTCGGCCGCGAAGTGGCCGACCTGCCGCACGAGCCGATGCCGGTCACGCCCGGAGAGGCGTGACCGGCATCGGCGTGTGGAGCGACCGGCTGCCCCCGTGTCACCCGATCTGGATGGCGGCGACCCTCGGCGGTCGGTTCGGGAAGGTGATGTCGGTCCAGCGTTCGATCCTCACGGAGTCACCGTTCACGTCGTAGTACGTCAGGTCGTTGTTGCCCGTGGAGATCCGGTCGACCCACCACCCGCCGAAGTCGGTCCTCCCCCCGTTCGCGTAGCAGTCGACGCTGTCACGGCCGTCGAGGTGCGACCAGATCTTCAGGAAGTCATTGCGGCCCCCGTCGCACTGGACGTGGTCGATGGCGAAGGCGTCGCCGCTCGGCAGGCCGACGGTGGCCGTGGCGGCTGCGGCGAACGCCATGGCCATGGAGCAGATGGCCCTCTTGGTCTTCGAGATCACGGATTCTCCCTCGTACGAGGCCCGGGGCGCGGCCCGGCGCTGTCAGTGGCGTCATGTCATGACGGAACGGTGCTCGGCCGATTCGGTGAACGGCCGACCCGCGCACCGGTCCAGCTCCTCCCGGCCGTGCCTGTCGGTGACACGGCCGCATGACCCGGACCTCAACGTAGTGACCCCCGTCCCCCGTCCGGCCGCAACACTCCGAATGCGAACCGGCGGGCCGAGACATCACCCGATCGTGGCGCTCACGTGCGCACGAGGGGCCGGGAGGGGGCTGCTCCCCCCTCGGAGGTGCTCGCCCGAGCGGGGAGGGCGTCGGTGCCGGGGGTGTCTCCGCCTTCCTGAACTCCGCCGGCACCGTGCGGTCGCAGGTCCTGCTCGGGGCGCGTGACACGGCCTCGGTCCGACCGCCCGGCGCGGGCCGGTCGGGATGCGTCCCGGCGGGCGCGCGCCGTTCCGGGGCTCGTCGGGAGCAGGGCGGACCGGGCTACTCCGCCGTCCGGTCCGGCTCGGCGGCCGGGGCGTCGTACTCGGCGAGGGTCTCGCGGGTGAAGCCGAAGAAGTAGGTGGCCAGGAAGCCCGCGAGGTAGCCGGTGAGCAGTCCGCCGCCGTAGACGGCGGCGCCCGCGAGGAGTCCGTGCGGGCCGGCCAGCAGGGGGAAGAGGGCCCAGCCGGAGGGGCCGATGGCGGTGGAGCCCACCGTGCTGCCGAGTTGGCCGGCCACCCCGACGAAGGCGCCGCCGGCCGCGCCGCCGACGCAGGCGGTGATGAAGGGGCGCCCCAGCGGCAGGGTGACGCCGTAGACCAGGGGCTCGCCGACGCCGAGCAGGCCCGCCGGGAGGGCGGACCTGATGGTGGCCCGGATCGAGGCGTTGTGGCGCAGCCTCAGGTAGACGGCCACGGCGCAGCCGACCTGCCCGGCGCCGGCCATGGCGAGGATCGGCAGCAGGACGGTGGAGCCCTGCTGCTGGATCAGGGTGGTGTGGATCGGGATCAGCGCCTGGTGCAGGCCGAGCATGACCAGCGGCAGGAAGAGGCCGCCGAGCACGAGTCCGGCGAGCAGGCCGCCGTGGGCGAGCAGCCAGGTGGCGGCGCGGCCGATGGCGGTGGAGATCTCCCCGGCGACGAACATCAGGCCGAAGAGCGCGGCCAGCCCGCCGAGCAGCACGGTGACGGTGGGGGTGACCAGCACGTCCAGGGCGGCGGGCACCAGTCGGCGGGTCCAGCGTTCCAGGTGGACGGCCAGCAGTGCGGCGCCGAGCGCGCCCACCACGCCGCCCTGCCCGGGGGTGAGGTGGTGGCCGAAGGCCTCCACCCTGGTGACCCCCGCGTAGACGATCACGCTGGCCACGGCTCCGCCGAGCACGGGTGTGCCGCCGAACTCCTTCGCGGTGTTGTAGCCGACGAAGACGGCGATCAGGGACATGAACCCGGAGGAGACCGGGCCCAGGGCGGTGACCAGCGCCGGTGCCCAGCCGAGGTTGGCGAGGGCCCCGGCGAGACCGGCGACGATCCCGCATCCGATCAGGGCGGGGATCAGCGGGACGAAGATGTTCGCGATCCGGCGCAGCGCCAGCTTCACCGGGGTCGCGTTGCGTACCCGGGCCTGGGCCCGGATGCGCTCGCCGCGCCCGGCGAGGTCCTCGGCGGTGGGGGCGGCCGCCGGCCCGGCCGCCCCGTCCTGCGGGCCGGGGGGCTCCAGGAGCAGGCGCAGCCGCGCGGTGACCCCGGCGACGGCGGCGGGCCCGAGCACGATCTGGTAGGTGTCGTCCTCGACCGTGCCCAGGACCGCCGGCAGCGCCCGGAGCGCCTCGGTGTCGACCAGGGAGCGGTCCGCCAGGCCCAGCCGCAGCCGGGTCATGCAGTGGGCGACCGAGCGGATGTTGGCGGCGCCACCGACCAGCGGGAGGATCGCCTCGGCCACGGCGCGGTTCTTCTCGTCCGACATGCCGGGTGACGTACCCGGGTGCTCCCCCGGCTCAACCGCCTTGGTACGCGGCGGTTCTGGGCCCCGTGGCCGGAGCCGGTGCGCCGGCGGCGCCGTCCGTCCGGTCCGGGAGCGGGTCGTCGTCGGTTCCCGTGGTGCGCACCCGGTGCACGTACCGGTCGATGAGGTGGCGCAGCACGGTGGCGGTGGTGACGACGTCCGTCTCGGGGACGCCGTCCAGCGCGTCGGCGAGCCCGATGATGTTGGCCTGTTTCAGACGGTCCAGCACTTCCCGCCCACCGGGGGTGATGGCGACCTGGCGGGCCCGCCGGTCCTGCGTGTCCTGGCTGCGTTCCACCAGTTGCTGGCCCTGGAGCCGGTCGATCTGGCGGGTGACGTGGGAGGGTTTGACCATCAGGCGGTCGGCCAGGTCGCTCACCCGGCTGGCCTCCGCGCGCTCGGCGAGCGCGCGCAGCAGGTAGACGTCCGAGCGGGCGGCGGTGATGCCGGCCTTGGCGGTGCGGCGCTCGTGCTCCTGTGACCGTGTCAGCAGGTAGGCCAGGGTGGCCAGGACGTCTTCCAGGCCGTCCAGGCCGTCCGGGCCCTGCGGCCCGCGGGCGGTGGTCCGGTCGTCTTCGGCGTCTTCTTCGTCCGACATGGGGGAACTGTAGCGAGACGGTGCGGGCGGCGGCCGGGGCGGGCAGCCGGCGCCGGATTTCGGACAGATTCGGCCGTCACCCGATCCGCCCTTCCACCACCACGGAACGCGAGTTAGCGTGACTTTCAGTTAGTTGCTTTGGGCACGTAACTAGGTGCCCGCGGCTCGACTCCCGGAAGGGGATCCACCGATGGCCACCGCCGAGAAGACCCCCCGATTCACCCACCCCGCCGCCCGCGGCACCTGCCCGTTCGCCCCGCCGCCCGCCTACGACCAGGCCCGGCGGGAGGAGCCGGTCGGCCGCGTCACCCTGTGGGACGGCTCCACCAGCTGGCTGGTCACCCGCCACGAGGACGTCAAGACGGTCCTCTCCGACGCCCGGTTCAGCTCCGACTCCACCCGGCCCGGCTACCCGTTCATCAGCGCGGGCGCCCGGCAGCTGAGCACCGGACGGCCGACCATCATCCGGATGGACGCCCCGGAGCACACCCACTTCCGCCGGATGCTGACCGGCGAGTTCATGATCAAGAAGGTCGAGGCGCTGCGCCCGGAGATCCAGCGGATCGCCGACGAGCTGCTGGACCGGATGACCGACGGACGCTCCGGCGCCGACCTCGTCCACGAGTTCGCCCTGCCGCTGCCGTCCCTGGTCATCTGCCTGCTGCTCGGCGTCCCCTACCAGGACCACGACTTCTTCCAGGAGTGCAGCCGCGTCCTGCTGCGCCGCGACTCCAGCGCCGAGGACGTCGCCGACGCCCAGGCCCAGCTGATCGACTACCTGGTCGGGCTCACCGAGACCAAGCGCACCCACCCCGACGACGGCATCCTCAGCCGCCTGGTGGAGCGCGGCGAGCTGAGCACCCAGCAGATCGGCGACATGGGCCGGCTGCTGCTGATCGCCGGACACGAGACCACGGCGAACATGACCGCGCTCTCCGTGCTCGCCCTTCTGCGCAACCCCGACCAGCTCGACCACCTGCGCGAACACCCCGAGGCCGTGCCCGGCGCGGTCGAGGAACTGCTGCGCTACCTGACCATCGTGCACTCCGGCGTGACCCGGGTCGCCACCGAGGACGTCGACCTGGACGGGGTGCGGATCGCGGCGGGCGAGGGCGTCATCTGCATGGTCAACACCGCCAACCGGGACGAGCGGGAGTTCCCCGGCGGCGACGAGCTCGACCTGACCCGCGACGCCCGCCGCCACCTGGCCTTCGGCTTCGGCATCCACCAGTGCCTGGGACAGCCGCTCGCCCGCCTGGAGTTGCAGATCGCGCTGGCCACCATCCTGCGCGGACTGCCCGAACTGCGCCTGGCCGTACCGTTCGAGGAGGTCCGCTTCCGCGGCGAGATGCTCATCTACGGCGTCCACGAGCTGCCCGTCGCCTGGTGACCCGGGCTCCCCCGCGAGCCGCCAGAACCACACCAACCCACTTGCCCCTAAGCGGAGTTCACCTCCCCGGGGCACCCCTCCGAAAGGAAGACCATGCTCGTCCGGATCGACCAGGAGAAGTGCTGCGGCGCCGGGCACTGCGTGCTCGCCGCCCCCGACGTCTTCGACCAGCGCGACGAGGACGGCATCGTCGTCCTGCTCGACGCCGAACCGCCCGCCGAACTCCACCGGGCCGTCCAGGACGCCGCCGCCGTCTGCCCGGCCGCGGCGATCCACCTGGAGCAGGTGTGACCGCACTGCGGGAGGTGGCCGTGGTCGGCGCCGGCGCGGCCGGGCTGCACGCCGCCGAGGCGCTGCGCAGGTCCGGCTACGACGGCCGGCTCACCCTGATCGGCGCCGAGCCGGAGCCGCCGTACGACCGGCCGCCGCTGTCCAAGTACCTGCTCGGCGGGCAGTGGCAGCCCGACCGCCTGGCCCTGCGCGGCCCCGAGGCGCTGGCCGAGCTCCGGCTCGACCTGCGCCTCGGGGTCCGGGCCGAACGCCTGGACCGCCGGGAGCGCACCGTGCGGCTCTCCGACGGTAGGCGGGTGCGCTGCGAGGCCGTCGTCGTGGCCACCGGCGTCCGCCCGCGCCGGCTGCCCGGCGCCGACGCACCGCGGCCCGGGGCGCACGTGCTGCGCACCCTCGCCGACGCCCTCGCCCTGCGCGAGGAACTGCGGCCGGGCACAAGGCTGTTGGTGGTCGGCGGCGGACTTCTCGGCGCCGAGGCGGCGGCCACCGCCGTCGGGCTCGGCGCCGAGGTGACCTGGCTGACCTCCACCGCCACGCCGCTCGCCGCCGTCCTGGGCACCGAGACGGCCGCGCTGCTGGCCGGCCTGCACCGCGAGCACGGGGTGCGGCTCCACCGGGGCGTGGCCACCGGGCTGCTCGAACGGCGCGGCCGGGCCGCCGGCGTCCGACTGGCTGACGGGACCGAACTGGCCGCCGACGCCGTGCTGATGGCCGTCGGCTCCGAGCCCGCCACCGAGTGGCTGGCCGGCAGCGGCGTCCCGCTGGACGACGGCGTGGTCTGCGACGCCTACTGCGCCGCCGGCCCCGGCGTCTGGGCGGCCGGGGACGCCGCCTCCTGGCCCGACCCGCGCACCGGCCGCCACCGGCGCCTCGAACAGCGCACCAACGCCACCGAGCAGGCCATGCACGCGGCCCGGAACCTGCTGGCCGGACCGGACGGCGCCCGGCAGGCCTACCGGCCGGTCCCGTACCTGTGGACCGACCAGTACGGACTGCGGGTGCAGGTGTTCGGCCGGCCCGGCGGCGCCGAACGGTTCGAGGTCGTCGACGGCAGCCTGGAGGAGCACCGCTTCGCCGCCGTCTGCGTCCGCGACGGCCTGGTCACCGGCGCGGTCGGGATCGCCTCCGCCAAGGCGCTGCGCGGGCTGCGCGCCCAGGTGGCGGCGCACGGCCCGTGGCCGCCCGAACCGGCCTGAGCCCCAGGCCGGCCTGAGCCCCGAGCCGGGCCGTCCCTGGGCACGGGGACGGTTCCGTCCTCGGGCACGGGCCCGGGTAGGGTCCGCCGGCCGCTGCCGCCCGCCAACCGGGCGAGGCGGCGGGCGGACCGGCATGGTGCGGGGCCCCGGAGCGACCGCGCCCGGAGACTGGTGGCCCGCATCCGGCCAGGGGAGCAAGCGCATGGACGACCGCAGCCGCCGAGCCGGCCCGGGGCCCGCTCCGACCCTCGCGGTGAGCCCCCGGGCCGGTGTCCTGGGCACCGCGCTGGCCGCCGTGCTCGCCTTCTCGCTCTCCTCCGGCTCGTGGCAGTGGTTCTCCACCTACCTCGGGCTGACCCTCCTCGCGGTGGTCCTCTCCTCCACCCGCCCGCCGACCCGTGCGACGGACGCGGGAGCCGGCTACGCCCGGAGCCTGGCCGCCTACGCGCTGGTCATCGGCCTGACCGCGGCCCTCGCCCTGGCCCCCGCGATGCAGCGCTGGTCCTGGCTGTTCCCGATGCCCGGCACCCGCCGCGACTGCCCCCACCTGGGCGACTACGCGCGGCTGCAGGCGCAGGCCGCCCTCGGCGACCTCGCCGCCGGGGACGGCGCCGCGCTCGCCACCGCCCAGGACGAGCAGGCCCGGCACGCCGTCGCCGACTGCCTGTCCGCCACCACCACGCTCTGGCTGCCGGTGTACGCGCTGGCCGCGGCCCTGCTGGCCGTACTCCTCGTCCTGCTGCTGGACCGGGTCCGCGGCCGGCGGCAGCCGTCCGGGACGGCGGCGGGCTGACGGGCGGCGGCGGGCTGACGGGCGCGGCCGCGCGCGCCGTACCGCTCCCCCGCCGCTCCGCCGCCGACGGTCTACCGATCGAACAGCCGTCGGACTATCGTTAGTTGGCGGAAGCTATCGAATTCCCACTCCGACCCGCCGGCCGGCCCCGGCCCGGTCGGCCGGCAGGAGGCAGCGGTGGCGACACGACTCTCCGGCGGCGGCAGGACCGGGCGGCCGCGCCCGGCCCGTACCGCCGTGGAACCGGATCACCCCCGGTACAAGTGGGTGGCCCTGTCCAACACCACGCTCGGTACCCTGATCGCCACCATCAACGCGTCGATCGTGCTGATCTCGCTGCCCGCGATCTTCAACGGCATCGGTCTGGACCCGCTCCGGCCGGGCAACGTCAGCTACCTGCTGTGGATGCTGATGGGCTACATGCTGGTCACCGCCGTCCTGGTGGTCACCCTCGGCAGGCTGGGCGACATCCACGGCCGGGTGCGGATCTACAACGCCGGTTTCCTGATCTTCACCCTCACCTCGGTGGCGCTCTCCCTCGATCCGCTGCACGGCGGGGCGGGCGCGCTCTGGCTGATCGGCTGGCGGGTGGTGCAGGCGGTCGGCGGCTCCATGCTGATGGCCAACTCGGCCGCGATCATCACCGACGCCTTCCCGGCCGACCGGCGCGGCACCGCGCTCGGCGTCAACATCGTCGCGGGCATCGCCGGATCCTTCATCGGCCTGGTCCTCGGCGGGCTGCTGGCCGAGTGGAACTGGCGCTCGATCTTCTGGGTCAATGTGCCGATCGGCCTGCTCGGCACGGTCTGGGCCTACCGGTCGCTCCGCGACACCGGCGTGCGCAGGCCCGCCCGGATCGACTGGTGGGGCAACGTCACCTTCGCCGTCGGCCTGACCGCCCTGCTCGCCGCCATCACCTACGGCATCCAGCCGTACGGCGGCCACACCATGGGCTGGACCAGCCCCTGGGTGCTGGCCGGACTGTTCGGCGGGGTGGCGCTGCTGGCCGTCTTCTGCCTGGTCGAGTCCCGGACCGCCGAGCCGATGTTCCCGCTCTCGCTCTTCCGCGACCCGGTCTTCACGGGCGGCAACGCGGCCACCCTGCTGGGCTCGATCGCCCGCGGCGGGCTGCAGTTCATGCTGATCATCTGGCTCCAGGGCATCTGGCTGCCGCTGCACGGCTACGACTACGCCGACACCCCGCTGTGGGCCGGCATCTACCTCGTCCCGCTGACCGTCGGCTTTCTGGCCGCCGGACCGATCGCCGGCTACCTGTCGGACCGCGCCGGGGCCCGGTTCTTCGCCGCCGGCGGGCTGGTGGTGATGGCGTTCTCCTTCGCCGGGCTGCTCCTGCTGCCCACCGACTTCGGCTACCCGTGGTTCGCCCTGCTGGTGTTCCTCAACGGCCTGGGCGGAGGACTGTTCGCCGCCCCCAACACCTCGCTGATCATGTCGAGCGTGCCGGCCGCGGCCCGCGGCGCCGCCTCCGGCATGCGGGCCACCTTCCAGAACGCCGGCATGGTGCTGTCCATCGGCGTCTTCTTCTCCCTGATGGTGGCCGGTCTGGCCGGCTCGCTGCCGCACACCCTCACCGCCGGACTGACCGCCCAGGGCGTGCCCGCCGCCGACGCCCGCACCATCGCCTCGCTGCCGCCGGTGGGCACCCTGTTCGCGGCCTTCCTCGGCTACAACCCGATCCAGCAGCTCCTGGGCCCGCACGTGCTCGGCCAACTGCCGCCGGACAACGTCCGGACGCTGACCGGCCGGGAGTTCTTCCCGCAGCTGATCTCGGGGCCCTTCCACGACGGGCTGGTGGTGGTGTTCTGGCTGGCGATCGCGATGTCGCTGGTCGCCGCGGCCGCCTCGCTGGTCCGCGGGCGGCCCCGGCCCGCCGCCGTGGACGCCACCGGCTCCGGCGCCCGGCCCGCTTCCGCGGCGACTGCTTCCCCGGCTCCCGCCGGCGGGCCGACGGCCGCCGGGCCGCGAGCGGCGGCGGAACCACCGGCCACCGCCCCTCGGGCCCCGCGGACGCCGACCCGACCCGCCACCCCTCCGACGAAGGAGCACGGACCGTGAGCGCCGACGGTGACGGGCTCTCCGCCGAGTCCGTGGTCCGGCTCCGCCTGGCGATAGGCCGGCTCAACCGCCAGCTGGTCCGTGCCTCCGGGGACCAGGACCTCACCGCCGCCCAGCTCTCCGCCCTGGCCCGGGTGGAGCAGCACGGGCCGCTGCGGCTCGGTGAACTCGCCGCCCGCGAGGGCGTGGCGGTCCCGTCCATGGTCCGCACCGTCGCCCCGCTGGTCGCCGACGGCCTGGTCGCCAAGAGCCCCGACCCGCAGGACGGACGCTCCCAGCTGCTCGCCCCCACCCCGCTCGGGCTGGAGACCCTCGCCCGGATCCGCCGCGAGCGCACCGCCCTGCTGGCCCGGCGCAGCTCCCGGCTCACGCCCGAACAGTGCCGTGCGCTGGAGGCGGCCCTGCCGCTGCTGGAACTGCTCCTGGAGGAACCCGGCTGATCCACCGCCGTCGGCACGCCCCGGCCCGGGCAAGCACCCCCGGCCCGGCGGGTGGCAGGCTGGCGCGATGACTTCCGCTGTGCGGCGAACCCGTCGCCTACGAGCAGCTCCCGGAGCACATCAGGGTCGCCGTGGACGCACCGTCGGGTCACTCGGGCCAGGGCACCGAGGTCTCGACGCCGGTGGTGTAGTCGACGCCGGGGACGTCCCAGCCGTACAGCTGCCGGAACTGGTTGTAGAACCAGGCGGCGCCGTCCGGCTGGGCGGCCAGCGCGCCCGCCGGGTCGGCCCACAGCTCCCGCACCCGGTCCTGCACGGCGGGGTCGAGCTCCCAGCCGTCCAGGCGGATGCGGCCCTGCCCGTCCAGGGTGAGCTCCTTCGCGCCGGTCAGCTGCTCCCACAGGTCCACGGCCTGGTCGTCGGTGGTGCGCCAGCCGTCCTCGCCGAGGACGATGCGCAGCAGCGAGGTGTAGAGGGCGATGGAGGGGATGGCGGTGGACGCCTGGGTGACGGCCGCGCCGGCGACGACGGTGAACGCCCGGCCGCGGTCGGCGAGCAGTTCGGTCTGCAGCTGACGGGCGGTGGCCTCCAGGTGCTCCTTGGCGGCGCCGATCGTGCCCTGCCGGTAGACCGGCGCGGTGATCTCGGAGCCGACGTAGGACAGGGCCACGGTGGTGAAGCCGGGGCCGAGCAGGTTCTGGTCGGCCAGCGCCCGCACCCACAGCCGCCAGTCCTCGCCGCCCATCACCTTGACGGTCGCCGCCCGCTCGGCCTCGTCGGCCGGGGTGAGGCCGACGGTGCCGATCTGCGGGGCGCCGTCCTCGAAGAGCAGGGACGGCGAGGTGTACGGCGAGCCGAGGGGCTTGATCACCGAGTGGTGGACCTCGCCGGTGGCCGGGTCGGTGCGCCGGGGCGAGGCGAGCGAGTAGACGAGGTAGTCGACCGGGCCGTAGCGCTCGGCGAGGAGCTTGAGCACCTCGGCGCGGGTGGCGTCCGCGTAGGCGTCGGCGTTGACGAAGGTGAAGTCTCCCCCGCTCCGCTCGACCAGGGCCGAGGTCGCGGCGGTGCGGTACCAGCCGGCGGTGGCGGTGCGCCGCTCGGTGGCGGCGGCCTCGTAGCCGACGCCGATGCCGCGGATGCCCTGGCGGCGCAGCCCGGCGAGCAGCAGCGCCTGGCCGTATCCGGCGCTGGCACCGAGGACCAGGGCGACCGGGGCCCGGCCGGCCGCCGCGGGCGCGATGCGCTGCCACTGGCGGTCGACGGTCGCCGCGCTGCCGGCCGGGTGGGAGTTGACGATCAGGTAGCCCCGCTGCTTGGGGGTGATCTGCTGGATGCTCACGTGCTGGCGCCCTCTCCGATCCGGAGATCGTGATCAAGGTGTCGGTCGTCCGGAGCCTATCCGCGCCGGGGGGCACCGCCTTTGCCATGCCGTCACGGAAGATGCGGCCTCCACTTGTCGGAGGTCGTCATTGCGGCGGTGTCCCGCTTCGGCTAGCAGCCTTCCGGGCGATCCACGCGTGGAGCCGGACGACCGGAGAAAATCGCGTGACCCCGCCCGGGGCAGCGGCGACACTGGCGCCATGACCGGTTCCGCCCTGCCTCGGCTGCTTCGACCGCGTGCCCTGGGGCCCGGAGATCTCGTGGTCATCGCATCGCTGTCCGGTCCGCTGCCTGCCGTTTACGAGCCCAACGTCGAGCGGACGGTGGTCGTGCTCGAACGGATGGGGTTCCGCGTGCGTCGGGCTCCGCTCCTCGAAGCGGGACGCCGCCGTTGGTGGAGCGCGGCCACGCCGGCGGAGATCGCCGGGGAGCTCAACGGTCTTCTGCGTGATCCCGAGGTGCGCGCGATCGTCGCGAGTGACGGCGGCCAGACGGCGCTCGGCTACCTCGACCTGATCGACGTCGAGGCGGTCAGGGCCGACCCCAAGCCGATCCTCGGCTACAGCGACATCTCGCTGCTGCATCTGGTGCTCCACGCGCGCACGGGGCTGGTCGGGTTCCACGCCGACATGGCCGTCCCGGGCTTCGGCGGACACTGGCAGTCCGCGTCCGTGGCGCGCCGAGCGGAACTCGAGAAGCTCTACTCCCGGTTGCTGACCGGCACCGAGGCGATCGGTGCGCTGCCCACGAGCCCGTCGTGGGAGTGCTGGCGTCCCGGTCGTGTCGAGGGGCGGCTGATCGGCGGGCTGATCAATCGCATCGTGCTGGCGCAGGCGACGCCGTTCGCGCTGCCCCTCGAACGGTTCGACGGTGCGGTGCTGTTCTGGGAGGAGATGGGCGGCCTGGCGTCGTACGTGTGGAGCTACCTGCAGGTGCTGCGACACAGCGGCATCCTCGATCGGATCGCCGGCATGGTCGTGGGCGTTCCGCGCGAGATCGGCGGACTCGAACCCGGCGCGTCCCCGACGCTGCGCGAGATCGTCCTCGACGTCCTCGGTGACCGTGACATCCCGGTCCTGGGCAACGTCGATTTCGGGCATGCCGGCCCGAATCTGCCGATGCCGGTCGGCATCCGTGTCGGCCTCGACGCGCAGCAGCGGACGCTGTCGCTGCTCGAACCGGCGGTAGCGCCGCACGCGACGCCGGGGCCGGTCGGCTGAGCACCGCGGCTCGGCGAGCCGGCCCCGGGCAGCACCCCCGGGGCCGGCTCACGCTCCGGTGGCGTCCTGGGGGCGGTTCAGCCGCCAGACCACGGCGGTCCCGCTGCCGGCCGGGGCGAGCGGCAGCGCGGCCGGCTCCCGCCGGAGTTCGGTGAAGCCCAGGCGGCGCGGGACGGCGGCGCTGGCGGTGTTGGCCCGGTCGTGCACGATCTCCAGGTGGTCCACCTCCGGCAGGGTGAACATCTCCTCGGCCAGGGCCGCCACCGCCCGGGTGGCGAGGCCCCGGCCGGTGGCGGCCGGGTGCAGCCAGTAGCCGACGCGCCGGCCGCCGGACTCGCCCGCGCGGACGGCCTGGCACATGCCGACCGGGGCGCCGTCCTCGGTGATCGCGTAGGTGTACACCTCGCCGCTCGCCCACCAGGTGTCGCACCGGGTGAGCAGGGCGCGGGTGTGCTCCTCATCGTGCCGGGCCACCCACGGCTCCCAGGGCCGCAAGTGCGCCAGGGACTCCTCGATCAGCGTGAAGGCCGCCGCGAAGTCCCGTTGTCCCTGCCAGCGCCGCAGCGCGAAGGACCCGCAGTCGACGACGTTCCTCGGTCGCACCATGCCGGCCATGATCCTTTCCCGCACGGTTCGCCGCAACCGCCCACCGTCAACTGCCGTGCGGTGCGCGCCCGGTGGGCGTCAGTGTCCGCCCCGGGGTTCCTCGCAGCCGCGGCCGTCCGGGTAGCCGCCGAACGCCTCCGCCCTGGTGGAGTCGGGGATCATCGTCCCGGTCAGGCACATCCCGGCGGCCTCGACGGTGAAGCCGACCGTGGTCCGCCCGATGCCCTGCACCCGCACCTTGTCCGCCGGGTAGCCGAGGCCGGTGAGCCGGAGGCGGGTGCTCTCCGGGGTGTAGTCGTTGGCCGTGCGCAGCGGTTCGAGCGCCTCCTTGACGCGCCGGACGGCCGCCAGTCCGTCGCAGCGGCTCCGGCCGCGCAACGGGAGGGGCGCCTTGAAGGCGTGGTTCTCGGCGTAGTGGTCGAGCGGCGGCGCGGGCGGGGCGGTGGGGCTCCCCGTACGGGTGGGTGTCGGGGTCGGGGTCGGGGTCTCGCCGGGGCAGGGGAAGTCGACCGGCCCGCCCTGGGCCGTGGTCGCGGCGGTGGTCGCGGCGGTCGTCGGCGTAGCGGCGCCGGTGTCCTGGGCGGTGTCCACGTGCTTCGTCCCGCACCCCGCCGCCAGCACGGCGAGTAGCGCCAGTGCCGGTATGCCGAGGCGGCCCCGCCGGGTCCTGATCGTCGTCATCCCGCGATCATGCCCCGGGCGGCCGACCCGCGCCACCTCCGCGGCCGCACCGGTCGAACCACCCGGCAGCGCAGGCGTGTTGTGTGGATTCCGTACCCGCCGACCGCGCCGCGGCGCACCGGACAGGCGCCGGGCAGGCGCCGGAAAGGGTCGCCGGCCCGCCCGGGCCCACCGCCACCGCCACCGCCACCGGAGGCTCGTTCGATGCGGACGCCCGGGCACCCGATGCCCGTTCCGCCGTTGGAGTGCTCTGCCTCCGCCCGCCGCGACATCCGCGACGCTCGGCCGCCCCGTGCGCCGCGAGGCCCACTAGGTTCCTGCCGTGGACGAAACCAGGGCTTCGAACGGGCGCGAGCCGTCCGCCGGCGAGCGCGTCGTGACCCGCCTGGACGCACGGCTGCCGGTCACCGAGGCGGGCCGGGAGCTGCTGCGCAAGGTCTTCCCGGACCACTGGTCCTTCCTGCTCGGCGAACTCGCGCTGTACAGCTTCGTGGTGCTGCTGCTGACCGGCGTCTACCTGACGCTCTTCTTCCGACCGAGCATGAACGAGGTCGTCTACCGGGGCGCCTACCTGCCGCTCGACGGCGTACGGGTGTCCGAGGCGTACGCGTCCACCCTGCGGATCAGCTTCGAGGTGCGGGGCGGACTGATGATCCGTCAGATCCATCACTGGTCGGCGCTGCTGTTCGCCTCCGCGATCGGTGTGCACCTGCTGCGGGTGTTCTTCACCGGGGCGTTCCGCCGCCCGCGCGAGCTCAACTGGGTGATCGGGGTGACACTGTTCAACCTGGCGCTGCTGGAGGGGTTCTCCGGCTACTCGCTGCCGGACGACACCCTCTCCGGCACCGGCCTGCGGATCGCCGAGGGCGTCCTGCTGTCGGTGCCTCTGGTCGGCAGCTACCTCACCCTGTTCGCCTTCGGCGGCGAGTTCCCCGGCCACGAGGTCATCCCCCGGCTGTTCACCGTGCACGTCCTCCTGGTCCCGGGTCTGCTGCTGGCCCTGCTCGGGGCGCACCTGACGCTGGTGGTGGTGTTGAAGCACACCCACTGGGCCGCCCCCGGCCGCACCAACCGCAACGTGGTGGGGATGCCGTTCTTCCCCCAGTTCCTCACCCGCACGGTGGGCCTGATGTTCGCGGTGGGCGGCGTGATGGCGCTGTCGGCCTTCCTCGCCGAGGTCAACCCGATCTGGCGGTACGGCTCCTACCGCCCCGACGTGGTCGGCACGGGCGCGCAGCCGGACTGGTACATCGGCTTCATCGAGGGGGCGCTGCGCCTGATGCCGGCCACCGAGACCAGGCTGCTCGGGCACACCGTGTCGTGGAACGTGTTCCTGCCCGCCCTGGTGGTGCCCGGTCTGCTGTTCGCGGCGCTGTACGCCTACCCCTTCGTCGAACGGTGGCTCGACCCGGGGACCGGAGAGCACCACCTGTGCGACCGCCCGCGCAACCGGCCCACCCGCACCGCGCTGGGCACCGCCGGGATCACCGTCTACGCGGTGCTGCTGATCGCCGGCGGCAACGACGTCATCGCGTACGCCTTCGAGCTCTCCGTGAACGCGCTCACCGTGGTGCTGCGGACGGCCCTGGTGGTGCTGCCGCCGGTGGTCTTCGTGCTCACCCGGCGCCTCTGCCTGGCCCTGCAGGCCCGGGACCGCTCCCGGCTGCTGGACGGCGACGAGACCGGCCGGATCGACCAGTCGCACGACGGCGGCTTCTCCGGCCACCGCCGCCCGGTACCCGAGGCCGAGCGGTACGTGCTGCTGGCGCGCTCCGCGGCGGATCCGGTCACGGCCCTTCAGGGGGCGCCGCGGCACGAGCGGGTACGGGCCGCGGCGAGCTCCTGGTTCCACCGCGACCGGGTCGAACTCCCCTCCACCGAGCGGGAGTCGGAGCGGATGGCGGCCGTCCTCACCGCCCCGGCGCACCCCGCTCCCCCGGCCGTCCGGGCGCCCGCACCCGCCCCGGGCGGACCGCTCCGGCGGCTGCTGCGCCGGTTCAGCCCGCGTCGTGGTCGCGGTACTGGAAGATGAAGCCGGCGACGGCGAACGCGAGCACCAGGGCGCCGACGACGATCAGCCACCGGGCGAAGACCAGTCCCAGGGCGAAGACCGTCACACCGACCGCAGCGAGGACCGGACAGCCGCTGCGGGCCGGGAAGAATCCCACCGGCCCGGCGGCCTCGGCGATCTCGGCCTCCTTGCGGTCCTGCGCCCGGCCGCCGCCCAGCCGCCGGTGCTGGACGAACCAGAACAGCGCGACCAGGCCGGACATCAGGAACGCCACCGCCAGGATCGCCTTGCCGGCCGGCTCCCGGGCCCAGAGGCCGTAGACCAGTCCGGTCACCGCGAAGAAGGCCGTCATGACGGCGAACAGCCATCCTTCCGCCTTCACCGCCCGCTCCCCCGCCCGCCTGAACGGCCGTGCGGCACACCGGTGTTGACGCTCGACGGCTCCTCCGTCGGCACCTCAGGATGGTGCAGGTCGAAGGCCGGCGACTCGGAGCGGATCCGGGGCAGCGCGTGGAAGTTGTGCGACGGCGGCGGGCTGGAGGTGGCCCACTCCAGCGACCGGCCCCAGCCCCACGGATCGTCCTCGGCGACCTTCTCGCCGTACCTGGTGGTCCGCCAGACGTTGTAGAAGAACGGCAGGTTGGAGATCCCGAGCAGGAACGAGCCGATCGAGGCGCAGACGTTCAGGGCCGTGAAGTCGTCCACCGCCAGGTAACTCGCGTAGCGGCGCGGCATCCCCTGGGCGCCGAGCCAGTGCATCACCAGGAAGGTGGTCTGGAACCCCGTGAACAGGATCCAGAAGTGGACCTTGCCCAGCCGCTCGTCGAGCATCTTCCCGGTGAGCTTCGGCCACCAGAAGTAGAAGCCCGCGAAGGTGGCGAAGACGACCGTCCCGAACAGTACGTAGTGCAGGTGGGCCACCACGAAGTAGCTGTCGGTGACGTGGAAGTCGATCGGCGGCGCGGCCAGCAGCACCCCGCTCAGCCCGCCGAACAGGAAGGTCACCAGGAAGCCGATCGACCAGAGCATCGGGGTCTCGAAGGACAGCGAGCCGTTCCACATCGTCCCGACCCAGTTGAAGAACTTCACCCCGGTGGGCACCGCGATCAGGAATGACATCATCGAGAAGAACGGCAGCAGCACCTGGCCGGTGGCGAACATGTGGTGGGCCCACACCGACATGGACAGCGCGGTGATGGCGATGGTCGCGCCGATCATGCCGTAGTAGCCGAACAGCGGCTTGCGGCTGAACACCGGGATGATCTCGCTGATGATGCCGAAGAACGGCACCGCGACGATGTACACCTCCGGGTGGCCGAAGAACCAGAACAGGTGCTGCCACAGCAGCGCCCCGCCGTTCGCCGCGTCGAAGGCGTGCGCGCCGAACTTGCGGTCCGCCTCCAGGCAGAGCAGTGCGGCGGTCAGCACCGGGAAGGCCAGCAGCACCATGACGGAGGTGAACAGCACGTTCCAGGTGAAGATCGGCATCCGGAACAGCGTCATGCCCGGCGCCCGCAGGCAGGTGATGGTGGTGATGAAGTTGACCGACCCGAGGATGGTGCCGAGGCCGGCCACCACCAGGCCGAGCGCCCACAGGTCCCCGCCCGCCCCGGGCGAGAACAGCGGCCCGTTCAGCGGCGCGTACGCGAACCAGCCGAACGAGGGCGCACCCCCGGTGGTGAGGAAGCCGCTCAGCACCATCAGCCCGCCCAGCAGGAAGGCCCAGTAGGTGAAGGCGTTCAGCCGGGGGAAGGCGACGTCCGGCGAGCCGATCTGCAGCGGCATGATCGCGTTGGCGAACCCGGCGAAGGTCGGGGTGGCGAACAGCAGCAGCATGATCGTGCCGTGCATGGTGAACAGCTGGTTGTACCGCTCGTTCGACAGCAGCCCGGTGTCCGGCCCCATCAGCTGGGCCCGCATCAGCAGCGCGAGCACGCCTCCTACCAGGAAGAAGCCGAAGGCCGTCGCCAGGTAGAGGTTCCCGATGACCTTGTGGTCCGTGGTGAACAGCCAGCGCAGCAGCGTGCTGCCCTGCCGGACCCGCGCCCGGGTGCGGTCCTGCGCCCGGGGCGGCGCGGTGGACGAAGCGCTCATGGAACCTCCGCAGCGGAGCCGGTGACGCCCCCGGTCGCGGCGCCGACCCCCTCCCCGGCCCGGCGGAGGGCCCGCCCTCGCACGCCATCGCCGACCCTAGCGGCGGCGGCCCCGGCCACCGGGGCGCCACGCGGTACGGCCCTTCGACCGGGCGCGGCGCCGTCCGGGGCTTCGGGCTCAGCGCTCCCGCAGGTCGGGGACCACCTCGCGCAGCCGCTCGGCGCCGAGCGCGCCCGCCCGCAGCAGGACCGGCACCTCGCCGGTGACGTCCACGATCGAGGAGGGCACGGCGGCCGCGGTCGGGCCCCCGTCGAGGTAGACGGCCACCGAGTCGCCGAGCATGCCCAGGGCGGCGTCGCAGTCCTGCGGCGAGTCGTGCCCGGTCAGGTTCGCGCTGGAGACGGCCAACGGCCCGGTGGCGTTGAGCAGTTCGATGGCGACCGGGTGCGCTGGCATCCGCACCGCGACCGTCCCGTTGGTCTCGCCGAGGTCCAGCTCGACCGACTCCAGGTGGCGGGCGACCACGGTCAGCCCGCCCGGCCAGAACTCCTTGACCAGCTGCCGGGCGCGCTCCGTCACCTCGACCAGCCCGTCCAGCGCCTCCGGGGAGCCGACCAGCACCGGCGAGGGCATGTTCCGGCCCCGGCCCTTGGCCCGCAGCAGGCGGTCGACCGCCTCCGGTGCGAAGGCGTCGGCGCCCACGCCGTACACGGTGTCCGTGGGCAGCACGACCAGCTCACCGCGGCGCACCGCGGCCACGGCCTCGCGCAGCCCGGCCGCGCGCTCGGACGGGTTCGAGCAGTCAAAACGACGAGTCATCAGGGGTCTCCACCAGCGGGCCGCCGGCCCGCACCGTTCCTCCGGCCCGGCCACCTCTCCGACCGGACACGTCCTGGTCAGCCTACCCGTCCCGGCCCCGCCGCCCGGCCGCGCCCGGGTCCGGCCGACGGCTCGGTCGCCTCCGCCGCTCGGGTGGCGCGGGGCGGTAGCGCCGTAGCGGGCCGTGGTCCCCGGGGGCGGGCCGTGGCGGGCGGACGTAGGTTGCGGACATGACCAGTGACGAGACCGTCCCGGGCGTGGGAGTGCGCCCGCTGGACGAGGTGTTCGCCGCGATCGACAAGGTCAACCGGCGCCCGCGGCCCTGGACCGGCTTCGAGCACGGCGTGCTCGGCGCCTACCGGTGGGCCGCCGGCGCCCAGGTCGCGGCCCCGGTCACCGCCGCGGCCACGGCCGCCGCGACGGCCGGCGCCACCGGTCCGTGCCACGCCCAGCTGCTGGCCGAGTGCCAGGCCGCCGCCGTCCACCTCCACCGGGTCCGCGCCCAGGGGTCGGACCACAGCTACGTGCTCGGCGTCCACCGGGCCCTGGCCTGGCTCTGCGGACTGCACGAGGACCGCCCCTGAGCGGGGCGGTCCGGTGCGTCGGGTGGCCGTCGCACGGCACTGAGCAGGGGTCAGCCCGGGTCAGTAGTAGTGCCGGCGGCCGCCGACGGCGTGCCCGAGTGCCCCGGCGACCCACAGGACCAGACCGATCGCGACCAGCACGATGCCGATGGTCCACAGGATCGAGATGCCGGTGACGAAGCCGATGATGAGCAGGATGACACCGAGGACTATCACGAGGGTCTCCAAGGTTGACGGGTGGCGACGACGGAGGCGGCCTCGTCGGCCGGAACCGGCCTGGGCCTTCCCCGGGGAGCGGGCCGGTCCCGCCCGGCCCGGCTCCACACCCCACGCGTGTACCGCGCCGCCGCCCGGGCAAACAACCGGCCCGTCATTCCCTCTCAGCGCCGGTGGCGGCCGCGCCGGCGGCGGGGCGGCGCGGCCATCCGGGGCGCGGGCAGGAAGAGCCGGGCCAGCTCGCGGCCCAGGTTGACGCCGATGGCGAGGGCCATCGCCATCGCGCCGGCCCGCCCGATGCCGCTCAGCCCCACCTCGGGCTCGCCGCGCACGAAGGCGAGCATCCCGAAGTACAGCACCGAGCCGGGCAGCAGCGGCCCCAGCGCGGCGGTGATGTGCGGCAGCGCCGAGCTGCCCCGGCAGCGCGCCATGAGCTGGCCGGACAGTCCCACCAGCCCCGCCGCCAGGCCGGTGGCCAGGATCGGCTCGCCGCCCGCGTTCACCAGCACCCCGTACGTGGTCCAGCCGGCCGCGCTGTTCAGCAGAACCGCCGGCAGGGTGCCCGGCTCGGTGTTCAGCAGCACCGCGAACGCCAGGGTCAGGAGCACCGCGGCGGCGAGCTGCAACGGCGGGTTCACCGCGCCGGTCGGAACGTCCTGGGCGGCCAGGTCGGCGCCGTTGTTGACGCCGACGTAGAGCACCGTCATCACCCCGATCACCACCCCGGCCATCAGGTACAGCGCTTCGAGCAGCCGGGCGGCGGCGGTGAGGTAGAAACCCGCCAGGCCGTCCTGGGCCGCCGCCACCATGGGCCACCCCGGCAGCACCGCGTACAGCCCCCCGGTGATCACCACCGATCCGCGCAGGTGCAGCCCGTTGAACGACAGCAGGATGCCGATCACGGCGGCGGGCACCGCCGCCACCACGAACTGGTAGAAGGCCGGGAGGTCGTGGCGCGCCACCAGCGCCGAGAGCCGCTCGCCCGCCAGCGCGGCGACGACGGCGCTGGCGAACACCAGCCAGGCCCGGGCGTCGGCCCGGCCGCCGATCAGCAGGGTGGCGGCCCCGGCCATCCCCCCGCAGCAGAGCACGAACAGCCGGCCCGAGTAGCGGCGGCTGTGCCGGCGGGCCGCCACCAGCCGGCCGTGCGCCTCCCGGACGGCCATCCCGCCCACGGTGATCTCGATGACCAGCCGGAACACGGCCGCCAGCCGCGCGTAGTCGACCGCCGGGCGGCGGACCGAGCACTCGGCCGTCAGCGAGGGCTCCGACGGGCCGGGCTGGTACGAGATCGCCACCCGGGTGAAGGTGACCTGCGGGTCGCACGGCTGGAGCCGGTAGGCGTGCGCGACCGCGAGCATGGCCGCCTCGACGTCCTCCGCGGCCTCACCGCTGGCCAGCAGCAGCTCTCCGACCAGCAGCGCGAGCTCCAGCACCTGCGCCGGTTCGACACCCGCCGGCGGCTCCGCGCCGGCCTCCGGCCCGGGCTGCCGATCGGCCGTCGGGGTGCGCAGCAGCGGCAGCATCATGTCGGGCCATGGGGCCGCGGTGCCGTCGCCGTCCGGTCCGGACCGGGCGCTCGTCTCGCGCCGTCCGGGCGCGGGGGCCTGCGGCGGCACCCGTTCGGGCCGGGTGGGCCGCCCTTCCGGGCCGGCGGGCGCGCCGAGCTGCTCGTGTTCCGTCATCGCGACTCCCTGACCCCACCCCCTCCGTCAACAACGTGCAGCCGTTCAACTACCCGGAGTGACGCTGCGGCGAACGCGCCACACCCGGCACACCCGTACGGACCGGAGCACGACCCGCCGTACACGCCCCGTCGCCCCGCGCGTGCCGACCTCGGGGGCGGGGCCGACCGGCCGCCGGGCTCCCGGACGGGCCCGCACACCGCCCCGACCGGCGGATTCGCGGCGGCGTTCGCGGGTACACGCAGCGGCGCTACGACCCCGAGCGAGGAACGGAGGCTCCGGCCATGCCCCGAGGATCCAGCCCCGAGCGGGAGCGCCAGTACGAGCACATCAAGGACAGCGCGCTCGACCGGGGCGAGAGCGAGAAGCGGGCCGAGGAGATCGCCGCCCGGACGGTGAACAAGGAGCGCGCCAGGCACGGCGAGTCGAGGACCGCCAGCCGGAGTTCGACCCACGACATGTCCTCCGGCCGGCGCGGCGGACAGCGCTCGCACCGGGGCGCCCGGGGCCCGACCTACGACCAGCTGTACAACGAGGCCAGGCAGCGCGGCATCAAGGGCCGCTCCACGATGAACAAGAGCCGGCTGGCGCACGCGCTCGGCCGCTGAGCGGCGTGCCACCCCAGGAGGTGCCCCGATGACCGTCCCGATGCCCCCGGATCCGGACACCCGGCCGACCCCCGGCCCCGGCCCCGACCCCGCGCCTCGGCCGGGCGAGCCCGATCCCGCGCCGCCGCCGATCCCGCCGATCCCGCCGTTCCCGCAGCCGGAGCCGCTCCCGGACCCCGACGCACCACCGCTTTCCCAGCCGCACGCCGGGCAGGACTGAGGCCGCGGCGCGGTAGCGCCGGTGCCGGTCGGGGCGGCAGTGGCGGGCGGTCAGAAGCGCGGGCGATCAGAAGCGCGGCGCCAGCAGGCCTTCCAGCTCGGCCTCGAAGAGCAGTGCGGGCCGGAAGCCCATGCCGGTGAAGTGCCCGGCGAGCTCCAGTGACAGCACGCCGTGCAGGCGGGTCCAGAAGGCCAGGAAGCGGTGCAGCACCTCGGGCGGGGCCGGCTGATCGCCCGCCCAGCCCCGATGGCCCAGCAGGTGGGTGGCGAACGGCGCCTGCGGCGTCTCCGGCCCGGCCGGGGCGAGCGCCGCGCAGGCGTCGACCAGCGTCCGCATCACCTCGTCGGCGATGGCGGTGGTGTCCTCCGGTGCACGGTAGCCGGGCACGGGGGTGCCGTAGATCAGGAAGTACCGCTGGGGGTCGGCCAGCGCCCACTCGCGCAGGACGTGGGCGAGCCCGGCCAGGTCGGCGCCCTCGGCGGCGGCCGCACCGAGGGTGTCGGCGAGGCTCCGGTACGCGTCCCGGACGAGTTCGGTGATCAGCTCGTCGCGGCCGGCGAAGTAGCGGTAGAGCGCCGGGCCGCTCAGGCCCATCCGCTTGGCGATCGCGTTGACGGAGAGCGCCGAGGCGCCGGCCGTGGCGATCTGGTCCCAGGCGTGCGCCTTGATCTCCTCGCGCACCTGGGCCCGATAGCGCTCGCGCGGGGTGTCCGCGCCCGTCCCGGCCATGCTTCGCCCCGCTCCCCGAGTTGCCCGACTACATGTTCACGCTTTCGTTAGAAGGTATCACGGAACCTGTTGACCTCCCAGGGCTCGGGGAGTTACAACTTCTAACGAAGGCGTGAACATCTAGCTCGCAGCGACCGTGCCGTTCCCGACGGCCGACCAGTGAATGGGGAGTTCCATGTCCGGCACCCGCACCACCGGCACCCTCAGCACCCGCACCACCGGCATCCGCAGCGCCCTGCTGACCGTCCCGCTCGCCCTCGGCCTGCTCGGCGCCGTCGCAGCGCCGGCCGTCGCCGCGCCGGCCGGGGCCGCCACCGCCCACCGCCCCGGCTCCTCGCTCACCTGCCGCGGGGCGGGCGTCGACCCCGACGCCCGGGTCCGCTACCGGACCGGGACCGTGATCCACGCGCCGCTGCGGACCGTCTGGCGGCTCCAGACCGACGTGGAGCGCTGGCCCGACTGGCAGGCCCCGGTGCGGAGCGCCGAGCGCCTCGACGGCGGCCCGCTGCGCCCGGGTTCGGTGTTCCACTGGACCACCCCGCTGCCCCCGAACCCCGCCTCGACCGACCCCGTCCTGGAGATCACCTCCACCGTCCGGCAGCTGCGGCCCGGCTCCTGCATCCGCTGGACCGGCCCGGCGGTCGCGACCGGCCTGCGGATCGACGGCGTGCACGTGTGGAACTTCACCGAGGTGCCCGGCGGCGTCCTGGTGCGCACCGAGGAGACCCACACCGGCCCCCAGGTCGACGCCGACGTCCCCGCCGCCACCGACATCCTCCGCCAGGGCCTCGAAGGCTGGCTGCACGACCTGAAGACCGCCGCCGAGGCCGGCGCCACCCGATAGCACCGCCGCGCCGGCGAACCGCCGGGCTTCCCCGCGCGGGATCGGGACCCGGAAGAGCCCGGCCGCGCACGGAAGTCCCCGGACCGCGCATGGAAGCCCCCGACCGGGGCAGACGCCGCCCGGGGCGGACTTCGCCCCCGTCGACGAGAGGAGGCACCCGCTGTGGGTACCGAGAAGAAGCTGCACAACATGGCGGAGAAGGCGAGCGGCAAGGCCAAGGAAACCGCCGGGCGGGCCACCGGCGACCGCTCGACCGAGCTCAAGGGCAAGGCCGAGCAGGTGAAGAGCGACCTGAAGCAGGCCGCGGAGAAGGTCAAGGACGCGGGCAGGCATTGACCCGGCACCCGGCGGTCGCCCCGGGCGGCCACCGGGTGTCCGCCCATCCACCGCACCCCGCAGAGGAGTCGGATCCCGTGAACGACCAGCACGAACCCGTCCCCAGGGACTCCCCGGTCCCGGTCGAGACCCCCGAGTCCCGGATGGCCGGCGAAAGCGCGCCGCGGTCCGGGCACGAGCGGTCCGGGCACGAGGAGGAGAAGAGGCGTCGGCAGGGCGCCGAGTCCGAGACCACCGCGCCGGCCCACGACCCGGACCCGCACGAGCCGCCGGACTGAGCAACCGGGGTGCGCGGCCCGTACGGTGACCACCGGTCCGCCCGCTCCCGCTGCAGCGGCGGTCGTCCTCCGGTGGACCGAAGCCGGGCCGACCGACACCCGGCCGGACCGACACCCGGCCGGACCGACACCCGGCCGGACCGACGCCCGGCCAACGGGCTCCGGACGCCCGCTCAGGGGGCGAGCAGCCCCTGCCGGCCCGCGTACTCCCCGAGGCCGTCGGCCGTCGCGCCGGCCCAGCCGACGAAGCCGTCGGGCCGGACCAGGAAGACGCCGGTGCCGTACGCCGCGTAGGCCGGGATGCGGACCACCGGGGCGGTGACGGCGGGCAGCGGCGCGTCCGTGCCGACGGTGAGCAGCGTCCAGTGCGGCCCGCGGAAGGCGTCGAACAGCCGGACGCCGCCCCGCCGGCCGTCCGGGGCACGGTCACCGGCCCGCAGCGCGTCCGCCGGGAGGTTCCGGCGGGTCTCCACCGAGAGCGTGGACTCCCGGTAGCCGAGGCCGAGTTGCTGGGTCGCCCGGCCGCGGCGCTCCTCGCCGCGGTGGACCCGGGTGGACAGCTCCAGCATCGCCGCCGCGTTGCTGCGGCGCTCCTCCTGGTAGCTGTCGAGCAGTTCCTCCCCCGCTCGTCCGGCCAGCACCGCGGCCAGCTTCCAGCCCAGGTTGTAGGCGTCCTGGACGCTGGTGTTCAGGCCCTGCCCGCCGGCCGGGGAGTGGACGTGCCCGGCGTCGCCCGCGAGGAACACCCGGCCCGCGCGGAAGCGGTCCGCGAGTGCGGCGCGCGGGCGGAACTCGGAGATCCAGCGCAGTTCGGTGACCTGCGCGGCGGTCAGGTGGGAGCGGGCCGCGACCACCTCGCGCAGTCCGTCGAGGGTGAGGTCGACGGCCGTGCCCTCCGGGAACTGGGCGACCAGCTGGAAGTCCTCGGTGCCGCCGAGCGGGCAGATCGCCAGCAGCCCCTCGGCGGACCGGAACACGTGCCAGTGCTCGCGGCCCAGGCCGTCGATCCGGACGTCCGCGACCAGCATCCGGTCCGGGTCGACGGTCTCGCCGGTCATCCCGATGCCGAGCAGCCGCCGCACCGTCGAGCGCCCGCCGTCCGCCGCGACGACGTACCGCGCCCGGACCGGGCCGCCGGCGGCGAACTCGGCGGTCACGCCCTCCTCGTCCTGGGTCAGGCCGACCAGCTCCCGGCCGAACGCGACCTCGCCGCCCAGCTCGCGCAGCCGCCCGTACAGCACCTGCTGGGTGCGCCACTGGGGCAGCATCAGCGCCTCGGTGTACGGCTCGGCCTCGGTGGGCTCGATCGGGTCGTACATCCGGTGCTCGCCCTGGGGTTCGCCGTCCTGCCAGATCAGGTTGGGCGGGTAGTGCCCCGCCACCGCGCGGACCCGGTCGAGCACGCCGAAGTCGTCGAACACCTCCAGGGTGCGCGGCTGGAGGCCCTTGCCGCGCGAGCCGGGGAAGAGTTCCGCGCCGCGCTCGACCACCAGCGCGGCGACGCCGTGCCGGGCGAGGTCCAGCGCCAGGGCGAGTCCGGTGGGCCCGGCACCGACGACCAGGACGTCCGTGTGCATGCCGCGAGAAGTCACGGCAACCTCCTTAACGTTGTTAAGTAGCCGTGCCGACAGCCTGCACTTAACGGCGTTAAACTGTCAACCGTGACCCCGCAGAGAACCCCCAAGCTCGACCGCGCCCAGGTCGTCGACACCGCGCTGAACCTGCTGAACGAGGCCGGCCTGGACGGCCTGACGCTGCGCGCCATCGCCACCCGGCTCGACGTCAAGGCACCCGCGCTGTACTGGCACTTCAAGGACAAGCAGGCGCTGCTCGACGAGATGGCGACCGAGATGATGCGCCGCATGACCGGCCGGGCGGGGGAAGGCCCGCCTGCGGGCGACTGGCGGGAGAGCTACCTGAGGACGATGCGCACCCTGCGCGCCGAACTGCTGCGCTACCGCGACGGCGCGAAGGTCTACAGCGGCGCCCGGTTCACCGACACCAGCTACGCGGCCGGCCTGGACGCCTCGCTGCGCGTGCTGGTCGAGGCCGGCTTCACCCCGACGGCCGCCACCCGGGCCTGGCAGACCGCCTACAGCTTCACCATCGGCTACGTCATCGAGGAGCAGGCGATGGGCCCCAACCCCTTCGACGGCGCGGAGGGCTACGACGTGGACGCCCGCGCCGAACGCCTGGCCGCCCACCCCCTGGCCGCCGAGTCGGGCCGGGTGATGTTCCAGGACTTCGACGAGGGCTTCGAACAGGGCCTGGCGGCGATCCTCGCCGGGGTCGAGGCCACCCTGCTCGGCTGACGGCTCCGGCCCCGCCGTCACGCACCGGCGCCCGCCGGGCCGTACCGGGAGACGGCACCGCCGGGCCCGCACCGGGGCCCGGCGGTGTCCGTGCTTCGGAGGAGTTTCGACGTGGCGCGGTCGAGCGCGGTCGAGTGCGGTCGAACGCCGTCGAACGCGGTCGAACGCGGTCGAACGCGGTCGACCACCGTGGAGCGCGGTCAGGCGGTCATGAACTCGCCCGCCCGCAGCGCCCGCCGCACGATCCGAACATCCCCGACGTACCCGTGGAAGACCTTGTCCAGCACCCCCGCGTACGCGTACCCGCCCAGCATCCACGGCCGCCCCAGGGTGGTCAGCCCGACCGCGGGCGTCGCCGGGTTGCGCGCCACCTCGCAGCCGTCGACGTACATCCGGCTGAGCTTCCCGTCATTGACCACCGCGACGTGCCACCACCGGTCCAGCGGCAGCTGGTGGCCCCAACAGGTCGACGCCCCGGTCTGGTTGAGCGGGTAGACGCACCACTGGAGGGCCGGCGCCTCGGAGACGCTGAGCGTGGCGACCGGCTCGTCGGCGTCCGTCCCCGGCCCGCTCCTGCCCGTCTCACCGGCCGTCCCCCACCGGCTGAGCAGGGCGGACCAGCGACTCCGCGCGGAGTCCCAGTCGGCGGGCAGCTTGAAGAAGGCCTCGACGGTGAACCCGCGCTCGAAGGTCTCCCGGTTCAGCGGCGCGGTGGGCACGGTCTGCAGGTAGCCGCCGCGCACCGGCGAGCGGGTGCCCTTGAACAGCAGACTGCCGTGGCCGGGCTGGTCCGGGTGGTGCTCGGCGGACCAGCTGAGCGCGCCCTCGGGCGTGCCGGGGGCGCCCTGCCAGAGCAGGTCGTTGCCCTGCCCGCTCAGGTCCTTGACGACCTGCTGCGGGGAGACGGCCGTGCCGTCCCCGCCGCCGCCGTCGAACCGCCAGTAGGCCACCGTGTCGCGCACCAGCAGCTCGCCCGCCCGGCGCGCCGGGCGCTGCGGGACGGGCGCGAAGCCGGCGAACCGGCGGTCGAAGTCGATCGCGAGCGAGAAGCGGTCCACGTCCGAGGTCAGCTCGACGTGCTGGGCCGCCAGCGCGTTGCGCTCCTCGGCCGCGATCTGCTGGATCCACGGCGAGAAGGTCGACACGTCGACGGTGTTGCGGTCGAGATCGAAGCGGTACGCCCGGATCATCGCCGCGCCGCCGTAGTAGCGGTCCTGGTAGTTGGCGATGTGGACGTGCACGTCGTGGCCGGCCTTGTTCTTCAGCACGGTGCGGCCGGGCGGCCAGTAGTGCCCGTTGACGGTCAGGAAGATCTGGTCGTTGCCGTCGACCAGCCGCTCCCAGAGCCGCTTCCCGTTGTCGGACAGCTCGGCGCGGCCGCTGTCGTCGGCGTACGCCAGGTCGTGGGTGGTCAGGATCACCGGGACCTTCGGGTTGGCCGCGATCACCCCGTTCGCCCAGGCGAAGCCCGCGTCGGAGAGCCGCCAGTCCAGCGAGAGCACCATCCAGTCGCGGCCGGCCGCCCGGAACACGTGGCAGGTGTTGTAACCGTCCGGGCTGGACCCGCGGTACCCGGCGGTGCGGGCGGCCCTGGCCTTGCTGAAGGTCTCCAGGTACGGGGTGCTGCCGCGCTGGTCGTCGGTCGAGGAACGGACGTCGTGGTTGCCGGCGAGCACCCCGTAGGCCGCGCCCGCGTCGTCCAGCAGGCCGAACACCTTGGTGACGGCGGCGAACTCGACGGCCAGGCCGTTCTCGGTGACGTCCCCGAGATGGGACAGGAAGACGATGTTGTCGTCCGTCCCGTCCTCCCGGTTGACCCCGCCGTCCAGCACGTAGCGGACCGAGGCCTCCAGCGGCGCCGGGTGGATCCGGTCCTGGTCGAACAGGTACTGGGTGTCCGGCATGACCACGACGGTGAACTGCCGGGCGTCCGGGTCCGGCTGCCAACGCCCCTTCCCCGCGGCCTTCTTCGGCTTCTTCCCGGCCCCGCCGGCCTGCTCGGCCCCACCGCCCTGCTCGGGCCCGGCCGCCTGCGCGGGCACCGCACCGAGCAGGCCGAGACCGGCGGTGCCGACCCCGGCGCCCACCAGACCGGCCCCGCGCAGGAATCGGCGCCGACTGGCCGCGGCCGTCCCCTCCCCGTCGAGGTCGGCGGTCCGCGGGCAGCCGCACTCGTGCTCGGTCGCCTGGATGTCGTGCATGTTCGCTCCCGGAAGTGGTGTGGGCCCCGACGGTAGGCACCGGGAGCAGTCGTGGATCATCGGCCGGGCCACGCCCCGTTGAACAGCGGCCGAATCCACCGGGCGCCGGCGCCGCGATGATCCCGCGCGGGCACCAGCGCGACCGCAGCCCGGCGCTCGGCCGGGCCCCGCAGCCCGCCGGCCCCGGGGCCGGGTACCGCCCGAAGGCCGGGAGCGAAAACCTTTGCAGCACCCTTATTCACTCGGCGGTCCCGCTTGTGGGTGAGATCGTGCCGGACATGAACGAGACAGGACATACCGCGTCCGACGATTCCGACCTGTTGGCCAGGATGGAGCAGAACCTGGCCGAACACGCCTGCCACCTGCACCGCCGCACGAAGCACTCGACCGTCACCGAGACGGCCGATCTCGTGATCGCCGACAGCGGGCTCGACGACGACACCTTCAACATCGTGGCGGCCGCGCGTTTCACCGACGACACCGCTCGCGACCGGGTGACGGAGACGGTCCGCACACTGACCGCGACCGGCCGGCCCTTCTCCTGGTGGGTCGGCCCCGCCACCGCACCCCCGGACATCGCCGCGCTGTTGACCGACGTCGGCCTCAAGGCCTCCGAGACCGAGACCGGCATGTGGATGGATCTGCGCACCGCCCCGCCGGAGCCCCACGCCGACGGCCTGGAGATCCGTCCCGTGACGACTCCCGAACGACTCGCCGACTACGCGATGGTCCTGGCCGCGAACTGGGACCCGCCGGCCGCCACCGTCCGCCGCTTCTACGCCGATGCGACCGAGCGGGCCCTGGCCCCCGACTGCCCGGCGCGCTACCTCATCGGCTACGCGGACGGACGACCGGTCTGCTCGGCCGAGGTCTTTCTCTTCGCGGGTGTCGCCGGGATCTACAACATCGCGACCCTCGCCCCCGACCGCCGCCGCGGGTACGGCGGAGCCATCACCCTGGCCACCCTGCGCACGGCCCACGACGCGGGCTACCGCACCGCGGTCCTGCAGGCGTCATCGGACGGGGAACCGGTCTACCGCCGTCTCGGATTCCAGGCCTGCGGCCGGTTCACCGAGTACGCAGTCACCCCCTGAGACCTCCGGCCGGGCCGACGGCCGGCGGTCCGGCTGCGGCTCGACCAGCGCGGGTGGGCACCCGCCGACGTGTACCGGCGCCGGGCGCGGGTAGGCGCACCGACGGAACACCACCGATCGACTCCGTTCGGGGGTCGTCATGTCCGTACAACGCAGACCGAGCGTGCAGCACGGCGGCGGGGCCCGTCGCCGGAGCGGCGAGCGCCACGACTTCCCGCACACCTCGCAGGGCCCCGGCCGGACGACGCCGCAGCTGCGGCCCGAGGAATCGGTGCGCCGGGGCACCGAGCCGGTGACCGCCCGTTCGGACCTGGAGCTGCGGCGGCTGCTGTCCCGGGTCTTCCTGGTCCTGTTCGTCGGCGGGACGGTGGCCTTCGCCGTGCTGGCCGCGCTGGCCGGCCCGGGCCCCGCGCCCAACCGGGGGACCTACGCCTTCTTCGCCGCCCTGTGCGCCGGGTTCGCCGCCCTCGCCGGACTCGACCTGCTGGTGATCCGGCGCCGCCTGGCCGCCGGCCAGGGCCGCGACCGGACCGGTGCCCCGGGGCGCCCGGGCGCCGAGCGTCGGGGCTCCGACCGCCGGGAGTGAGCCGGTGCCCGCGCCGGGCCTGACCACCACCGGCCCACAACCATCCCACCGGGTCTGGCCCGGTGGCCGTTCGGCAGAGCCCGGGTTTGCATGGACTCACCGAGCCCCCAGCGATCCGGAGGTAGCGCCGTGTACGAGATGTGGGCCGAGCACGACCCGGCGGTCTCCCCGCCCGCCGTGGTGTGGCACGTGGTGGCGAAGGACGACGCGTCGTCCTCGCTCTGCGGGCGGTTCCTGGAGCCCTCCCAGCGCGTCGTCCCGGCAGCGGACGGTGCCGGTGCGGCCGGGCCGGACCGGTACTGCGACCCCTGCCTGGTCACCGTGCGCGAGGCCTTGGCCGCCACCACGCGGTGACCGTCCGTCGCGACGCCCGCCCGCGTCGCCTCCGCTCCTCCATCGCCTTCGTTGCGGCACGCATCGCCTTCGTTGCGGCACGCGTCCCGGCCGCGTGCTCAGGGCAGCGGCACCGCCATCAGGCACGGGTGCCGGCTGCCGGCTCCGGGAGAATCCAGGACGGTGGCCACCCCGCTGGCGATCTCCACCCGCAGGTCGCCGTCCGCACTCTCCCAGACCAGGCCGCCGTCGGGCCCCACGATCTGCGTCTCGTGCACGACGACCGAGCACAGTGGGGCGTGCCCGCCGATCGGGCCGGGGAGCGTCACCGCGTAACGGCGCGTGAGGCTTCTCATGTCTGCCTCCTTCTCCCCCCACCCTGCGTCATCGATTCTCCCCACATCCGACCGCTTGTACACGGAGGACCACTGTCCTCCCGAGGGAGACCAGTGCCGCTTCGCGCCTGCCCCGGCCCCGCGCGTTTACACCCGGCAGACCGCCCGTGGGAGTGAACGGCGCCGAACCGGACCGGCGGCCCGGGCCGCTGGGCAGCCGCCGTCCCCGGGTGCCGGCCCGCCGGACCCGCGCGGGGGCGCCGGCCCGGGGCCCGTCCCCGTCCGGGGAACACGTCCCCTCCGGCCTGCGGACGGCGGCCGGGTACACCTGGCGGCTGGCGCTGCTCGGACTCTTCGCCTACCTGGTCGTCGACGTCCTCGCCAGGCTCCAGCTGGTGGTCGTCGCCCTGTTCGTGGCCCTGGTCATCACCTCCGTGCTGCGCCCGCTGGTCGACCTGCTGGCCCGGGGCACGCCGCGCTCGCTCGCCGTCGTGATCGCCTTCCTCTGCACCCTCGTGCTCGTCGGCGGGGTGCTGGCGCTGGTCGGCACGACCGTCGCCGACGAGTGGACCCGGCTGGGCAACGAGCTGCGCGGCGGGCTCTCCCGGATCGACCGCTGGCTCACCGGCGCCCCCTTCCACCTGCGCCCCGGCACCGTCACCGACCTGCGGGCCAAGATCGGCGCGTTCGTCTCGGCCCACCGCTCCGCCCTGGTCAGCACCGCGCTCAGCGGCGCCGGCCGGATCGTCGAGCTGGTCACGGGGCTGGCGCTCGCGGTCTTCTGCTCGGTGTTCTTCCTGCACTCCGGCGACCGGATGTGGTCCTGGGCTCAGCGGCAGATGCCGGCCCGGAGCCGGTCGGCCTGGGACCGTGCCGGTCGTACCGCCTGGCGCACCTTCGCGGGCTACACCCGGGGCGTGCTGATCGTGGCGGCCTCCAACGCCGTGCTGGTGGGCATCGCGCTGGCGGTCCTGCGGGTGCCGCTGGTCATGCCGCTGATGCTGCTGGAGTTCGTGGCGACGCTCGTCCCGCTGATCGGCTCCCCGATCGCCCTGGCGATCGCCTCCG
Source organism: Kitasatospora sp. NPDC048715 (assembly GCF_043198905.1). NCBI lineage: Bacteria > Bacillati > Actinomycetota > Actinomycetes > Kitasatosporales > Streptomycetaceae > Kitasatospora > Kitasatospora sp. NPDC048715. Next base: position 170,651 of record NZ_JBICVH010000009.1, on the reverse strand, counting down.
TGGTCGCGCTCGCCGCCCGCGGGCCGGTGATCGCCCTGCTGGTGCTCGCCCTGATCGTGGTCATCGGCCAGATCGAGGGCCACCTGCTGCATCCGCTGGTGCTCGGCTGGTCCGTCCGCATCCACCCGGTGGCCATCGCCGTGTCGGTGGCCGGCGGCACCGTGCTGGCGGGAATCCTGGGCGCGGTGGTGGCCGTGCCGGTGGTGTCGGTCGCCTGGGCGGTGCTCGGCGAGCTGCGCTCCCGCGGCGCACCCGGCGGCTAGGACGTGTCCGACCATTCGCGTCGGATCAGGGCGCGGCGTCGGCGCGGCGGGTGAGTGCCCGGTGCTCCGCAACGGGGCCGCCCCCACTCCCCGCCTGGCCCCGCCACTCCCCGCCCCCGACGGCCCGCCCCGGGACCGCGGCTGGTCCGCCCGGCCCTCCCGGTGGGGCCGTTGGGCCCTGGCCGCGCGGAACGGGGGCGGGAATCCTGGTCGCCGGTATTGCGCCGGCTGGGAGTGGAAGGGCCTGGGATGGGCGAGTTGGTCACGGTGAGGGCGTTCGAGGGGCTGACCTGCGAGGTCCTGGCCGAGGCGCGGGCCCGGGTGGGCGCCGCGGCGGCGGCTCCGGGAGTGGGGACGCTGGTGGAGGCCCTGCGGGTACGGCTCGCGGCCGTGGCCGGAGGCGTGCTGGCGCAGGTGAACGCCGAGGTGGACGGCCGGCGGATCCGCGTCCAGGAGGCCGCGGCCGGGCTCGGCGACTCGCTCGACCGGGTGAGCGACGCGCTGCGCGGCAGGATCAGGGCCGTCACCGGGGCCTGGGCGCCGCGCCCGTGGCCGGGCCACCGCGCCGCGGCCCCCACCGGGCCGGCCGGCGGCGAGCTCCGCGAGCTCCGGGTGGTCCGGCACAAGGAGCCCTCGCTGGTCTGGTGCTCGCCGGAGGCCGCTGCCCGGACCATGGACGCGATGGACTACGACATCCACCTGTTCACCGATCCGGCGACCGAGACCGACGCCGTGGTCTACCGGGTCGGACCGACCGGCTACCGCCTCGCCCGTACCGTCCCGGCCGGACCGGCGGGCCGCCGGACCTCGCCGATCACCCTCAGTCCGTACGGCGCGCCCCGGCTGACGCAGGCGCAGGCCGTCGACCGGCTGGCGGGCGCGGAGCTGCCGTTCCTGTTCTTCGCGCACCCGGTCACCGGTCGGGGCCGGGTGCTCTACCGTCGCTTCGACGGTCGGCTCGGCCTGATCGCCGGGCACGTCTGAGGGGCCCTGACCGGAGCCCGGGGGCCGCTCCTGCCGATCGGCCCCGAACCGCGCCGCGCCCCCGCCGGGCAGTCGCTCGACGGGGGCGCGGCGCGTGCCGAGGGTCGGTCGTCACATGTTGATCATGTGCCCGGCCAGGCCGTGGATGGCCTCCTTGACGGCCTCGCCCAGGGTCGGGTGGGCGTGCACGTTGCGGGCGACCTCGTGGACGGTCAGGTCCCACTGCTGGGCCAGCGTCAGCTCCGGCAGCAGCTCGGTGACCTCGGGGCCGATCAGGTGGGCACCGAGCAGCTCGCCGTGCGTGTTGTCGCTGATGACCTTGACGAAGCCGATCGGGTGGCCGAGGCCGTGCGCCTTGCCGTTGGCGGTGAACGGGAACTTGGCGACCTTGACGTCGTAACCCAGCTCGCGCGCCTGGGCCTCGGTGTACCCGAAGGAGGCGATCTGCGGCTGGCAGTAGGTGGCGCGCGGGATCATGACGAAGTCCACCTCCATGGTCTCCGCCCCGCCGATGGTCTCGGCGGCGATCACGGCCATCGTCTCGGCGGCGTGCGCGAGCATCAGCTTGGCGGTCACGTCGCCGATCGCGAAGATGTGCTCGACGCTGGTGCGGCCGCGGCCGTCCACCGCGATGGCGTTGCGGTCGGTGAGCTTGACCCCGGTGTTCTCCAGGCCGTAGCCGTTGACCCGCGGCGCGAAGCCGATCGCCTGGAGCACCTTGTCGGCCTCCAGCACCTGCTGCTGCCCGTCCTTGGTGACGGTGACCCGGACCTTGGCGTTCGGGTCGCTGTCGTCGATCGACTCGACCCGGGTGGAGGTCAGCACCTCGATGCCCAGCTTGCGGTACTGCTTGGCGAGTTCGGTGGAGACCTCGACGTCCTCCAGCGGCACCACGCGGTCCAGGAACTCGACGATGGTGACCTTCACGCCGTAGTTGTGGAGCACGTAGGCGAACTCGACGCCGATCGCGCCGGCGCCCGCGATGATGATGCTCTCCGGCAGCTGCTCGGTGAGGATCTGCTCCTCGTAGGTGACCACGCGGTCGCTCAGGCTGGTGCCGGGCAGCAGGCGGGTGGTGGCACCGGCGGCGATGACGCAGTTGTCGAAGGTGACGACCTCGAAGCCGCCGCCGCTCAGCGCGACCTGGAGGGTGTGCTCGTCGACGAAGGTGCCCCAGCCGTCGTACTCGGTGATGCCGTTCTTCTTCATCAGGTAGTGGACGCCCTTGACCCGGCCGTCGGCGACCGTGCGGCTGCGCCGGAAGGCCTCGCCGAAGTCGAAGGTCACCTGGCCCTCGACCTTGATGCCGAAGGTCTTGGCCTCCTTGGTGAAGATGTGGGCGAGCTCGGCGTTGCGCAGCAGGGCCTTGGAGGGGATGCAGCCGACGTTGAGGCAGACGCCGCCCCAGTACTTGGCCTCGATGACCGCGACCTTCAGGCCCAGCTGGGCCGAGCGGACGGCGGCGGTGTAGCCGCCGGGGCCCGCGCCGAGGACGACGACGTCGTAGTGCGTGCTCATGTTGCTGACTCCTCCGAGGATGTCACCGTGTCGTGATCTCGGTCCCATGGTGTCAGGACCGGACCCGGCGCACCCACCGGGTCTCGGCGGATGCGCTCCGCGCGGCACCGTACCGGTCCGTGGCCGGATTGTCAGTGTCCTGCGCTACGGTGACCGCACCCACGGCCACCAGGGGCGATGAGGCGGGGAGGTCCCGGATGGAGCAGTCTCGGACGGAGCGGTCGGGTACGGCGGTCGGGTGGGCCCGCCGGCCGGGAGCGGCCGCGGGCCCACCCGGGCGTCAGGCCGCCACCCCGCCGGAGTGGGCGTCGCTCGTGCCGCTGATACCGGTCGCCGCGGCGCCGGGCGCCGCCTTGGCGGCCGGGCGCTGGGCCGGGACGGGCCGGTGGAGCGAGGAGAGGTCCCAGGCGTAGGTGCCGACGGCGTTCGCGATCACGTCGATGTTGACGTCGAAGACGCCCATGTCGATGTTGCCCAGGTTGTCGCAGGCCTTGTGGTAGCACCCGTCGTACGCGGCGCCGGCGGTGCCGCCGTAACGGGCCGCCTGCTCCGGGGACTTGACCTTCTCGGCGCCGGTGTCGGTGCCGCCGGCCGGGATGCCCGCGTCGATGAACGGACCGTAGTCGGAGCGGCCGTCGAAGAGGGTCGGGTCGTGCGGCAGACCCCGGCCGTCCAGGTAGCCGTTGATGTCCCGTTCCAGCTGCGCCGAGCCCTCGGGGCCCGCGTCGCCGCCGGCGCTGCCCGAGCCGTTGTAGACGAACTGCGCGTAGTTGGGGGACGCGATCATGTCGAAGTTGAGGTAGAGGCCGATCTTCTTCTTCTCCGCGTCGGAGAGGGAGTTCACGTACGCCTCGGCGCCCTTGAGGCCGAACTCCTCGGCCGACCACCAGGCGAACCTGACCTTGTTCTTCACCGGGTGGACGCTGAGGTTCTTCGCGACCTCCAGGACGCCGGCCGTGCCGGAGCCGTTGTCGTTGATGCCCGGCCCCTCGGGGACGGAGTCGAGGTGCGCGCCGACCATCACGGTGTGGTCCGGGTCGCCGCCGCGGGTCTCGGCGATGACGTTCCAGGTCCTGCGCTGCTCCATGAAGGTCCGGATGTCCAGGGTCACCCGGACGGGCCCGGCGGCGGCCTGGGCGGCCAGGGCCTGGCCCGCGGCCTGGGTGATCCCGCCGGTCGGGATCCGCCCCGCCGTCGGCTCGCTGAGCGTCCCGTTCAGGGTGCCCTCGGTGTTGTTGTAGATGATCGCCCCGGTCGCGCCGACGGCGGCCGCGGCGGCCTGCTTCTCGGCGAAGGAGCATCCGCCGCGCCGGATCAGGGCGATCTTGCCGGTGAAGGCGCCCGACGGGTAGTCGGCGGGCGTGCAGCCGGTGGTGGCGCCGACCGGGGCGACCGCCAGGTCCGCGGTCAGGCCCGCCTCCGGGCCGCCCACCGAGTACGTCATGGCGATCACCGGCACCGATTCGGCCTTCGGGGAGACCACGTCGAGGCGCTCGGAGCGGGCCTCGAAGAAGGTGTACACGAACTCCTGCTTGGACACCTTGAGCCCGGCCCGGCGCGCCTGCTCGTAGACGTACTGCGCGGACTGGTCGTGCCCCTTCGAACCGGCCACCCGGGTACCGCCGTTGCGGTCCGCGATCAACTGGAGCGCGGCCAGCGTGGCCCGCGCGTCCCGGGCACTGCTCGCCTCGACCAGCCGGGAGGCCAGCTTGGCGCCCTTGCGCGCCGGGTCCGGGTCGGCCGAGGCGCTGCCGGCGCCGGCCAGCAGCAGCGGGGCGACCAGCGCGGCGACGGTCAGGGCGGCGCCCGCGCCACGCCGGGTGACCGCGGTTCGCGGGCGCCCTGCGGAGGTGGCGGGGTCCTCCGGGTCGGAGCGGTCGAGCGGGGAGGTGGGGCGACGGGTGCGCAGCATCAAGGGAGCTCCATCCGACGGGCCGTGAAGGTCATGAGGGTCATGATTTGACATGACCGGAATCCCGTTGCCAAGCCTTTACGCAGACCTTGCGAGATGCGGGTCGTGGCGTGCACGGTGATATTGGAGGGGTGGGGGCGTCTCATCCAGGAGTGTGACCAGATGTCCATGATGGATAAGCTCAAGAACCTGCTGAAGGGCCACGAGGAGCAGGGCGACAAAGCCGTCGACAAGGCGGGCGACACCGTCGACCAGCGCACCGAGGGCAAGTACAGCGGTCAGGTGGACGCCGCCCAGGAGCAGCTCAAGAACCAGTTCCGCGACCAGCCGCCGCAGCAGTAGCGGCTGCTGCCTCCCGCGGGCCGCCCCACCCGGGGCCGTCCGGCCGGCTCGCCACCCCGGTCCGTGCGGCGCCCGGGTCAGGCCTCCGGGGGCTCCGCCGCGTCCGGCGGGCCGCCCCGGCTCTCCCCGTCGGCTTCACCGTCGGCGCCGCAGTTCTCGCAGGGCCCCGGCCCGGGCCGCCCGCGCAGCCGTCCGCACTCCGGGCACACCCGGTCCAGCCAGCAGGCCGGCTCGCCGCCTTCGTCCATGGGGTCGATTCTGCCCGGGGCGCTCCCGCGAACGCGAGTAGACACTGTCTACGACCACCTGGTAGACAGTGTCTTCATGACCGAACAGGAACAGGACCTACGGGCCCGACTGGTGGCCGCCGGCGTCGAGTTGGTGGCCGAGGGCGGCGTCCAGGCGCTCGGCCTGCGCGAGATCGCCCGCCGCGCCGGGGTCTCGCACGGCGCGCCCCGCCGCTACTTCCCCACCCACCGCGAGCTGCTCGCCGCCATCGCCCAGCAGGGCTTCGGCAGGCTCACCGACACCCTCGCGGGAGCCGACGCCCTCACCGCCACCACCGGCGCCGACGCCCGCACCCGCCTCGACGCGCTCGCCCGCGCCTACCTCGGCTTCGCGGCCGCCAACCCCGGCATGTTCGAGCTGATGTTCCGTCACGACCTGCTGGAGGGCAGCGGTGCCGAACTGCGCCGCACCACCCTGCCGCTCTTCCTGACCTTCGTCGGCCTGGTCTCCGAGGTGCACCCGCGCTCCGACGATCCGGCCGCCGCCACCGCCGCCCTCTGGTCCAACCTGCACGGCCTCGCCCAGCTGCGCACCTGGGGCAGCCTGCGGCTCATCACCGGCGACGATTCCATCGAGCCGCTGCTGCGCGCGACGCTGGACGCCCACCTCGGCCCGGCCGCGCGGTGAACCCGCGGCACCGCCGGGGGCTCGTCCTGGCCGCGAGCATCACCGGCGCCGTCCTGGTCGCCGTCGACGGCACCGCGCTGACCGTCGCCCGACCGGCCCTCCAGCACGACCTGCACACCTCCGTCGCCGCCGTCCAGTGGGCCGGCACCGGCTACCTGGTCACCGTCGCCGCCCTGCTGGTCTTCGCCGGCCGCCTCGGCGACCGGTACGGGCACCGGCGGGTCTTCGCGCTCGGCGTGACCGGCTTCGCCGCCGCCTCGCTCGGGATCGCCGTGGCGCCCGGCATCGGCTGGGTCGTCGCCCTGCGCGTCCTGCAGGGCGCGGCCGGCGCGCTGCTGCAACCGGCCACCCTGGGCATGCTCCGGACCGCCTGGCCCGCCGACCGCCTGGCCGGTCCGATCGCCATCCGCACCGCCGCCATCGGGCTCGCGGCGGCGGCGGGGCCACTGGTCGGCGGGGCGCTGACCGCGCACCTCGGCTGGCGGTCGGTCTTCCTGCTGGGCCTGCTGCCCGCCGCGGCCGCCCTCCTGGCGGCGCTCGCGGTGCCCGCCGGGGCCGGATCGCCCAGCACCCGGTCCCCGGCCGCCGGGCGCGGCAGCAGGCACGGCAGCGGGCCCGGCAGCGAGCACGGCAGCGGGCTCGACCTGCCCGGCGCGGCCCTGCTCGCACTCGCGCTGGCCTTCCTGGTGGAGAGCCTGGTGACGCTGCCGGACATCGGCCGGCCGGCCGTCCCGCTGCTCTGCCTCGCCGCGGCCGGAGTCCTCGCCCTCCTCCTGGTCCGGCACGAACGCCGGACCCCCGACCCCCTGCTGCCGCCCGCGCTGCTCCGCTCCACGGCCGTCGCGCCGCCGCTCGTCGTCCTGCTCGCCGCCTCCGCCGCCCTCCAGGGCGCACTCTTCCCGGCCGCCTACTACCTCCAGGACGTGCTCGGGCTCGACCCCCTGCAGAGCGCCCTGCGGGCGATGCCGCTCGCCGTGGCGATGATCCTCGCGGCGCCCGGCTCCGCCCGGCTGGCGAAGCGTCACGGCGAACGGGCGGTGGTGCTGCCGGGGATGGCAATGATCACCGCGGGGGCGCTGCTCACCGCGGGGCTCGGCACCGGTTCCGGGACGCTCGCGATCGGCGGCTGCTTCGCGCTGCTCGGCACCGGCTTCGGTGCGGTGATGGCCACCGCCACCACGATGGTGGTCCGGGGTGTGCCCGCCGCCCGGGCCGGGGTCGCGGGCGGCCTGCAGCAGACCGTCCTGAACACCGGCCCGGCCCTGGGCATCGCCCTGGCCACCACCGCCGCCGGCCGCACGGACCCCGGCGCGGCGCTCGCGCCGTCCGCGCTGACCATGGCGGCGGTGGCCGGCGCGGGGACGCTGCTCGCCGCGCGGCTGCCCGGACGGGCGGCTGGACCGACGGCCGGTGGGGCCGCCGATCCGGCCGCCGGTCCGGCGTCGGGCGCGCGGCCGGAGGCCACCGGCCGGCGGTGAGCAACGCCCTTGCCGTCACACTCCGGACCGGTCCACCCTCCGGTTCGGTTCAGGCCCGGGTCCGGTTCGGGCCCAGGTTCGGTTCGGGCCCAGGTTCGGTTCAGACCCCGGTGACGCCGTCGACGCACTCCCGGAGCAGGTCGGCGTGGCCGTTGTGGCGGGCGTACTCCTCGATCAGGTGCACCAGGATCCAGCGCAGCGAGACGCTGTCCGCGCCGATCACCGCGGCGGCCTGCGGGGAGAGCGGGCCGGCCGCGTCCAGCGGCTGGTCCGCGGTCAGTTCCCGGCCCCGGTCGATCTCCCTCCTCCAGTCCACCAGCGCCTCGGCCATCCCGCGCACCGGGTCCAGCCCGTAGCCGTCGGCGTTGTCCACGCCGTACACCGGCGGGGCGTCCTGCCCGGCGAACACCCGTTGATACCAGTTGCGTTCGACCTCGGTGACATGCTGAACCAGCCCCAGCAGGGTCATCGTGGACGGCGGGACGGACGCCAGCCGCACCTGCCGGTCGTCGAGCCCGTCGACCTTGCGGACGAGCGTGGCCCGCTGGAAGTCCAACCAGCTCTCCAGCATTGCGCGTTCATCGGCGTGCGGGGGCGGGATCGGCCGCCCGTCCGGGGTGAGGGCCATGGCCCCCACTCTGGCACAGGCCCGCTGCGGCCCCGCGCGGACTCCGTGACCGTGTCAGTGCGGCGAGCAGCGCGAGCTGCACGGCCGCGCCCACCGCCGGCCCGAGCCACACCCCCGACACCCCCAGCGGCCCGGACAGGGCCGCCGAGGCGGTGAGTTGGGCCCCGAGACCGAGCAGGACGGAGACCACCAGCGGGCGCCCGGCGCCCGCCGCCTGGTGCACTCCGCCGACCGCCACCACCAGTGCGTACGGCAGCAGGTAGAGGGCCGCCGAGCGCAGGAAGCCGACGGACTGCGCGGCCACCGCCCGGTCCTCGGTGAAGAGCGCGGTCAGCGGCACGGCGAGGGTGACGGCAAGCACCGCCGCCACCCCACCGAGCAGCGCGGCGAGGCGTCCGGTGGCGCGGCGCAGGGTGTGCAGCGCGGCGCCCTCTCCCGCGCCGGTCAGCCGTGCCGCCTCGATCGCGGCGGCCTGGCGCAGCGCGTAGAAGGCCATGGTGACGACGAGCAGGACGCGGTAGCCGAGGCCGTAGCCGGCCACCGCGGCGACGCCGAAGCCCGCGACCAGGCCGAGTTGGGCGGTTCCGACGGCCATCCGGGCGGTGAAGTCCAGACCGAAAGGTGCGCCCGCGCGCAGGATCCGTACCGCCGCCGCGCCCGCTCCCCCGGTGCCGCCGGGGTCCTGCGGCTGCGGCTCCGTGCGTCCCACCGGCTGCCTCAGTCGCCGCCCTCGCCGCACTCGCAGGGTGACGGCGAGGGCGATCGCCCGGGAGAGGACCAGGGCCAGGGCGGCGCCCGGCACGCCGAGGGCGGGCAGCGGCCCCGGGCCGAGGATCAGCAGGGGGTCGAGGAGGAGCAGCAGCGCGTTGGAGAGCAGGGCGAGCCGCATCGGGGTGCGGGTGTCGCCCGCGCCCTTGAACAGCTCGTCGGCGACGCGCTGGCCGACGAAGAGCGCGAAGGCCGGGAACGCGACGGCGAGGTAGCCGGCGGCCTGTTCGGCGGCTTCGCCGTCCAGGAAGGCGCCTGCCAGCCGGTCGCGCAGCAGGAAGCCGGGGACGGCGAGCGCCGCACTGACGGCGGCACAGAGCCGCCAGGCCGCGCGAGTGGTCCGGGCGGCTTCGGCGTGGTCGCCCGCTCCGAGGGCGTGGGAGAGCCTGACGCTGGTGCCGGAGGCGACCACCAGGACCAGGCCGAGCAGCAGGTTCTCGACGGTGCCGGCCAGGGTGACGGCGGCGACCGCGGCCCCGCCGAGACCGGCCACCCAGAGGGCCCCGATCACCGAGGCGATCACCCCGGACAGCAGCTCCGCGTAGACGGGTACCGCCAATGCCGTGAGCCGGCGCAACTGGCCGCGCATGCCCTTCTCCCTTCCCCTGTGCTGCTCGTGCGTGACCGGGCCGCCCCCGGCTCGCCCCGGCGCGGCCCTGGCCCGCCTCGGCTCCCCTCGATCGGCTGCGGCCCTCTCGACCTGCCTCGAATAGAGATACATCGTTTCGAGGCACATCGACAAGAGGTAACATGACGGCTCCACAGGGCGCACTCCGACCGAAGGGCTCCAGCCGTGTTGACGCTCGCGATCCTCGGCTTCCTGTACGACCAGCCGCTTCACGGCTACGAGCTCAAGTCCCGGATCACCGGACTGACCGGTCATGTCCGACCGGTGAGCGACGGCGCGCTCTACCCCGCCATCGCCCGGCTGGAGAAGGCCGGACTGCTGCACCGCCGCACCGAACCGGGCAGCGGCGCCGCACCGCGGCAGACGCTGGAGCTGACGGCGCGGGGGCGGGCCGAACTGCTGCGCCGACTGGCCGACCCGGAGCAGGCCGAGATCACCGACCAGATCCGCTTCTTCACCGTCACCACGTTCCTGCACCATCTCGCCGACCCGCCCCGGCAGGCCGCCGTGCTCCGCCGCCGACTGGCCTTCCTGGACACTCCGAGCAGCTTCTTCTACGACGGGACGGGGCAGCCGGTGACCGCCGAGCGCGAGCCGAACCCCTTCCGGCGCGGGATGCTGCTCGTCGCCCGGGCCTCCACGGCGGCCGAGCGGGCCTGGCTGTCCGAGACCGTCGCGGAGCTGGATCGGGCGGCCGGGGCGGAGTCGTCGGAGGCCCCCGACGCACCGACGGAGCAGCAGTCCTCGGAACGCTAGGCCGACCAGGCGAATCCAGAGCAAAACCGAAGGCGCACGCCCCTGCCGAACGGCAGAGCGAAAATCCGAATTCAGGCTGTTCCGCACCTGGTTCCCCCCGGCCCCGGCGTCGCTATGATGATCCGCCTCACGTCCTCGGCGTCCCCCCTCCGCGGGCGTGATCCGCCACCGCGCCCCGCCGTCCCCCTGGAGGCCGCCGTGCCCGATTCCGAGACCGCGGTCGAGGCCGCAGTCCACTCCGCGCCGCTGAAGCGGGACGACATTCCCGGCTGGTTCTTCAGCCTCGACCGGGCCGCCTTCGGCCACCTGCTGTCCGCCCAGAGCGCGGCCGGCGTCACCGGCGACGTCCTGGAGCTCGGCAGCTACCTCGGCCGCAGCGCCGTCCTGCTCGGCGACCACCTGCGGCCGGGCGAGCGGCTGACGGTCTGCGACCTGTTCGACTCCGAGGCGGGCGACGCCGAGAACGCCGCCGAGATGAACATGTCCTACCGCAGGACCCTCACCCGCAGCGCCTTCGAGGCCAATTACCTCGCCTTCCACGGCGAACTGCCCGAGATAGTGCAGGCCCCGACCTCGGTGCTGGCCGACGGCCGCGTCCGGGCGCACAGCTGCCGCTTCGTCCACGTCGACGCCTCCCACCTCTACGAACACGTCGCCGGGGACATCGCCGTGGCCCGCGCCGCGCTCGCCGAGAACGGCGTGGTCGCCCTGGACGACTACCGCTCCGAGCACACTCCGGGCGTCTCCGCCGCGGTCTGGGAGGCGGTCTTCACCGGCGGACTGCGGCCGGTCCTGCTCACCCCGATGAAGTTCTACGGCACCTGGGGAGACGCGGCGGCCGTCCGGGCGGTCCTGAAGGAGCGCGACTGGTGGGCCGAGGGGTACACCGTCGACGAGGACACCATCGCCGACACCAAGGTGCTGCGCCTCAACTACCAGGTCAAGGCCCCGGTCCAGCGCTCCACGCCGCGCCGGCTCGCCCTCGAACTCCTGCCCCCGGTCGCGACCAAGGCCACCCGCCGGATGCTCCGGACGCTGCGCGAACGCCGCGCCGTCCCCCCGGTCCCGAGCGCCTGAGCGCCCGACCCCTCGCCGGGGCCCGCCCCCACCGGGCGGGCCCCGGCCGCTTTCCACGCTTTCCAGGACTCCGCTCTCTCCACCTCCTCCGCCTTCTCCGCCTTCTCCGCCTTCTCGACGGCCGTGACGTCACCCCGGCCGCCCTCCATCGTGCCGACGCGCCGGCTCGTTTGTCGGATCACCAGATTTGCAGGCTTTCCTATTGCCTTCCTGCATTCACTCTAACGAGGGAACCTCTCTTAAAGATTTGCCCACGGAACATTAAAGGGCGCATAGTGATGACACCTCAGTTCGGTCTGATGAAAACCAAGTTCAGGCAAAGTCATCCCTAGCAAGGAGTAGGCCTTGTACTACGGAAACACGGCATCGGACAGCCCCGGACAGCGGCTTCGCGCGGAGATCGCGGGCCCGGGGACGACGCCCCTGATCGGCGTCCACGACATGTACTCGGCCTCCATCGCGGCCGAGCACTACGACGGCATGTTCGTCTCCGGCTTCGGCTTCGCGGCCTCCTACTACGGGCTGCCCGACATCGGTTTCATCGCCTGGCCCGACATGGTGGGATTCGTCGAGCGGCTGCGCGGGGCCTTCCCCCGGCACCACCTGCTGGTCGACATCGACGACGGGTACGTCGATCCGGAGGTGGCCTGCCACGTCGTGCGCAGGCTCGAACGGATCGGCGCGTCGGGCGTGATCCTGGAGGACCAGAAGCGGCCGCGCCGCTGCGGGCACGCGGACGGCAAGCTGGTGCTGCCGCTGGAGGAGTACCTGGAGAAGCTGGAGCTCGTCCTCGCCAACCGGACGGACCTGGTGGTGGTCGCCCGCACCGACGCCACCGAGGAGGACGACATCCTGCGCCGGGCCCGGGCGCTCGCCGCCACCGACGCCGACGTGGTGCTGGTGGACGGTGTGCGCAGCGAGGAGTGGATCCGCCGGATCCGCCAGGCGGTCGGCGACAAGCCCCTGCTGTTCAACCAGATCGCGGGCGGGAAGTCGCCCCGGCTGTCGCTCTCGGAGCTGTCGGAGCTGGGGGTGGACGTGGCCATCTACAGCACGCCGTGCCTGTTCGCCGCGCACCGGGCGATGGACGAGGCGCTGGCCGGGCTGAAGAGCGCCGACGGGCGGCTGCCGGCCCCGGCCGGGGGGCGCGAGCAGGTCGGCGTGCGGGAGTCCACCGAGCTGCTGGAGCGGAACATCTCGCGCTCCAGCGGGCTGATGGCGGTGACGGCATGAGGACCGGGCTGCGCGGGGCCGCCCCGCCCTCGCCGGCCGCGGCCCTGCGGGCCACCGCGCTGGGGCTGGCCGGAGCCTGCGCCCTGCTCACGGGAGCCGCGTCGCCCGCGGCGGCCGGCGGCGGGCTGATCACGGTCGTGGACAACTCGAACGCCGACTCCTGGCTGGAGATCGACCGGACGGCCAACCTCCAGAACGGCAGCGGCTCAGCGGGGAGCGACCACGACGGCGCCGGCTCGCTGGTCGGCGGACTGCTCGGGCCCGGTTCCTCCTCCAGGCCCTCGGTCCGCCCGATGGCGGAAGGCGGCCCGTGACCGACCGTCCGGCGCGCCCGGAGCAGCCACCAGGGCTCCGGGCGCGCACGGCCGGGGGGCACGCGGCGCAGGGGCACCCGGTATCGGGGCACACACCAGGGCGCGCGGCCCGGGGGCGCCGGGACCAGGCGCCCGGGGAACGGACGCAGCCGCAACGCGCTCCCGGTCCCCGCTCCCGGCGGCTGCTGCCGCGCTGGCTGGACCCGTACATGGCGGCGCTGGCCGGCACCGTCGGACTGGCCGCGCTGTTCCCGGCCTCCGGCACCTCGGCGCGAGTCGCCGGGGTGGCCTGCGACCTCGCGGTGGCAGTGCTGTTCTTCCTCTACGGTGCCAGGCTCTCCACCCGTGAGACGCTGGCCGGGCTGCGGCACCTGCGGCTGCACGGGCTGGTACTGGCTGCCACCTTCGTCCTCTTCCCCCTGCTCGGCGTGGCCACCGCACTGCTCACGCCCGTCCCACTGACCGGGCAGTTGCACACCGGGGTGCTGTTCCTCTGTCTGGCGCCTTCCACGGTGCAGTCCTCGGTGGCGCTCACCGGCGCCGCCGGGGGCAACGTGCCGGCGGCGATCTGCGCGGGCACCTACTCCAGCCTGGCGGGGCTGGTGCTCACACCCCTGCTGGCGGCCTGGCTGCTGGGATCGCACACCGCGCTGTCCGCCGACGGACTGCTGCGGATCGGGCTGCAGCTGCTCGCACCGTTCCTGCTCGGGCAGTTGCTGCGGCCGTGGCTCGGCGGTCCGCTGTCCCGGCACAAACGGGTGCTCACCCCGGTGGATCGCGGCTCGATCCTGCTGGTCGTCTACACGGCGTTCAGCGCGGCGGTGTCCCAGGGCATCTGGGGCCTGGCCACCCCCCTCGCGCTGCTCGGGCTGCTCGCGGTGCTGCTCGCCCTGCTCGCCGCCGCCCTCGCGGCCACCGGGCTCGGCGCGCGGCTGCTGGGGCTCGACCGGTCGGCCACCATCGCGGCGGTGCTCTGCGGTTCGCAGAAGAGCCTGGCCAACGGCCTGCCGATGGCCACCGTCCTGTTCGGCGCGCAAGCCGGGCTGCTGGTGCTGCCGTTGATGCTCTACCACCAGCTCCAGCTGATCGTCGGCACCGTACTCGCCGGACGCTGGTCACGGGCTCCCACGGCCGCCGCGCCCGGCCCGGTCCCGGCCGCGCTCACCGGTCCGGACGCTCCGCCAGCACCCGGCTGATCCCCCGGCGCAGCCTGGCCGAGGCCCCCGGGAGGCGGCCGAGCCGGTGCAGCCGTTCGGCCGGCAGCTCCGGCCTGCCGGCCAGCTCCAGGACGGCCGCGTACGGCCGGTCGCCCTCCCGCAGGCGGTCGCCCACGAGATCGACCAGGGCCTCCAGGGCCTCGCCCATGAGGGCGGGGTGGGCCGCGAGCAGCTCAAGGAGGCGGTTGTCGTTCCACACCAGCTGCCGGCGCCCGGCCAGTGCGGCCAGCAGGTCGGTGGGGGCGGCCGGGTTGCGGGCGATCGCGTGCCAGACGAACGGGTACTCCCCGATCGCCAGTCGGCGCAGGACCTCGGGGTTCGAGGTCCGTTCGGCGAGCCGCCGGTAGTCGCCGCCGTCGTGCAGGTGCTTGAGGGCCTCCACGTCGTCCGTCGTGTCCGCCGTCACCGTCACGTCCGCCCCCTTGGCTGTCGTTCGCACAGGGGCGCGACCCTAGCAGGTCGGCGCCGGGTGACCAGCCTTCATTCCGCTTCGACGGGGGTGCTGAGGGCGGTGTCCGGGAGGGTGGGCAGCGGGCCTGCGGGCGGCAGCTCCCAGAGCGCCGGGTCGGGGGCGAACGGGCCGGCGCGGTCCAGGAGCTGGGCGAGGGCGAGGTCCCGCGCCCGGTCCATCCACCGATGGGTGGCCTCGTCGATGACGCCGAGGCGCCGGGCGTGGGCGTACTCGTCCTCGTCCTTCCAGCTGTACGTCGAGAGATCGGGGGTGATCACCAGGTCCAGGAAGAGGTCGAGGGTGTCGAGGCCGATGGCCGTCCGCCGGTACGGGCGCTCGAAGTTGACGTACCAGTACAGCGGCCGGCCGTCGGGCGTCAGGAAGCGGTGGACGCTGAACGGCGCTCCGGCGGTGAAGCGGCTGAGCACCACGGTGTCGCGCCAGGTCCAGTCGTCGAGTTCCCACCGGCCGGCGGCGAGGTCCTCGATGCAGTCCAGCCGCGCGGCGTCGTCCCCCGCGCGGGCGGCGGCGGTCCAGCCGGCCGGGGCCAGGGTCTCCGTCCCCGGGCGGGCGGTGAGGGTCAGGCTCGCGCCGTCGTCCGCGAGCACGGTGTACGGCATGGCCGACCAGACCCTGCCGTGGGCGACGTCCCGTCGCACGGCGGTGCCGCCCGGGGCGAAGACCGGGGAGAAGGCCGGGGCCGTCATCGGATGTAGTAGGCCCGGTTGTGGGCGGCGACCGGCGGGGACTGGTAGGTCCAGACCCCGGCCGCCGGGGCGTCGGCGATCAGGTGGGCGAGGTCGCGGGCCGACTCCTCCGCAGGGTTGCCGAGATCGAGCCGGACGCGGTCGGCGGTGCGGTCGTCCAGGGCGTAGTAGCGGTAGGGCTGGTAGACGTTGAGCGGCCCGGCCAGCAGCTTGCCCTCGTCGTCGGTGCCGTAGCCGGTGATCGGCGTGTTGTTGACGGACTCGGGGGTGAGGCCGACCAGGTTCACGTCCAGGGCGAGGAGTTCCTCGTCGTGGCGGATCAGTCCGTCCTGCCCGAGGCCGGCCCGACGGCAGGAGACCGTCCAGCGTTCGCGCACGTCGGGCGCGTTGAGGGAGGGCAGGGTGGTCTCGAACCAGCCCGGGTGCTTGGGCTCGGCGTACAGCCGGCGCCCGGCGTCGATGGCGAGCGGGTTGTCGCAGAGGACGTGCAGCCGGGCGATGCCGAGCAGCTTGGTCTGGTCGTACCCCCGGGCGTACTGGCCGTAGTTGACCACCGGCATCCGCTCCTCGGCGAAGAGCGGGTGGGCGATCAGGTTGATCTCCAGCTCCTGGGTGATGCCGCCGCCGTTCGGATACTGGGCGAAGTAGAGCTGGTAGTTGAGCGAGACGCAGGCCCCGCCGTCGAAGGCGGCGACGTTCAGCCCGGGGTGGCGCTTGGCGAGCAGTTCGCGCGCCCGCGCGCGGTCGACCAGGTAGTCGACGCCGATGTTGTGCAGCGCACCGTAGTGGAAGGGCAGGTGGTACGGCTCCGGTACGGGCGGAAGCGGCAGGCCGGTCATGAGGACTCCGAGGACGGGAGAGACGGGAAGACGGGAAGACGGGGGAAACGGCGGGGGCGGTACGAGGGTTCAGGGTGCGGCCGGTGGTGCCACGGCCGCCGGGCGGTGCAGCTCCAGCAGGTCGTGGTGCATCCGCTCGGCGCTGCGCAGCGCGAGGGCGGCCATGGTGAGCGAGGGGTTGGAGGTGCCCAGGGAGGGCATCGAGCCGCAGCCGACGGCGTACAGGTTGGGGTGCTCCCAGCAGCGCTGCCAGTGGTCGACCACCGAGGTCGCGGGCGAGTCGCCCATGATGTGGGTGCCTCCGGCGTGGCCGGCGCCGCGGTAGCCGTGGACGCTTCCCCGGTGTTCGAGCCGTCCCGGCCATCCGGCCGCCGGATAGGCGGTGTGGTCCTCGGCGCCGAGCAGGGCGAACAGCTGGTCGGAGACGGCCCGGGCGGAGGTCATCCCCTCGCGGACGTACTCCGAGAGGTCGTAGCGGATGGCCGGGCCCGGCAGACCGAGCGGGTCGCGCCGGTCCGGGTCGAGGGTGACCCGGTTGGCGGGGTCTGCGGGCTGCTCCAGCTCGAACTGGAGCGAGAACTGACGGCCCAGCCGGTCGCCGAGGCGGTCGCGGAGCTCCTTGCCGCGCAGGCCCGCCGCGAGCAGCGCCGCCGCCTCGGCCTCCGGCGCGCCGCCCGCCCAGGACCAGCCCCAGTTGCCGATCTCGATCCGGAACGGCGCCCGGCGCTCCCGCCCGGGGCCGAAGCGGAACGCCTCCAGGCCGCTGGTGGAGCCGGGTCCGCGGTAGGGGCCGACCGGGCGGGGCATCAGCCCCCAGGTGAGCAGGGCCGGGTGGTCCATCAGGTTCCGGCCGACCTGGTCGCTGCGGTTGGCCAGGCCGGACAGGAGCAGCAGCCGGGCGTTCTCGATCGCGTGCGCGGCGAGGACGACCAGGTCCGCCTCCACCCGGTGGGCCGTCCCGCCCGCGAGGTACTCGACTCCTCCGGCCCGCCCGGTCTCCGGGTCGGCCAGCACCCGGCTGACGACGGCCTCCGTGCGCAGTTCGACCCCGGCCGCCCAGCGGGCCTGGGTGCGCAGCGGGGTGTACTTGGCGCCGGTGGGGCAGGCGGGGACGCAGCTGGCGCTGCCCGCGCAGAGGGGCCCGTCGGCGGATCCGGGCCTGGTCGGCACGCCGTTGCGGGCGTGCGGGGTGGCGGTGACGGCGAGCCGGGCGGAGCCGGGCGCGGCGGGGTCGCGGACGGTCCGTCCGTCGAGGGCGCGGGCCAGTTGCCGGTCGAGGTGGCTCGCCGGAACGGCTCGCATCGGGAAGTCGTAGCCGTCCGGGATGGGCAGTCCGACGGCGCGGCGCTGCTCCTCGGCGTCGGCGGCGACGCCGAGTTCCCGTTCGGCGTCGCGGTAGTGGGGTTCCAGGTCGTGGTAGCCGATCGGCCAGTTGCGGCCGTGGCCGAGGTCTCCGGTGCGGAAGTCCTCGGGGTGCATGCGCGGGGTGAGCCCGGTCCAGAGCAGTCCGGTGCCGCCGTTGGCGCGCAGGTAGCCGCTGGCGTAGGGCAGCGGCCCGTCCTGGCGGAGGTGGCCGGTGGCGGTGAAGCCGCCGTCCGGGTTTCCGGCGAGGTCGGTGACGTCGGGTGACGGGGCTTCGGGGCTGTGCGGGTAGGGCGAGGTGGGCGGTCCGCCGCCGGCCGCGCGGTGGGCGGTGGCGGTCTCGGCGCCGGTGGGCGCGGCCCGTCCGGCTTCCAGGACGAGGACCCGCCAGCCCTGCGCACCGAGGCGGTGGGCGACGAGGGTCCCGGCGAAGCCCGCGCCGACCACGACGGCGTCCCAGCGGGCGCTCATCGGCGCTCACCGCCGTTGTCCGGTACCACGGCGCTTCGGGGGGCCTCGGCCCAGCTGCCGTGGCCGGGGGCGGCGGAGCCGGGCGGGACGGCGTGGAAGGTCCGCCAGACCAGTCCCTGGTCGTGGGCCCGGGCGGAGGAGGGTGCCTCGCCGGGCCAGGCGCCGACGTACCAGAGGTGGACCAGGGCGTGCTCGTCGCGCACCTGGTGGGCCAGCGTGGTGCGGTGGTGCTCGTCCGCCATGCCGGTGGAGCGCAGTTCGGGGACGTCGAATCCGGTCAGCTCGGCGCAGACGCGCAGGAACTCGTCCAGGTCGGCCAGGGCGTCGACGTACTGGTTCGCGACGGGGTCCCAGCACTCCGCCAGGTCGTAGTCGGCCGGGTGGTCGTCGGACACGGGCACGCGGGCACCCCCATGGTCGGCAACGGGTGGCCGAGGCATGACAGGCCGGACGGCGCAACGGTCCGTACGGCGCGACAGGCCCCACAACGCGGCAGGCCAGGGCGACCCGTCCACCGGACGACCCGGCCTGCCACCGCGATCATGCCGCGCCTCCTCACCACCGGAAACGCGTTGCACGAATCTGCCCGGACTTCGTCACCCCTTGTCCGGTCGGCCGCGCATCACGATCATCCGGCGTCCGCTTCCGGTCGGCCCAGCGCCCGCACTGCCGCCAGGACGTCCAGGCCGAGCTCCGGGTCCGCGTCCTCGGGCAGGCTGACGGACAGCCGGGTGACCAGACCCGCGTACCGGCGGTGGATCTCCCGGGCGACCTCCTCGACCGGGCCGCAGACCGCGAAGGCGTCGAACACCTCGTCGTCGATCAGCGCGGCCATCTCCGCCCAGCGGCCGCGCACCGAGTGGGTGTGCAGCTCCTCCTGGAGCCCCTCCCAGCCGTGCTGCGCCAGCACCGGACGGTAGGCCGGCGTGGAGGCGTAGAACGCGAGCCGCTCACGGGTGGCGGCCCGGTTGGCCGCCAGCTCCTCCTCGGTGCGGCCGGTGGCGGTGAGCACGCTGCCGACGATCTCGAACGGCCGCTCCGTCCATGCGGCGCCCTCCGCCTCGGCCCGGGCCCGCTCCTCGGTCAGGCCCGGCAGCACCTGCTCGGTCAGGTAGGCGGTGGAGGAGAACGGGTGGCTCAGGAAGCCGTCGGCCACCGCCCCGGCGGTCCGGGTCATCAGCGGCCCGACGCCCGCCAGCAGGATGCGCGGCACGCCGGACGGGACCGGGTCCGGGGAGAACACCGGCGTCATCACCGTGTGGGTGTAGAACTCGCCCCGGAAGCGCAGCCGTTCGCCGGTCTGCCAGCTGTGCCAGATCGCCCGCACCGCGTGCACGTACTCGCGCATCCGGGCGGCCGGACGGTCCCAGGGCATGCCGAAGCGCTTCTCGATGTGCGGCTTGACCTGCGAGCCCAGCCCGATGACGGCGCGTCCGCCGGAGGCCGCGTGCAGTCCCCAGGCCTGGTAGGCGAGGGTCATCGGGGTCCGGGCGAAGGCCACCGCGATGCCGGTGGCCAGCTCGATCGACTCGGTCCGGTCGGCCGCGCGGGCCAGCTGGAGGAACGGGTCGTACGCGGTCTCGGCCACCACCAGCCGGTCCATGCCCCGGCGTTCGGCCCGCTCGGCGGCGTCCAGGATGCCCGCCGGGTGCCCGGAGGCGGTGGCGTCGAGCCCGAGGGCGGCGGGTCGGGGGGCGGCGGGTCGGAGGGTGGCGGGTCGGTCCATGGGCTGGGCTCCTGGTCGCGGGCGGCTGTGGTACCCGGGTAGCCTGCCACGTCACCTGCCGTCGACGTCCCCGCCCACGTCTCCCGGCGCCGCGAACAGCCGGTCCAGGTGCCGGTCCACGGCCGCGCGCACGGCGTCGGGCCCGACCACGTCCAGCTCCAGCAGCGTGGCGAACCCGGTGAGCGCGAGCAGCAGGTCCGTCTCCACCACCGGATCGCGGTCGGGCGCCAGCTGCCCGTCGGCGATCGCCTGCCGGACCACCTGCTCGACCGTCGCCCGCCCCTGGAGCAGGCCGCCGCGCGCCCGAGCGTGGACCTCCTCGTCGTGCAGCGCCTCCAGCACGTAGGCGGCGCCCATCCGGCTGGTCGCCCGCGCGTCGGCGTGCAGGGGCAGCAGCTCGACCAGCATCACCCGCAGCACGTCGCGCGGATGCGGCCGCCCGCCGAGCGCTCCCATCGCCAGGCCGACCCGCTGCGCGCTCTGCTCGCCGGCGAAGTCCATCGCGAAGGAGAGCATCTGCGCCCGGGAGCCGAAGTAGTGCTGGAGCTGCCCGAGCGAGATGCCGGCCTCCTGCGCGACCTCGCGCATCGTCAGGTGGGTGACGCCGCGCCGTTCCACGACCCGCCACAGCGCGCGGGCGATCGTCTCCCGGCGTTCCCGGTGGTCGACCTGCTTCGGCATCGGCGGCGGCTCCTCGTCCTCGCTCCGCGCGCTGCGGAGTCTTTTTCATACGCTTGACATAATACAGCTGACCTATAACGTGGGAAGCCTTCCGAGGGAGGAGCGCCCACATGCCGGAACAGCCCGTCATCCGCACCACCGAGGGACTCGTCCGCGGCCGCTGGGCAGCGCGCCGCGGCCGGGAACAGCGACAGGAACAGCAGCAGGAGCACGCGCGGCCGGGGGGCCGGGAGCTCGCGGTCTTCCGAGGCATCCGCTACGCCCGACCGCCCGTCGGGGCCCTCCGCTTCGCCGCCCCCGTCGAGCCCGAGTCCTGGGACGGCGTCCGCGAGGCCACCTCCTTCGGACCCGTCGTCCCGCAGTCCGGGCCGATGCCCGCCAGGACGTCCGGAGCATCCGGAGCGTCCGAGGACACCGACTGGCTGACGCTCGACGTCTGCACGCCCGATCCGGGCGCGGCCGGACTGCCGGTGCTGGTCTGGATCCACGGCGGCGGGTTCATCTCCGGGACCGCCGGCGACCCGCTGTACGACCCGACCGCCCTGGCCACCGCCGGGCTGGTCGTGGTGAGCATCAACTACCGGGTCGGCGCCGAGGGCTTCGCGCTGCTGGCGGGCGCCCCCGCCAACCGCGCCTTCCTGGACCAGATCGCCGCCCTGCACTGGGTCCGGCGCAACATCGCCCGCTTCGGCGGGGACCCGGCCCGGGTGACCGTCGCCGGGCAGTCCGCGGGCGCCGGCTCGGTCGCCGCCCTGCTCTCGACGGACCGGGCCCGCGGCCTGTTCCGGCGGGCCGTCGCCCACTCGGTGCCGGGCAACCACTGCACTCCCGCGCTGGCCGCCGAGGTCACCGCCGAACTCGCGAAGCTGCTCGGCACGGCCCCCACCGCCGCCGCACTGGCCGGGGTGCACCCCTGGCGCCTGGCCTCGGCGGTCACCGACCTGGGCGCCGCGCTGCCGGCCCGCCTCGCGCGCTGGGGCCGGCTGGCGCACAGCGGCATCGCCACCGTCCCGGTGGTCGACGGCGAGGTCCTGCCGGGCTCGCCCTGGTCGGCGCTCACCGCCGGCGTGGACCTGCTGGTCGGTCACACCCGGGACGAGTTCCGGCTGTTCAGCGTGCTCAGCGGCCGGCACGGCGGCTTCACCGAGGAGGAGGCCCGGCTGATGCTTGAGCTGTTCGCCCCGCCGGGCGGCCCGGACGCCTACCGGGCCGCCCTCCCGGGGGCGACACCCTCCGAACTCCTGGAAACCGTCGGCTCCGACGCCCTGTTCCGGGTGCCGTCCGTCCGACTCGCCGAGGCCAACGCGGCCGCCGGCGGCACCTCGTACCTCTTCGAGCTCGCCCTGCCCGCGCCCGCTCTCGACGGCGCCTTCGGCGCCTGCCACGGCCTGGACGTGCCGCTCGCCTTCGGCAGCCTGGACAGCCCGCTGGCACGGCAGTCCCTCGGCGACCGGCCCCCGCCGGAGGCGGTCCGGGTCTCGGCGGAACTGCGGCGGGCCTGGGTCCGGTTCGCGACCACCGGCGACCCGGGGTGGCCCGCCTTCGAACCGGACGGGCAGCTCACCCGGGTCCTGGACGCCCGCTCGCGGACCGTCCGCTACCCGGAACAGGCCACACACCGGATCTGGGCGGGCCACCCCCTCACCGCCTACGACCTCCGCTGACGGCGGCACGGCACGACGGAGGCACGGCACGACGGGAGCCCGCCCGGCAGCGTCGGGCGCCGCACCGCGGCACCGCCGCACCGGGCCCCGCCCAAGCCCTACACCGGCCGTTACTTCGCCGACTCCGCCAGCAGCTTCAGCAGCCCGGCGGCCACCAGGGCCGAGGAGGCCGGGTTCTGGCCGGTCACCAGGTTGCGGTCGACCACCGCGTGCGGCGCCCAGGGCTCGCCCTCCTCGAAGTCCACGCCCAGCGCGACCAGCCGGTCCTGGAGCAGCCACGGCGCCCGGTCGGCCAGCCCGGCCTGGACCTCCTCGGCGTTGGTGAAGCCGGTCACCCGGTACCCGGCGAACGGCGAGCCGCCGTCCTCGGCCCGTGCCGCGAGCAGCGCGGCCGGGCCGTGGCAGACCACGCCCAGCGGGCGTCCCGAGGCGAGCGCCCGGGTGAGCAGCCGACCGGAGTCGGCGTCGACCGCCAGGTCCTCCATCGGGCCGTGGCCGCCGGGGTAGAACACGACGTCGTAGTCGGCCGGGTCGACCTCGGCCAGCACCAGCGGCTGCCGGAACTCGGCGATCTTCGCCAGTTCCTCGGCCAGCTCGGGGTCGGTCAGGCTGGCCCGGTCCGCGACCGGGACGACGCCGCCCGGGGTGGCGACCGCGACCCGGTGGCCCGCCCCGGTGAAGGCGCGGTACGGGACGACCGCCTCCTCCGCCCAGAAGCCGGTCGGATGCTCGGTGCCGTCGTTCAGCGTCCAGACCTTCGAGCCGGTCACGACGAACAGGATGTCGGCCATGGGGTGTGCCTCCAGGGGTGCCGCGGTCCTCGCCGCGACGGTCCGCCGCGGCGCTCACACCGTCGACGCTAGACGCGCCCTGCCTGCGGGAACCAATGGGCCACGCGATACCGGGCATCGGAATTCCGATACCTCACCCGGACCGTCGAACCCGCCGGCCGGCCATCGGAATCCCGTAGGCTCGCCGGCATGAGCGATCGGCCGACCACCGGCTCCGGCCCGCTGGACCTCAACCAGCTGCGGACCTTCCTCGCCGTGCACCGGGCGGGCTCCTTCACCGCGGCCGCGCATCTGCTGGGCCTGTCCCAGTCCACGGTGACCGCGCAGATCCGGGCGCTGGAGCAGCGGCTCGGCCGGGAACTGTTCGAGCGCCGGGCGCGCGGGGTCAGCCCGCTGCCGTACGCCGACGACCTCGCCACCCGGCTGGCCGGGCCGCTGGACCGGCTCGCGGGCCTCACCGACGGGCGCGGTGACGGCGTGCCGGAGCCGGTCCACCTCGCCGGGCCGGCCGAGTTCCTCGGCGCCGTCCTGCTGGCGGAGCTGGCCCCGCTCGTCGCGGAGGGCGTCCAGCTGCGGGTCACCAGCGGGCTGACCGACCCCCTGCTGGCGGAACTGCGGGCCGGACAGCACGACCTCGTGGTCGCCACCCGGCGGCCGCCCGGCCGGACGCTGCTCGCCGAACCGCTCGCCGACGAGGAGTTCGTCCTGGTCGCGGCACCGCTCTGGGCCGAGCGGCTGGCCGGCCGGGAGCTGCCCGGCGCGCTGGCCGAGGTCCCGCTGCTCAGCTACGCCGAGGACCTGCCGATCGCCCGCCGCTACTGGCGGCACGTCTTCGACCGGCGGCTGCACGCCCGGGCCGCGGTCACCGTGCCGGACCTGCGGGCGGTGCTCGCGGCGGTGACCGCGGGCGCGGGCTGGAGCGTACTGCCCGGCTACCTGTGCCGGGCCGAACTCGCTTCCGGCGCCCTGCGGTTGCTCCACGAGCCGGCCGATCCGCCGATCAACACCGCGTACCTGGTCCGCCGCCCGGCCGGCTCGGCCAACCCGCACGTGGCCCTGGTCCGCGAGCACCTGCTGGCCGCGGCCCGCACCTGGGCGTGACCCGGCGGCCCGCCGCTCCAGCAGCAGGCGGACGGTGACCTGTGGGGAGACCATGGCCTCGCCGCGGGCGGCGGCGAGGGGCAGGGCCTCGATGCCGGGTTCGGCGTCGAGGACGTAGCGGAAGCCGGTACGGACCATGCGCTGGTCGTCGGCGAGCAGGACCCGGATGGTCAACCGGGGCCGAGCAGCACCAGCCGGGCCCGCTTCTCCCGGCCGTTGGACCGGGCCGCCTCAAGGCCGTCGCCCGGCCGCTGACCGCCGCCGCCTGCTGGCTGCCCGGCCCTGCGGGCCGGCGAACGGGGCCACGTCCCGGGCGTCCTGTGCGCCCTCGGTGCCGGTCTGGCGGTGGCCACGGCCGCCGAGTCGGTCCGCCGCTGGACCGCGCTGCCGGCCGTCCGGGGCCGCCACCCGTGGCTGCCTTCGTCGGACTGCCGCCCGCGTCTGGGGGGGTGTGGCGGGGGTCTCAACGGCGGCCGGTCGGTGGTGACCCGGTGTGACGGTGGTGGGCCCGTCAGCGATGCCGTCGGATCCCGGCCGGTGAGGGCGCTCACACACGGATGCGATGAACGACGACGGCTAGCAGTGTCCGTTTTGCCCGTCCTGCGCCACGGGGTGGAAGGTGTTCGCGCAGGCGGGGAGGGGTCGGGGCGTGCGGGGCGGCGGTTCCTTGGAATCGGAGCCGGGCGCGCGGCTACGACGGCGGATCGTAGCGAGGGGGTCTTGGCGGGGGCCGATCCGGTCTGGCAACTTGGCATTCGTCGCCAGCCACACCGGCTCCTGTCCCGCCGGTGGACGGCTTCCCGCCGCGTCACACCCCGCGACCGCTCGGCCCCTGTCCGGCCACGGTCGACACGGGGCGTGACACCGGCCCAACCCGAACGAGGTCTTGCTCTACATGCCCGCTTTCAAGCTCCGTATGCGTACCTCTGCCGCGATTCTCGCCGGCGCCGCCGGTGTGACCGCCCTGGGTGCCGCCGTGGTCCCCGCCGTCGCCTCCGCCGCCGAGGCCTCCCCGCAGGCCATCGCCGCCCAGATCGTCCCGGCGGACCAGCTGGCCTCGTTCAGCCAGATCATCTCCCACGAGTCGGGCTGGAACGTGACCGCGACCAACCCGAGCTCCGGCTCCTACGGACTGGGCCAGGCCCTGCCGGCCTCCAAGATGGCCTCGGCCGGCGCGGACTGGAAGACCAACCCCTCCACCCAGATCAAGTGGGCGCTGGACTACATGAACACCCGCTACGGCAGCCCGAACGCCGCCTGGAACTTCTGGCAGTCCCACCACTGGTACTAAGCCGACACACCGGCTTCCCCCCTCACCCCGGGGGCCGGACAGGGACCACCGGAGTGACCCACGAGGGCCTGCGCCCGCGCGATACGCGCGAGCACAGGCCCTCGCGCCGTCTCCACCACCCCGACCGCACACGCCAACCGGAAGAACCGGCCCGCGACCGCCGCCTCGCACCGGGACCGTTGATGGTGGCCCGGGTGGCCGGTCGGCTCCCCGAACCCTGACGTTCGGCCACCTCCCGACCGGTACGGGCGATGTGACTGCCCACCCGGTGGAGGTACGCGGTCGGAGCATCGGACCTGCGGCACCGTGAGCGCGAGGACCGCGACCCGCGGCACGGCTCCGCGCCACGGCCGAGGTGGCGTTCGGGTGGTGTCGAACCGCCGCCCGGAGGAGATCCCGTCCTGTCTGCAACTGTCGGCGCCCCGCCTTGTGCATGGGTGGAGAGGGCATTCCGATGCCCGGTCCCTGTTCCCGAAGGTGCGGAGCTTTCATGTCACCGCTGTCCGTGGTCCGTCGCCTGGCCCTCGCCCTCCTGCTTCCCCTGCTCGCTCTCGCCGGAGTTGTCGGCAGCGCCACGGCGTCGTCCGCCGCGGGCGCGGCCACGGGAGTCCGGGCGGGCGTGGACTGGGACGCCCTCGCCCGGTGCGAGAGCGGAGGGCGCTGGAACGCCGCCACCGGGAACGGCTACTACGGCGGACTGCAGTTCGACGCGGGGACCTGGCGCTCCAACGGAGGCCTCGGCTACGCGCCCCGCGCCGACCAGGCCACCCGCGAGCAGCAGATCGCCGTGGCCGAGAACCTCGCCGCTCGCCGCGGCCTCGCCCCGTGGCCGGCCTGCGGAAGGCGTGCCGCCCACGGCGGCGACCACACCGTCGAGCACGCCGCCCGTGACCACCGCCCGACGCAGGCACGGCCCCACTCCGCCGCGCCCCTGCTCCGCGCCGACGACGCTTCCTCGGACGACGTGAACGGCGACGATTCGGACACCTGGACCGTGCGACCCGGCGACACCCTCAGCGGTATTGCCCAGACCCTCGGCGTCCCGGACGACTGGCCGGCCCTCCACGAGCTGAACCGCGAGGTCATCGGTGACGACCCCGACCTCCTCCTGCCCGGCCAGGTCCTCGCCCTGCGTTGATAAAGCGCGAAACGAACGTGAACGAACGCGAACGAACGTGCACGCCCCTGCGGACTCCTCCGGCCCTCGGCCGAGCATGCGATCCGGTGTTCGCGCCGTAGCCGTCAGCCGGCCGCCAGGATCTCCACGCCGCGCGTCGCGAGTTGACCGAGGACCGGGTGGCCGGGATCGGCGTCGGTGATCAGTCCGCTGATGTCCTCCCAGGGCAGGACACGGAACCGGGAGGCGGTGCCGATCTTCTCGGACGAGGCGAGGACGTAGGTGTCCGCGGCCCGTGCGGCCAGGGCGCGTTTCATCGCGGCCTCGTCCGCGTCGCCGGTGGTCAGTCCGGCTTCGGGGTGCACGCCGGTGACGCCGAGCAGGCACAGGTCGGCCGAGACGTTCTGGGCGGCCTCGACGGCGGCGGCGCCGCAGGTGACCGCCGAGTGCTTGAAGAGGCGGCCGCCGAGCAGGAAGACCTCGGCCCGGGGGTGGTCGAGCAGCGCGGCCGCGATCGTCGGGCTGTGGGTGATCACGGTGCAGGCCAGGTCCGGCGGGAGGGCGTGGGCGACGGCGAGCGCGGTGGTGCCGCCGTCCAGGATCAGGGCGCCGCCCGGCCGGACGAGCGCGGCGGCGACCGCGGCGACCAGCCGTTTGCCGTCCGGCGTGACCGATTGCCGGGCCGCGTAGTCCGCGACGGCCGGGGAGACGGGCAGGGCCCCGCCGTAGACGCGCTGGCAGAGTCCCTCGGCGGCCAGGTCGCGCAGGTCGCGGCGCACGCTGTCCTCGGAGATGCCGAGGTCCGCGGCGACGTCCTTGGCCACGATCTTGCCCTCGCGGGCGAGCAGGCCCAGCAGGTGGTCACGTCTCTCGGCAGCCAGCATCCGTATTCTCTCCTGTTCTTGCACGTTTCTGCGTGTATCGTAGCGCGCCATGACCGAGAAGCCCATGCTCGTCCCGCAGGGGGGCGGCGTGACCCCCCGCCCCGGGACCGACATCCCGGACCACCGCGGCCGCACCGGCCTCGACCGCGCCGGACGCGACCTGACCCGCAACCCCGACGTCGTGGTGCGCGACGTGGAACTCACCTCACAGGGCTGGCACGTCCTGCGCCGCACCACCTTCGACCACCGGCGCCGCGACGGACGCTGGGTCACCCAGCAGCGCGAGACCTACGACCGCGGAAACGGCGCGGTCGTCCTGCCGTACGACACCGAGCGCGGCCGGGTGCTGCTCACCCGCCAGTTCCGCTACCCGGCGTACGTCAACGACCACCCGGACGGCATGCTCGTCGAGGCCGCCGCCGGGCTGCTCGACGGCGACGACCCGCTCGCCGCCGTCCGGCGCGAGAGCGCCGAGGAACTCGGCGTCACGCTCGGCCCGCTCACCCACGTCCTCGACGCCTACATGAGCCCCGGCTCCGTCACCGAGCGCCTGCACTTCTACGCCGCCCCCTACACCCCGGCCGACCGCACCGGAGCCGGTGGCGGACTGGAGGAGGACGGCGAGGACATCGAGGTGCTCGAACTGCCCTTCGCCGACGCCCTCGCCATGGTCCGCGACGGACGCATCACCGACGGCAAGACCATCCTGCTCCTGCAGTGGGCCGCCCTGGACGGACCCTTCGCCGCCGCACCGACCGTCCGGTCCCCGGCGATCGAGAGCTCGTGAGTGACGCACCGTCCCGTAGTCCCGCCACGTCGAGCGGCGGCAGCCGCGACAGCTCGCCGGCGGCGGCGTTCACGGCCGCCGCGCGGCGGGAGTCGCCGAGAACGGCCGTCATGGCGTCGGCGATCTCACCGCGCGTTGCCGTGAGGTCCAACGCGCCGCCGAGGCCGTGCCGGGCGAACGCGTCGGCGTTGCGGGACTGGTCGGCGAGAACGCCCGTGCCCAGGACGGGCGGTGCGCCCTGCACCGCCGGGGGCCCCGGACGGGAGACCGGCCGGGCGACCGGCGCGTGGTGCGACCAATAGCCGGGTACCAAGGTCCTACCGGTTTGTCGGTGTGAGGGGGCATCGAAAATGCGTCTGCTCTTTTGGTCAACGGCCTTGGCCAGTACCGGCGTTGCAATCGCACTCGCACTGTGGGCGGCACTCGGGGACGCCGCCGGGGCCGAGCTCGCGAGTGCCGTCGTCGGAGCGGTCGTCGGGCTCGCCGGGCTCGTCGCCTCGGTGTACGCGCTGCGACGGGACGGGCAGGCCGCAGGCGCAGCCGTCCGGGCCGACGGGCGCGGCGCGGTCGCCGCCGGAGGAAGCGTGACCGGCAACGCGATCGGCGCCGACAGCAGGGTCAGCGGAGCGCCCCGGGCCCCGCGCTCCGTGGCCGGTCCGACCAGGGCCGTCCTCGCCCAGGGCGAGGGCTCGGTGGCCGCCGGGGGCGACGTCGCCGGCAACGCGCTGGGCCAGGGCGGCGAGGTGGCCGGCTGATGCCGGGGTCTCGCTTCCGGCGGCGCGGGAAGCAGGATCCGTCCGAACCCGAGCGGCCGGCAGAGCACGTGGAGGTCCGCGGCGGCGGGGTCGGGGCCGGCGCCGATGTGGCCGGCAATGCCATCGGACCGCGCAGCTCGGTGACGAACAACTTCAACTACTACGGGACGGCGGAGACCGACCCGCACGCCGGCGCACCGGGGCCGACCGGCGCGGCACCCCCGGCGACGATCGGCCAGGACGAGCGCCGCTACCAGGTGTTCGTGAGCTCGACCAGCCTTGACCTCAAGCGTCACCGCGAAGCCGTCATCGACGAACTCGTCAAGGAGGGGTACATCCCCTCCGGCATGGAGCTCTTCGACGCCCGCTCGGAGGGCGCCTGGGAGGTCGTCGAGCGGGTGATCAACGACTGCGACTACCTCGTCCTCATCCTCGGGGCGCGCTACGGCGACCTCACCGGAGGCGAAGTCGGTTTCACGGAGCGGGAGTACGACCACGCCCGCTCCCTGGGGAAACCGATCCTGGTCTTCGTCCACGCCAACCCCGTCGAGCTGCACACCGACAGCTGGCAGCCGACACCGGAGGACACGGAGCGGCTCGCGGCCTTCCGCGAGAAGGTACGGACCGAACGCCTCTGGAAGCCCTGGCGCACGACCGCGGACCTGAGGAACGACGTCACCCGGTCGCTGCGGCTGGCGGTCCGGCACAATCCCCAGCCCGGCTGGGTCAAGGGCAACTCGATCGCTCACACCTTCTCCGCCGAGTGGCAGAACCTGGTGGCCCCCGGAACGCAGATCGGGGTGGTCCGGATCAGCGTGGACGGGCAGGCCGGCAACGCCCTGAGCGAGAACCTCGGGAAGGCCTCGTCGATCGGGATCATGTCCACCAGCGGCAAGCGGCTGATCGAGATCCAGACGCCCTACCTGACGAAGGCGCTCGCCGCCGGCGCGCGGATCCGCGTCCTGGTACCGCTCCCCGACGGGCAGTTCCTCGCCGACGTCGACGAGTCCGAGTCGCTGTGGGACCAGCGCTCGCCGATCACGGCCGAGGTGCGTGAGGTCGAGGCACGGCTGCGGGCGATCGTCCGCGAGGCCGGGGCACGCAGCACGACCGCCGGATCGGTCGAAATCGGCTTCTTCACCACCCACTTGCGGTCCACGATGATTCTCTGCGACCGGGACTGGGGATGGGTCACCCTGACCCTGCCACCGGCGAGGGCCCCGGAGACCCCGTCCCTGGAACTCCGCGGGACCCAGGACTTCGGTCTGATCGACGCCTGCTGGAAGCACTTCGATCGGACCTGGGCCATCGTCGGGGAGCGCGGCGAAGTGAGGACGATCTCGTGAGGCGGACTGCGATGGACCTGTGGGACACGGTGGCCCTCTCCCCCGCCGCGGCGAACCGGTGGCGTGACCGGCTCTCCGCGGCCCAGGCCTTCATGCGGGAACGGCAGCACCTGCCGGGCGTGCTGATCGAGGTCGCGGCCCAGCACCCGCTGGTCGACCGGGCCGTGCCCGGCGAGGAGTTCGCGGCCCGGCTGCGCCGCGGCCACGAGCTCTTCCAGGAGTACGCGGACACCGGTCGACCGGTGGAGATCTACGTGCCCGGCAGCCGCCACCGGCACCTCGGGGTCGAGGACGAGAGCAGCCTCAGCCGGGCGGGCGGGGACTTCCTGGGAAAGCTCGGCATCCCGTCCTCGGCCGTCCACGGCGATGACCTCAACGAGCGGTACAAGGGCGACGCCGGCGTCTACGGTTCCGCGGACGAGTGCTTCGTCGCCTCCTCGTACTTCAAGGACGGGGATTTCGGCACGCTCGTCTCCGTCTGCTCACCGGCCCAGATGATGCGCAAGACCGTGCACTACCTGCAGTTCGGGGTGTACCCGCTGAACCACACGGCGCCGACCGCGGAAGGCTTCCACGACTTCCTCTACGAGCTCCTGGTCGCGGTACCCCAGGTCATGAGCACGGACGACACGCTCCAGGACGCGGGCTCGGACGGAGCGGGGCGTCTGCGGGCCGACCGCCGTCCTCGGCCCCGCTGACGCCCGCTTCGACGCGAGGACCGGCGGTGGAGGCGGCCGTCCTCGTCGGCGAGGCAACGTCGATCGCCCTGTCGATCCGGGCCACCCTGCACGGGCCGGTGACTCTCGAACTGGCCGGGGCCCTCGACGCCGGCACGGCCGAGGCCGCATTCGGATCGGCGGTTCACGCCACCTTGCGCGGATGGACGACCCGCGCCCGAGGCCGGCCGGGCGGCCCGCCTCAGGCCGCCAGGTCCCGGCGTTCCAGCAGCCGGAAGGCCGCCGCCAGCCCGAGCAGCCCCACCCCGAGCAGGACGCCGAAGGCCGCCCACGGCACTCCGCCGTGGCCGAGCACGTCGCCCGGCGCGTAGTAGTGGAACGGGCTGAGGTAGCGCAGCGGCCTGGCCGGGGACCAGGCCAGCGCGACGAAGTTGAGCGCGAAGCCGACCGCGCCGAACGCGACGGCCGCGCCGATCACGTGGGCCCGCCGCCGGCTGATCGCGGAGACCGCCAGCACCGGCCCGGTCAGGCAGAACGCGAGGGCGCAGCCGAGCAGTCCGGCGGTGAACACCGCGCTCAGCGGGACGGCGGCACGCAGGGGGGCGGAGGCCGCCACCCCGAGCGCGAGGGTCAGCGTGGCGGCGGCGTTGAGCAGCACCGTGGCGGCGATCAGGGCGCCGGCCCGTTCGGCGAGCAGCCGGCGGCGGGAGACCGGGCGGGTCATCAGCAGCTCGATGGTCCCGGACTCGACGTCGGCCGCGACGGCGGCGGCGCCGAGCGAGCCGATCACGGTCAGCTGGAGGGCGATCCAGAACGGGTGGGTGAGTCCGGCGCCGAGCAGACCGGGGTAGCTGGCGATGGAGACGTCGCCGTTGGAGCCGCTGAAGGCCTTGAACGCGCCGGGCGGGGTGCGGCGTTCGCCGAACAGGTCGCCGGTCGGGACGGTCCCGGCGATCACCACGATCAGGGTCTCGAAGACGACCATGCCGAACAGCAGGGAGAGCAGCATCCGGCGGCGCCGGTGCAGGGCGAGCCAGACCAGCGGGAGGCGGCGGTTGACGGTGCCCGGGTTCACGGCCGCTCCTCCGGTTCCTGCGGGCTGCCGCCGTTCGCGTGCTCCTCGGCCCCGACGGACCGGTAGAGGTCGAGGAAGGCCTCGTCCAGGCCCGCCTCCTCCACCGTCAGGTCGGCCACCGGCTGTTCGGCGAGCAGGTCGCGCACCGCGGCGACCACCTCGTCCGGTGGCACCAGCAGCTCGACCCGGGGGCCGTCCCAGCGCGGGGACCAGCGCTCCGCGCTGCCGAGCGGCCTGGCGCCGCGCCCGTCGTCGAGGAGCAGCCGGACCCGGCGGGCCCGGGCCTGGCGCAGTTCGGCCACCGAGCGGACGGTGACCAGCCGGCCGTGGCGGACGATGGCGACCCGGCCGCAGGTCCGCTGCACCTCGGGCAGCACGTGGCTGGAGAGCAGGACGGTCCGCCCGGCGGCGGTCTCCTCGGCGAGCAGTTCGTAGAAGGTCTCCTGGACCAGCGGGTCGAGTCCCTCGCTCGGTTCGTCCAGCACCACCACCGGCGGCCGGTGCTGGAGCGACTGGACGAGCCCGAGCTTCTGCTTCATGCCGCGCGAGTACTGCCCCACCGGCCGGGCCAGGTCGGCGCGGGAGAGCTTGAGGCGATCGCACAGCTCCTGCTGGCGCGGTACCGGCGCGCCCTGGAGGGCGGCGAGCAGGTCGAGGGTCTGCTGTCCGGTGAGCTCGGGGTAGAGCCGCAGTTCGCCGGGCAGGTAGCCGATCGAGGGGGCGAGCCGGCCGTGGTCGGCCACCGGGTCAAGGCCGAGCACCCGCACCTGCCCGTCGCTGGGGCTGAGCAGGCCGACCAGGCAGCGCAGCGTGGTGGTCTTCCCGGCGCCGTTGGGGCCGAGCAGGCCGAACACCTCGCCGGCCTCGACCGACACGTCCAGCCGTTCGATGCCGACCGTGCCGCCGTAGCGTTTGGTGAGCGAGCGCAGTTCGATCACGGGGCCGTCGCCGGTGCCCCGGCGGTCGACGGCTGGCTCCGGGTTCCCCGGCATGACCACCTCCTGTGACGGACGCGCTCCCGTGACGGGCGCGCTCCGGTGACGGTGACGGTGACGGATGCGTCCGACATCAAAGCGCGCCCGGCCCGGCGAGTCGAGGGACGCGCCCGGACCGGTGCGGCGAACTCACCCCTCGCTCCCCCGGGCTCACCCCTTGCACACGCCCAACGGCACCAGCCGGGCGACCTGGCGGGCGAGCCCGGCGGCCTCCGTGACGGCGGCCACCGCGTCGACGTCCTTGTACGCCTCGGGCGTCTCCTCGGCCAGTGCCCGCCAGGAGGCCGGCCGCACCGCGATGCCCCGTGCCTCCAGCTCGCTCTTCAGCCGCTCGCCGCGCACGGTGCGCAGCGCCTGGTGGCGGCTCAGCACCCGCCCGGCGCCGTGGCAGGCGGAGCGGAAGGCCTCGTTGCCGGGCAGGCCGACCATGACGTACGAGGCGGTGCCCATGGTGCCGGGCACCAGCACGGGCTGCCCTGCCTCCATCAGGTCGGCGGGCAGGTCGGGGTCGCCGGGCGGCAGGGCCCGGGTGGCGCCCTTGCGGTGCACGCACAGCGTCCGGAGCTCGCCGTCCACCTCGTGGGTCTCCAGCTTGGCGAGGTTGTGCGAGACGTCGTAGACCAGTTCCAGTCCGGCCCCGAGCACCGTGGCGAAGGCGCGGCGGGCCGACTCCGAGAGCAGCTGCCGGTTGGCCCGGCCGTAGTTGGCGGCGGCGGTCATGGCGCCCAGGTAGGCGCGGCCGCGCGGGGAGTCGACCGGGGTGCAGGCGAGCTGGCGGTCGGGGACCTCGATCCGGTAGCGGTGCAGTTCTCGGTCCATGGCGCGGACGTGGTCGGTGCAGATCTGGTGGCCGAGGCCGCGCGAGCCGCAGTGGATCATGACGCAGACCTGGCCGGGCCGCAGTCCGAAGGCGGCGGCGGTCCCCGGGTCGTGCACCCGGTCGACGGCCTGCACCTCCAGGAAGTGGTTGGCCGAGCCGAGGCTGCCGACCTGCTGCAGCCCGCGCTCGACCGCCCGGGTGCTCACCTCGCCGGGGGCCGCACCGGCCAGCACGCCGCGGTCCTCGCAGCGTTCCAGGTCGCGGGGCACGCCGTGGCCGTGCTCGACGGCGTAGCGGGCGCCGCCGAGCAGGAGTTCGTCCAGTTCCTCCGCCCCGGACAGCCGCCACAGGCCGCCCCGGCCCAGGCCGCGCGGGACGGTGCGGTCCAGCAGGTCCATCAGGCGGTCGAGCCGTTCGCGGTCGAGTTCGTCCCGGCCGATGCCGGCCGCCAGCAGCCGGACCCCGCAGGAGATGTCGAAGCCCACCCCGCCGGGCGAGACCACCCCGCCCCGTTCGACGTCGGTGGCGGCGACCCCGCCGATCGGGAAGCCGTAGCCCCAGTGCACGTCGGGCATCGCGTAGGAGGCGCGGACGATCCCGGGCAGCGTCGCCACGTTCGCCACCTGCTCCAGGGCCTTGTCCCCGGCGGCCTGCGGCAGCAGCGCGGCGGTCGCGAACACCACGCCGGGCACCCGCATCGGCGGCCGCGGCTCGATCCGCCAGCGGTTCCGGCCCGCCTCGACCAGTACGATCTCCACCTCGCTCACCCCGCTCCCGCAGGTCCGGTCCGCTTCGCTCGGGGCCGGGCTCAGACGTCCACGGTGACCCGGCAGGTCCAGCCGTCCGGTCCGGCGCTCAGGTCCAGGTCGTGCAGTGCGACGGCCTTCGGTACGGCGCCGACCAGGGTGGCCGTGGCGGCGTCGGCCATCCGGAAGCGGACCGTCACCCGGCGGGCGCCGTCCAGGCCCTCGATCGGCCCGATCGCCACCGCCACCGGCAGTTCGCCGTCGGCGTCCATCCGGTAGACGACCTCCTCCAGGACGCCCGCGAGCAGGTCCGGGTCGCTCACCGCGAGGACGGTGCAGTTCCGCTCGCCGACGATCCGGGCGCCGCCGAGGTCGGCGAAGCCGGCGACGACGGCGCGCACCAGTTCGCCGATGCAGCCCTCGGCCGTCGGTGCCCAGGCCTCGACCTGCAGGTCGGCCGTGTGCGGCACGCTCCGGTGGCCGACGGCGGACCGGCCCGCGGGCTCCTGTCCGTCCACGGGCGACGCCTCCCGCGCTCGTTGCCGTTCCCCTCCAGCGTCGTCCCGCGGACCGCCCGGCGGCAAGTGCGGGTCGCCGCGCCCGAGTGCGGCCGCCTCCCGATCTCGGCTGCGCTCCGACCTCGGTTACGACCAGACCTCGGTTACGACCCGACCGAGGCCAGGTAGGCGGCGGTGAGCTCGGGGGTGGCCAGCCAGGCGGCGTGGTCGCTCGGCTCGGCGTAGGTGTTGGCGAGCCGGCGGCCGACCTCCGGGTGCTCGGCGGCGGCCGCGAACACGGCCTGGAGGTGCTCCGGGACGGTCAGCATCGCGGCCGTGAACTCCACGCTGTGGCGGGACTGCTGCTGCCAGAACCGTTCCGCGCTGCGGCACATCCAGTCGGCCGTGTACGGGGCGTCGCCGTGCTCGACGACCGCCCGGCGGCAGGCCTCGGCCGCCCGGGCGGCGTTGTTGGCGCCCTGGCCGGTGATCGGGTCGGTCACCACCACCGCGTCGCCGAGGCCCAGCACGTGGACGGCCTCCACGCCCGAGCCGAGTTCGGCCACCGGACGCCGGACCACCGGGGTGACGGCACCGAACAGCCCGGCCCCGGCGTCGGTCGGCTCGGCCTGCGTCCAGAGCTCGGCCTCCCAGGGCAGGTACTCGCCCAACAGCTCGCGGATCCGGGCCAGTTGGACGTCCGGCGGCGGGGCGTCGCCGAACGCGTCGAGCGGGCCGCCGGGGATCGCCTCCCAGAGCAGGATGTCGCAGGGGCCGGAGAGGGTGAGCGCCGGTTGCAGGTACAGCTCGCCGAGGCCGGGCAGGGCGTTCATCCGGGCCCTCGGGCCGGCGGCCGGGTCCGGCGAGCCGACTCCGTGCGCGTACAGGCAGGACAGGGCCCGCTGCGGCCGGTCGAAGGGCGAGCGGACGGCGTCGCGCTCGAAGATCCCGGACAGGGCGCCGCGCCCGGCGGCGACCACGGTCAGCTCGTGCCGTCGGGCCAGCTCGTGCAGTCCGGCGCGGTCCAGCGTGCGGTACTCGATCTCGCCGCCGCGCTCGGCCAGCAGCTCCAGCCAGCCGGCCAGCTTGAGCCGCTGGTCCACCGACTGGGCGGGCTCGTCCAGCGTCATGGTGTACTCCAGCGCGCGCACGCCCGGGGGCGCCGCCAGCACCGCCTCCACCGAGGAGACGGACGGCGCCCGATCCGCCCAGAGGTCCAGCCCGGCGGCCGCCTCGATCCGCAGCGCGGGGCCGAACATCGCCTGGGTGGACAGCACCCGGCCGGCGCGCAGCTGCTCCGGGGTGCGCTCGGCGACCAGCGTCACCCGGTACCCGTCCGCCACCAGCCCGAGCGCGAGCTGGAGGCCGGCCTGGCCCGCTCCGACAACGGCGATCCGGCGCACGGCTGCCTCCCGATGATCTGCTGATGGGCCGTCAACCAGGCACAGTAGTCGAGCGGGAGCGCTCCGGTCACCGGTTCGGGCACGTCGGTTCGAGGGCCGGCCCGGTGTCCGGTTCGCGGCGCCCGTTCGCGGCGCCGCCGGGCCGCAGCAGGGCGCCGCAGGACCTTCGCGGGGCCGCCGCGGGTGGGCCGCCGCTCCGGGTGCCCGCCCGGACCGGCTCAGCCGCGCAGGTGCGCGGTGATCACCTCCACCACGTCCGCGGTCCGGTCGGCCAGGTAGAAGTGCCCGCCCCGGAAGACCCGCAGGTCGAAGGCGCCGGTGGTGTGCCGCTCCCACTGGCCGACCTGGTCGACGGTGGCGTGCACGTCGGACTCCCCCGCCAGGGCGGTGATCGGCAGCGACACGGTCGCGTCCGGGGCGCTGCGGTAGGTCTCGACGGCCGTGTAGTCGGCCCGCAGGCTCGGCAGGATCAGCTCGCGCAGGGCGGAGAGGGCGAGGACCCGCTCGTCCGTGCCGCCGAGCGCGGAGATCTCGGCGAGCAGTTCGTCGTCCGGCAGCTGGTGGATCCTGGTCGTGCGGGGCAGCGAGGGCGCGCGGCCGGCCGAGACGAACAGCCGGTCGGGCCCCTTCACGCCGTCGCGCTCGAAGCACCGGACCGTCTCGAAGGCGACGGCCGCGCCCATGCTGTGCCCGAAGAAGGTCAGCGGCCGGTCCGCCCACTCCCGCAGTTCCCGGGCGAGCTCCTCGGCGAGTCCGGTCACCGAGCCGATCGTCGGCTCGCCGATGCGGTTCTGCCGGCCGGGGTACTGGACGGCGAGCACATCGGCGTGCGGCGCCAGCGCGTTGGCGTACTCCAGGTAGTAGCTGGCCGAGCCGCCGGCGTGCGGGAAGATCACGATCCGGGCGGGCGCGGAGTCGGACGGGTTGAACCTGCGGAACCACGGATTCTCGACGACGGCGCTGCTGGACATGCGGGGTGTGACCTCTCTCCGTGACGGACTCTGCCGGCCCCAGTCTGGCAGTGCCGGGGGCGGCCGCGGGCCGATCCGGCGATCATGGTCCCCGGGTAGGCCGATTCTCGCCCGTCACGGGCCCGCTCGCGGCCGGTGGCCGGGCGGCCCTGCCCGCGGCACCCGGCCGGCCGGGCCCGCCCGCGGCCGACGGTCAGCCCGCCCCGAAGCGCACCGTCTCGGCGCGGGCGCGGGAGACGGCGTCCAGCAGCAGCACGGACGAGGCCTCCGGCGTCGGCATCGGGCCGTCGGAGCGCACGTGCCGGGTGAAGGCGGCCAACAGCCCCTCCAGGCCGCGGCGGTGGCGGGCGAAGACCCTGGCGGAGGCACGCCGGCCGCGGGCCCGCTGACCGTCCAGCGCGGTGGCGGCGCCGACGTCCAGCAGCACCAGGTGCAGTTCGCGGCCCTGCCGGCCCGCCTCCCGGGCGAGCCAGAGCCGCATCCAGGCCCGGCTGCCGCAGTCGTGCACCAGCAGCGGACCCCCGCCGCGCACCGAGGAGCGCAGCAGCCGGAAGTGCTCCAGCCGGGCCCACGGCCGGTACACCGCGTACGGCAGGGCGGCGGGCATCACCGCCTCGCAGGCCTCGTGCACCGTCCGCGGGTCCACCGCCCGGACCGCCGCCCCGGACCAGCGGCGCAGCAGCGTGCTCTTCCCGGCCCCGGGCAGCCCGGACACCACCACGACGGCGTCGGCCGGGTAGGCGGTGACGAAGCCCGCCCCGGCCTCGCCCCGCAGATCGACCACTCCGTACGGCGCCACGACCGCGTCCACCCTGCCGCCCACCAGCCCGAGCCCCCGTTCACGTCCGACCGGGAACCCTAACAACAACCCCGCCCCCGGCCGCGCGCCGGTGCCTGGTCGCGGCTGCTGGGCTGACACCGGGGCCACGGCCCGCCCCCGCCCGCGCGCCGGTGCCCGTGGGGCCCCGGTCGACCGCAGTGCATCCGTGGGGCCGGACATCCACTAGGCTGACACGCCGTCAGACAGGAGGGCGGGCCATGGCGGAGGCGGCTCCGACGTACACCGCGCTGGTGCTGGACGGGCTGGCGCGCGATCCCGGCCGGGTGGCGATCCGGTCCGCGGACGGGGCGTGGAGCGCGCAGCAGTGCCTGGACCTGGTCCACCGCGCCGCCCGGGCACTGGAGCGGGCCGGGCTCGGGCGCGGGGACGGGGTGACGGTGCTGGCCGGGAACCGGCCGGAGGCGCTGCTGGTGCGGCTCGCCGCGAACCTGCTGGGCTGCCGGGTCGCGATGCCGTTCCCGGACGGGCCGGTCGCGGAGCAGGTGGCGCTGGCGGAGTTCGCCGGGACCTCCGCGCTGGTCTTCGACCCGGTCCGGTGCGCGGCGGCGGCCGAAGGGATCGCCCGGGCCGTGCCCTCGGCCGCTCTGCTCTCCCTGGGC
This sequence comes from Kitasatospora sp. NPDC048715, assembly GCF_043198905.1. Classification (NCBI taxonomy): domain Bacteria; kingdom Bacillati; phylum Actinomycetota; class Actinomycetes; order Kitasatosporales; family Streptomycetaceae; genus Kitasatospora; species Kitasatospora sp. NPDC048715. The sequence continues at coordinate 132,021 of NZ_JBICVH010000009.1, read as the reverse complement.
CCGGCACCGCTCGGGCTCGGCACGGACCTGCTGGAGCTCGCCGCGGCCCGCTCCCCCGCCCCGTTCGAACCCCGTTACCGGCCCGAGGACGTGATGGCGGTGCGGTTCACCGGCGGCACCACCGGGCGTCCGAAGGGGGTGCTGCGCCGCTTCACCCGTCCGCCGCGCCCACGGCTGCTGTCCGGGTCGGTCTTCCTGCTGTGCACCCCGCTCTGCCACGGCGGCGGCACCACGGCGGATCTGGCGCTGGCCGCGGGCGGCACGGTGGTGATGCAGGACGGTTTCGACGCCGGGGCCGTGCTGGCGGCGGTCGAGCGGCACCGGGTGTCCCGGATGTACCTGCCGCCGCACCTGTTGTACCGGCTGCTGGACCACCCGCTGCTGCCCAGCACCGACACCGGCAGCCTGCGCCGGGTCGGCTACACCGGCTGCGCGGCCTCGCCGCGGCGCCTCGCCGAGGCGACCCGGCGACTGGGCCGGGTGCTGCACCAGACCTACAGCCTGACGGAGTGCGGGCCGGTCGCCCGGCTGGGACCGGACGAGCACCTGGCACCGCGGCTGCTGACCACCGCCGGCCGGCCGTACCCGGACACCGGGCTGCGCATCCTGGACGAGGACGGCACCGAGCTGCCGCCGGACCGGACCGGGGAGATCTGCGTCCGCACGCCGACCGCCATGGCGGGCTACTGGCGCGACCCGGAGCTGACCGAGCGGGTGTTCAGGGACGGCTGGCTGCACACCGGCGACCTGGGCAGCCTGGACGCGGCCGGCTATCTGACGGTGGCCGGGCGGCGGAGCCCGATGGCGATCATCGAGGGGCACAATGTGTTCCCCCGCGAGATCGAGGAGCCGCTGCGCACCCACCCGGAGGTCCGGGAGGCGGTGATGTTCACGACCACCGACCCGGACCGTCTGGAGCGGGTGCACGCCGCCGTCGCCCTCGCCCCCGGCTCGCGGCTGACGGCCGAGCAGCTGCACCGGTGGTGCCGGGCGCGCGGCCTCGACCGATGCGCCCCCGACACACTCCTGCTGCTGCCCGCGATCCCGCTGAACGGGCTCGGGAAGCCGGACCTCGTCGCCCTGCGGGCCCAGATAAGCGGCGGGACCGGACGGGCGGCCGCCACCGTGGGGGCGCGCAACGGGGTGTGACACGCCCTGAAAGTGCTTCGAGCGCCCACGTGGGCGACCTCTTGTGCACCATCCGGCGGGAAGAACCGTCCGTGGGCACTCGACCGTGCGGCCCGGCCTGCCGATACATCCCCGGCGGCGTCGTGCAGGTCAGTGCGGGCCGCACCGTCCCCCAGGAGGCACTACCTTGACCTGGCTACGCGTCCTGACCGCGCTGGGCATCCTCGCCGTGGCGGCCAGTGCCCTGATCGTCTTCGCCCTCTGCACCGCCACCTCACGCGGCGATCGCGCCGCGCGGGAGGCACCGCCCGACCTCCGTACCGAGGCCGAGGGCAGCGGCCTCTTCCAGCGGATGGGCGGCGACGGCTGACCGTCCCGGGAGGCGGCGACCGCCTCCCGGGACCGGCGCGCTCCGGGCGGATGTGTTCCGGGCGGGCGCGCTCCGATCAGTGCGCGCCCCCGGTCGGCAACGCGCTCCCGGGTCAGTGCCCGGCGATGTCGTCCGGCCGGACCTCGATGTGGTCGGCCGCGAGGTCGACCGCCACCCGGTGCTCCATGCCGAGCGACTCCAGGAACTTGACCGGCAGCTGCACCCGGCCGCTGCGGTCCAGCATCACGTACTCGCGCTCGTTCACCGACTCCTCGCCGTGCTCGTCCGTCACGGTGCGGCGCAGCACCTCGCTGGCGGTCCGCCCGTCCCGGATCGCGACCGTGCGGCGGACCTCGCCCGCGACCATCGGGTCGTGGGTGACGATCACGACGGTGGCGCCCAGTTCGCGGTTGACGGTGCGGAAGGACTCGAAGATGATCCCGGCCGTCTCCGAGTCCAGCTCGCCGGTGGGCTCGTCGGCGAGCAGCACCGGCGGGTTGTTGGCCATCGCCACCGCGATCGCCACCCGCTGCTGCTGGCCGCCGGAGAGCTCGTTGGGCTTGCGGTGGGCGAGCTCGCCGATCTCCAGTGCCTCCATCAGCTCGGCCACCCGGACCGCCTGCTGCTTCGCCCCGCCGGCGCCGGAACGGCGGCCGCGCAGCTGCATCGGCAGCGCGATGTTCTCGGCGGCGGTGAGGAAGGGCAGCAGGTTGCGGGCGGTCTGCTGCCAGATGAAGCCGACCACCTCGCGCCGGTAGCGCAGCCGCTCCTTGACCGACATCTCCAGCAGGTCGCAGCCGGCCACGGTGGCGGTGCCGGCGGTCGGCACGTCCAGCCCGGCGAGGATGGTGAGCAGGGTGGACTTGCCACTGCCCGAGGCGCCGACCAGGGCGACCAGGTCGCCCTGGCGGATGGTCAGTTCCAGGCCCTGGAGCGCCTGGACCTCGACCCCCTCCGCGCTGAAGATCCGGACCAGCCGGTCGCAGACGATGGCCGATCCCTCGCCGTACGCCTTGGGCGAGGCGGCGGCGAGGGCCCGCTGCTGGAGCTCCTGGAGGCTGGGGGCCTCGACGACCGTCCGCTCCTGGGGAGTGCTCATCACCGCTCGTCTCCTGTCTCGACTGTCTGCTTCATCGCACCGCTCTCCACTGTCCCGGCGACCCGCGCCGCTGTCACGGCCCGTTCACCGCTCCCGGCCGCCGGTCGCGGCCTTCCCGCCGCGCCGCCGGCCGCCGCTGTCTCCGGCCGCACGGCCGCGCTCGCGGCCGCCGCCGTTCCCGGCCTCATTGCCGCTCCCCCGCGCGCAGTTCGGTGGCGATCTGGCGCCGGCCGGCGACCAGCGTCTCCACCACCACACCGAGGCAGACCACCAGGGTCAGACCGACGGTGGGCAGCAGCACCGGCATCACCGCCGGGGCCAGGGTGTCGGCGACCGTGGCTCCGACCAGGGCCGAGAGGTCGAAGGCGCCCCCGAGCAGGGCGACCGCGGCCAGGGCGACCAGGCCGCCGCCGACGGCCGCCGCCAGGGTCTGCGGCAGCGACTCGGCGACGATCAGTGCCAGGCCCTGCCTGGGCCGCAGGCCCATGGTGCGCAGCCGGGCGAGCACCGCCGTGCGGTCCGGCGCGGCCCGCAGCAGCGTCAGCAGCACGGCCAGCAGGGCGAACCCGGCGGCGGCGAGGCCCGAGTACCAGAACAGCCGTCCGGCCGCGTGCTGCACCGGGTCGGCGGCCAGCTCGGCGATCTTGTCGCGGCTGCTGTGCACCGCGTAGCCGGGGGGCAGGCCACCGGAGGTCTTTCCCGCCGCCTTGGCCTCTTCGTCGACCAGTTTGGCGTGCTTCCCCAGATTCGCGCCGCCGCCGATGCCGCTCTCGATCAGCAGGGCGCGGACCCGGACCGGGTCGACGTCGCCGACCGCGAACCACTTGTTCACCTTGGTCGCCCGCTTGAGCTCCGGCAGGTGCTCCGTGGCGGGGCCGGCCGGCACCACGACGAACGGCTTGCCGGGGTCCGGCAGGGCGGGCGTGGCGGTGACGATCCCGGCGACGGTGGTGGCCATCTGGCTGCCGCCGGGCGTGCGCACCTGCGGCGCGCCCGTGGCCAGTCGCTCGGCCAGGTCCCGGCTGAACAGCGCGGGCACCGGGCTGTCCTTGCCGCCCGGAGCGGCGGCCAGCCCGGCCGGGTCGTACTGGCCGACCCCGGCCGTGCGGGAGATCTCCGCGTAGGCGTCGGGCTCGACCACCACCAGGATGGCGTCGGTGGTGCCCCGGTCGCCGCCGATGAAGGTGGCCCGCTCCTCGATCCAGGCGCCGGTGGCGGCCCGGACGCCGGGCAGTTCGCCGGCCGCCTTGGTGAAGGCCTCCGGCAGGGTCGCGTAGACCGGGACGCTGACGGACACGTCGCCACCGGTGGTGATGCGCGCGGCACGGGTGCGGGACTGGTCCACCGCGGTGAGCACGGTGGCGCCGAAACCGGTGGCCGTGACGGCGATCAGCAGGGCCAGCAGCGGCAGTGCGGAGGGCCGGCGGCGCCCCGAGTTGTCGCGGGCCGCCCGGACCAGACCGAGGAAGCCGACCAGTCCGCGGCCGCGGCCGGCCAGTGCCGCCAGCCAGCCGACCACGACCGGCTCGATCCGGGCCAGCAGCAGGCCGCCGGAGACGGCGAGCAGCAGCGGGGCGGCCACCAGCAGCGGGTCCACCGCACCGCCCGGGTGGCCGACGCCGCGACGGCGGACCTCGGCCACGGCGGCGGCGGTGACGGCCAGCACGGCGAGCTCGCCGATCACCCGGCGCCAGCCGCCGGCCGCCCGCGGACGCGCCCAGAGCAGCGCGGCCCGGGCCGGGAAGGCCAGGATCGCGAACAGGGTCACGGCGAGTGCGAGCACCACCGAGTTGCCCCAGCGCGAAGTGGGCAGCAGCACCAGCGCGAGGGCCGTGCCGAGCACGGCGGGGGGCAGCACCGTCACCGCGCCCTCGGCGAGCAGCCGCAGCAGCACTCCGCCGCGCGAGCCGCCACGGGCCTGGAGCAAGCGGATCTCGGCGGTGCGCCGGTCCGTGCTGAGCGCCGCGGCCAGGCAGAGCACCACGACCGCGACGCCGGCGACCCCGGCGGGCCCGATGGCGCCCAGCGGGCCGGCGGCCTGGTAGCGGTCGGCGGCCCGGGCGAGGACGTCCGGCATCAGCGAGGTGGCGTGCAGGTCGGCCCGGAGGGTCGAGTCGATCAGCGCGGTCATGCCGGGGCCGGCCATGTACGAGGCGAGTGTCGCGCGGGTCCGGTCGAGCTGGTCGGCGTGCAGTGCGTCGGGGTCGACGGGCAGCCGCCAGAAGTTCTGTCCGCTCGAACCCCAGCGGGCCAGCGCGGTCAGGCTGCCGCCGTCGACGAAGCCGCTGGTCCAGTACCAGGCGTCATCGCCCTTGAGGCCCAGGCAGGCCCTGGCCGGACAGCCGAGCCCCTCCCAGAACGGGTCCTGGGGATCGTTGACCCGGTAGAGGCCGACCACGGTGCTGCGCAGCGCGACGGGTCCGTCGGTGCCGCTCTCGATGACGTCGCCGACCTTGATGTTGACGGCCTCGGCGGCCTGCTGGCTCAGCACGATCGGCAGCGGGCCGTCGGCCGGGGCCGGGCCCGGCCAGGTGCCCGCGGTCAGGGTCGCCCGGTCGGCGAGTCCGTGCAGGTAGTACAGGCCGAGCGCCGGGGTGGCTCTTTCGGAGAGCCGGGTGTACCCCGGGTTGAACATCTGACGCCCGGTCTTGACCCGGGTGCCGTAGGCCTGGGCCGACGAGCCCAGCGGGAGGTCCCGTCCGATCCGCTCGCCCAGCTTCCGCTGGATGGCGTCGAGGTCCGCCCCGGAGTCCGCGCGGCCCGTTTCGGCGGTGAACTCCAGGTTGGTGACGCCGGTGCCCAGGCTTCGGGTGAACTCCTGGAGCGCGGTGTCCGCGCTCCGGTCCGCGACCCGCGGGAAGGCCGCCGCCAGGAACACGGTGACGAAGGCGAGGGCCGCCGTGAGCAGCGCGGCCAGCGGCATCGCGCGCAGCCGGGTGCGGACCCAGGGCGCGGGCCGGTGGGCGCGCCCGGGCCCGGACACGGGCCCCGGCGCGGGGGTGGGCACGGTGGTGCCGGCCTTGGTGGTCACATCTCCTCCACGTGGCGCAGCCGGGAAGCCACGTCTCGACGCCGGCGCCCGAGCAGGAAGGCCGACAGCAGCGGAACGGCGGCGATCGCGGCCGCGAACAGCAGCGCCTGACCGTACGGCAGCTCGACCAGGGCCTCGGGCACCGGGCGGCGGGCGGCCGGGGTCAGCACCACGAAGGGCACGATCAGGCGGACGAGCAGGGCGCCCAGGGCGAGGCCGACGATCCCGCCGAGGCCGACCAGCACCGCGTTCTCGGCGGCGACGGTGCGGGTGACCTGCTTGCGCGGGGCGCCCAGGGCGAGCAGCAGCGCGGAGTCCCGGGAGCGCTCGTGGGCGGAGCCGGCCACCGCGGCGGCGAAGCCGATCGCGGCGAGCACGGCGGTGACGATCGCGATGGCCATCAGCGCGCTCTGCGGGGCGGCGCCGACCGGGTCGCCGAGGAGCCCGTCGGAGACCTCGTCGTAGAGCGCGAGGTCCTGGCTTCCGGGAGCGGCGCGCAGGGCGGCGGCGGCCTCGGCCGGGGCGCGGTCGCCCGGCCCGGTGGCGGGCAGCCACCACTCGGTGCGGGTCGGCAGGTTGCGGTCCTGGGCGGACAGCATCCGGGCGGCCGAGTCGAGGTCCATCACCAGCGCCCGCCGGCCGGCCACCGGCATGGCCTCGATCGCGCCGGTCACCTTCACCGGGACGACGACCCCGCTGAGCGGCACCTGGAGGGTGTCGCCGACCGAGGCTCCGACGGCCTTCAGGTAGTCGCGGGTGGCGACGCCGTTGACGGCGGCGGGCTGGGCCGACCCGGTCGGGAGCAGCACGGCGCGCACGGAGTCGCCGATGCCGCGGGCGGAGTGGTAGCGGACCGTGAACAGGTTGTCGGCGGCGGCCGCTTCGGAGGCGAGCGCGGCCACCGGCGAGTTGTCCGCGGGGTTGCGGGAGGCCGGGGGCTTGATGTTCCACCCGGTGCCGGCCGGCAACGCGACGGCGGTGGAGGGTCCGTCGGCGGTCTCCGCGACGGCCAGGTTCCGCACCGCGACCTCGCCGTCGCTGCGGTCGCTGAAGGCGACGGTCGCGCCGACCACGGTCAGCGGGGAGGCGACCGAGCCCACCGGGGCGTCGACCAGCGCGTCGAGCCGGATCGAGGAGCGGACATCGCCCTTCAGCGGGAGATCGCCGAACGGGACCTTGTGGACCAGACCGAAGCGGTCGCGCAGCAGCAGCCGGACCTCGGGGTGGACCGCACTGCTGATCCACTTGGTCGCGTCCTGCTGGCTCACCGCGATGTCGGCGTCGATCCGCAGCGGGGAGCCGGGCAGCGGGATGCCGACGGGGGCCGGGGCCGCGAGCGTGCCGAAGACCTCCTTGCCGGTGTGGCCGTCGAGCAGGTCGGAGCGGACCGGGACGCGGTCGGCGAAGGCGGCGGCGTCCACGGCCATCAGCTGGCCGGCACCGCCCTGCAGCGGCTGCTCGTCGCGCACCACCGCGACCAGTCGGTCGCCGCCGGGAAGGCTGCCGTAGCGGCCGCCCTGGCCCATCGGCGCGTTGTGCGAACCGGAGATGCGCAGGCCCCCGCCTGTGGCGAAGGCGGCCTGGTCGCGCTGGGAGGAGGTCCAGGTGGCGTGCTGACCGAGCGCCAGGACACCGGTGGCCACGGCCATGACGAGCAGCAGGACGGGTCCGGTGGCGCGGCCGGGCCGGCGGGCCAGCTGCCAGCCGACCATCGCGGGCCCGAGGCCGCGGCCGCGGGCCGCCGCGCGGGCGCCGATCCGGGCGACGAGCGGGAGCAGCCGCAGCACCACCAGGGTCCCGGCGCACAGTGCGAGGGTCGGGGTGGCGACCAGCAGCAGGTCCACGTCGAGCCGGCCGGTGGAGTCGGGGGACAGCCCGCCGCCGTACTGGTCGAGCTGCTGGTAGGCGAGCACGGCCAGGGCGAGCACGGCGAGGTCGCCGCCGTTGCGGGCGACGCCGGAGACCACGGCCTGACGGCGTCCGGCCCGGCGGCGCAGCGCGGCACCGACGCCGCGCACCACGCTGGGCACGGTGGCCAGCAGGATGCAGGCGAACGCGCAGATCACGGCCACCGGCCAGAGCGACCAGCTGATGCCGGTGTCCAGGGCGACCTGGCGGGAACTGCCGAGGCCGGCCAGCGCGCGGACCAGGAACGGGGTCAGCAGTGGTGCGAAGACCGCTGCGGGCAGGGCCAGCAGCAGCGACTCCAGGGCGGTGAAGGAGCCGAGCCTGAAGGCCGAGGCGCCGCGCGCGGCGAGGATCTCGTTCTCGGACTCCTGCCGCGCGGCGATCAGGTGGACGACCAGCAGCAGGGCCGCCGCGGCGAGCACCGCCAGCTGGAGGGCGCCGATCAGCAGGGTGGACCGGGCGACCACCATGCTGTCGGACAGCTCGCGCATGATGTCCGGCAGGTCGGTCGTCGCGCCGAGCGAGGCGGTGCCGCGCAGTTCCTCGGAGAGGTGCTGGGCGCGGTTGCCGACGGCCTGCGCGGCGGCCCGGTCGGCGCCGGAGAAGTCGGCGTCCAGCGACCAGCCGACGCCGCCCTGGACCAGGCCGGCCGTGGCGAAGGCGCTCCGGTCGACCATCATCGGGCCGAAGGTGGTGAAGCCGCCGACCTCGATCTCGTGGCCGCCGACCGGGTCGATCCGCCAGTACGGGGCGGTCGGGTCGGTGGCCCGGTAGACGCCGGTGATCCGGACGGTCAGCGGCTTGCCGTCGTTCCGGTCGACGAGCCGGACCTCGGCGGGCAGGGCCTGCTCGGTCAGACCGAGCCGGCGCAGCAGGCTCTGCGGGACGGCGGCCTCCGGGGCGGCGGACTGCACCGGCACGGTGGCGGCACCCGGCCAGGCGCCGGCCACCAGTTGGACCCGGCCGCGGTCGAGGTCGGCGAGGACCGTGAGGTCGAGCGGGGCGCCGGGGGCGCTGCCCGCGCCGCTGCCCGTCGCGGGCGTGGTGGTCGCGGGCGTGCCGGTTGCGGGCGTTCCGGTCGCGGGCGTGCCGGTCACGGGTGTGCCGTCAGCAGCGGCGCCGGAGACCGGCAGGCTGTAGGAACGGCTGCGCGTCAGGCTGTCGGTGTGGACGGGCAGGTCTCCGAAGAGCTTCTGCCGGTAGGCGGCGAGCGCCGCCTCGTCCTTGGACCGCTGGTCGAGCCCGTGCTCACCGGTCACCGCCACCGTGGTCCGGGCGTGACCGGACCCTTGGAGCGCCTGCCGCAGGCCGGCCTCACCGACGCTGCTGTTGAAGGCCACCAAGGCGGTCAGCACAGACGTGGTGATCAGCACCGCAAACAGGACAGCGGCAGCCAGCGGCACTCGCCCGCGCAGTCGGCGCACGACGAAGCCGAGCATCAAGTTCCTCCCCCGGATTACGTCCCCGGTTGCATCCCCGGGCCCCGCTCATCGATCCGGCCCGAGTACAAATCGGCCACAGACGGACACATCGCGAGCACACCGGCGCATTGATCACCGGCAATCGGTCGCCGGATAGCGGACGATGCTGTCAGATTCGATCCAGGAACGGAAGGGACTTGCGCGAATCAAGTAACCAGTGAGCAAATTCCTTTCATTGATAGCATCCCGGCCGGGGATGCCCCCACTTGAATGCCATGCACACTTCACAACTCCGGCTTCGGCGCGCCCTTTTGGCCCGGGACGCCCTCTTCTCGGATTCCCGCCCGGGAAGGTGAACCACCGGAACAGACATATCCGTAGACCCGGACGGGACCCGGCTACAACCGGGCCGCCACGCCCACAGGGGGGACGTCGCATGACGCAGCATCAGGCCGCCACCGCCGACACCGCCGACACCGCCACCACCCAGCCGATGGTGGCCGTGACCGATCTCCGCCGCAGCTTCGGCACCGGCGAGCGGACCGTGCACGCCCTGCGCGGCGTGTCGTTCACCGTCGGCCGCGGAGAACTGGCCGCACTCAAGGGCCGGTCCGGCTCCGGCAAGACCACCCTGCTCAACCTGGTCGGCGGCCTGGACACGCCGACCGGCGGCAGCATCGCGCTGGACGGCATCGACCTCGCCGGGCTGGACGAGGACGGTCGACTCGCCCTGCGGCGGGAGCGGATCGGCTTCGTCTTCCAGTCCTTCGGGCTGATCCCGATGCTCACCGCCGCCGAGAACGTCGGCGTGCCCATGCGACTGCGCAAGGCCCCGGCCGCCGAACGCGAGGAGCGCGCCCACACCCTGCTCGCCCTGGTCGGGCTCGCCGACCACGCCAACCAGCGCCCCGGCGAGCTGTCCGGCGGCCAGCAGCAGCGCGTCGCCATCGCCCGTGCGCTGGCCAACGAGCCCAGCCTGATCATCGCCGACGAGCCGACCGGTCAGCTGGACTCCGAGACCGGCCGCTCGATCATGGAGCTGCTGCGCGCGGTGGTGCGCAGCGAGGGCGTCACGGTGCTGGTCGCCACCCACGACCCGACGCTGATGGGGCTCGCCGACCGGGTGATCGAGGTCCGGGACGGACGGATCGTCGAGGAGGAGACGGAGCGGGCCGCGTAGCGGAGCGGGCCCGGGTCGTGTCACGGGCGTGGGGTTGCGGGGGCGCCTCCCCACGCCTTCGGGGCACCGGCTTTCGGGCTCAGCGCTCAAGGCTCAGGACTCTGGGCTCTGGGCCCACTGCTCAGGGCTCACTGCTCAGGGCTCACTGCTCAGGACTCGGCCGGGATGATGGACTGGGCATGGTGGAACACCTCCTTCCCGTCCCAGTGGGCCTTGGCGCGCTGCAGCCGTGGATAGTTGCCCTTGTAATAGAGGCGCGGGTAGGCAGGGTCGGGTTGGTCGGCGGTACCCAGGTCGTTGTCCGGGTAGTTGACGTAGGCGCCGTCCGTCGCGGTGTCGACCTCCGGGACCCCGCCCGTCCCCCGGTAGACGTCGCGGTACAGCCCGCTCAGGTAGGCCAGGTGCTTCTCGTCCTCGGCCGGGTCCGTCCAGTACGTCTGGTACTGCAGCTTCATGATCGAGTCGCGCTGCGGGACGGCCGTCTCCTCGGGACTGCGGGCGTTGATCCGGCAACCGTAGGAGTCGATCTGGACCAGCGTGTTCGAGAGGTCCGCCCCTTCGATGTCGCGCACCAACCAGTCCCGGAAGGCGGCGATCTGCTCCGGTGCGAACGGCTCGCGGTGGTAGGCCGACTTGTACTTGCCGCGCTGGTTGTCGCCCGAGGGGTTGAGCGTCATGGTCGCCTGGAACCAGGGCATCTGGCGCCGCTTGTCCGGGTAGGGCAGGAACAGCCCGCCGGCCGCCCGGGTCTGCACCGTCGATCGCGTCGTCATCCCTCGTTCGACCGCCGCCACGAACGCGTCGAGCGGGCCCGGGTCCTCGCCGTCCCACTGGCTGAACAGGACGACGTTCCCGTTGGAGTGGTGGGTGAGCTTGAGGATCGCGAACAGCCCCTGGTACACCGGCTCCCGCGGGCCGCTGTGCTCGGCCATGAAGGCGCCGAAGTTGGCCACCAGGGTCTCGAAGTCCTCGGGCCGGGCGAGCAGTTCGGCCCAGGGCCAGGCCACGCTGCTCAACCAGACCCGGGGCGGCGGCCGGGGCACGTCCGAGGCGAAGTGGTACCGCAGCACCACCCCGAAGTTCCCGCCCCCGCCGCCGGTGTGGGCCCAGAAGAGGTCCTGCTCGGGCGAGCCCTGCGCGTCCTCGCGGTGCGCCTGCGTCACCACCGCGCGACCGCCCCGGACGGTGACCACGTCGACCTGGACGAGGTGGTCCACGGTGAGCCCGTGTCGTCGGGAGAGCAGGCCGTACCCGCCGCCGCAGACGTGCCCGCCCGCGCCGACCGAGTAGCAGGACCCGGCGGGCAGGGCGACGGCGTACTCGCGGAACAGCGTGGTGCAGACGTCCCAGTTGGTCGCGCCGCCCTCGACCCCGTACGTGGGCCGGCCGAACTTGTCGGTCGAGGCGGCGACGCCGCGCATCGTGCCGAGGTCGAGGATGACGCCCCCGTCGTTGTCGACGAAACCCTCGTAGCAGTGCCCGCCGCCGCGGACCGTCGGCCGTAGCCCGGCGTCCAGCGCGCGGTTCAGCTCGGCGACCGCGTCCGCCTCGTTGCCCACCAGCCGGATGTACGCGGGGGTGCTGCTCCACCGCTGGTTGAAGCCCTGGGCGAGGGTCCGGTACCGGGGATCGCCCGGCAGCACCGACCGCCCCTGCGGCAGCTCCCGGTGCGCGTCCCCGGCCGCCGCCGCGCCTGCCGCCGCGCCAGTGGAAGCGACGGTGATCCCGGCGGCCGCCGCGCCGGCACCGCCCAGGAAACCCCGTCGGGAGAATTCGTCCTGCATGGCCCGCCCTCACTTTCCCGAGTTCGAGAGAAGTCGGCGGCCCGCACGCTAACACGGATACCCGGGCGCGGGAATTGGTTATTGAATAGTGTGACAGTACGTCATTTTCCGTGGCCCTTACCGGCCGTGACCTTCGCCGTCGCACCGGAAGCCGATTGTCAGTGGCATGGGCTACGGTCGCCGAAGACTCGCAGGAATCCGCTCCACCGGAGGTTCGATGACGATCCACTGCCGCATTCCCCGGGCCTTCCGGGCGCTCCGGGAAATCGCCCGTAAAGCACGGTCGTGGTGGCCGGCAGCACCGCCGACCACCACGACCGTCAACTCCTCCCCCGGGTCACCGGGGGCCGTTCCGTCAGACCGCCGGGAAGATCTCCGCGTCCGGCTTCAGCAGCTGGCCGGCGGCCGGCGCGGTGCCGTCCACCAGGTAGCGGGTGACCAGCTTGTTCAGCGCCTGGCTGCGACCCACGGCGCAGTGCTCGATCGAGTCGACGCTGACCAGCACCGCGTTGCTCAGCTCCTGCTGCATCCGCTGGGCGAACTTGTACTGGGTGGCCGGGTCGTAGAGGTTGCCGATCACCATCACGGTGTTGGAGGTCTTCTTGTTCCACGGGCCGGAGAAGCGCTCGGCGTCCCGGGCCGGGGCCGGCCAGCTCGCGCACGCCGGCGCGTCGAAGGCCTGGTAGCGACCGAAGGTCGGCATGTCCTTCTCCCAGGCCTTGGCCGCGTTCGCGAACACCCGGTCGTTGGAGGGGTACGGCTTGTCCTGGCAGTTGACGGCCAGGTAGGAGTCGTCCGCGGTGTACTCGGAGTCGACCGGGGCCTCCCGCAGGGCCGCCCGCGGGACGTCCACCGAGAGCAGGTTGGCGTCCTCGTCCGAGACGTTCGCCTGCGGGGCCAGCAGGGCGTTCCCGGCCGGCTTCTGGAAGACCTGGTAGGTCGCCTGGAGCGACTTGGCCAGCGGGGCCAGCTTGGCCTGCGAGTACAGGGCGCTGGCCACCTCCCCGGTGAAGGTGCTCAGGGTCACCTTGGAGCCGTTCGGCAGCGTGATCGGGCTGGTCCGCAGGTGGTCGCGGAGCTGGTCGAACTTGGCCCGGGTGTCGCCGTCGCCGAAGGCGCAGCGCGGGGCGCCGGCGGCCTGGCAGCGCTTGAGGAACTCGTCCAGGGCGATCTCGAAGCCGTTCGCCCGCTGGCGGTCGTACTCCAGGCCGTTGTGCAGGCGCAGGTCCGGGTCGACGTTGCCGTCGACGATGATCGCGCGCACCTTGTTCGGGTACATGTTGGCGTACGTCGAACCGATCAGGGTGCCGTAGGAGAACCCGGCGAAGGTGAGCTGGGAGTCACCGACGGCGCGGCGCATCCGGTCCAGGTCGCGCACCACGTTGATGGTCGACATGTGCTCGATCAGCGGGCCGGCGTTCTTGCTGCAGGCGTCGGTGTAGTCCTGGTCCGCGTCGAGCGTCTCGTTGATCTCGGCCTTGGTGACCGGCACGCCGACCATGCGGTTGGTGACCGCGTCGGCGTCCTCCTGGGTCTTGAAGCACTTGAGCGGGTTGCTCCGGGCCACACCGCGCGGGTCGAAGCCGACCAGGTCGAACTTCGACTGCACCTCGGCACCGAAGCGGGCGGTCGTCGCCCACAGGTAACCACTGCCGCCCGGGCCGCCGGGGTTGAGGAACAGCGAGCCGATCCGCTTCGACGGGTCGCTCGCCCGCCGCCGCATCATGGCGATGCCGACCTTCTCACCCTTCGGCTTGTCGTAGTCCAGCGGCACGGGGTAAACGGCGCAGTCGTAGATGCCGGGGTCCGGCTTGGTCGGGTCGGGGTTGCACGGCGTCCAGGCGACAGGGTCGACCTTCGCCTCGGCCAGACCCGGGGCCTGGTCGATGGGCGCCGCCGACGCGGCGACGGCGGTGCCGGTGACAAGTGCGAGAGCGCAGGTGACCGCTCCGGCCAGCGTGGATATGCGGGACAAGGAACCTCCTCCGTACTGAAAGGGCGGCCCCAGCCTGTCAGCCGGAGATCTCCGTGGGAAGACCTTAGAGCGGCGTAAATCATCCACCCGACACAGAACTCCTCGCGAAATATTCTGTGAATGAACCAACTTGACGGTTGATTGACCTGATGCCATGTCACTCGAAGTCGTCGGTCGGCCCGGGTTCGGCGGAGCCGAACAGAGGCTCGGACGCCCCGGGCGACCACCTCCCTCGGAGCGCCGCTATTGTGCGACCGGCCGCGACGGGCCCTCCGGGATCCACGCCCTGCGGAACCCTCCGCACTCCACGTCCCCGTTGAGCCTGCGGACCATGACGACGACAAGCTGCACGACACCCTCCCCAGAGACTTCTTGCAGCGCAAGAAGCCGAGGTCGGATGTGGTTCTCTTGCAGTGCAAGACTCGTCAAGGCCCGGACCGCACAGCCCCGGTGGAGCCCATTGGGGTGAAGGAGGAACCGATGCCGACCCGGCGCACCCGCCCACGGACGGGGCTGACCCGCGAGAAGGTCATCGACGCCGCACTCGCCTACGTGGACGAACACGGCCTCGCCGCGCTCTCCAACCGCAAGCTCGGTGCGGCGCTCGGCGTCGAGGGGATGACGCTCTACTACTACGTCCCCAGCAGGACGGCCCTGCTCGACGGCATGGTGGAGCGCCTGCTGGAGCTGTCGGCGGGAAGCCTGTTCGGCGAGCCCGACGGCCGGTGGACGGAGGTGGTCCGGGACTTCGCCGTCGAGCTGCGCCGACTGCTGCTCGACCATCCGGCCATACTCACCGTGCTGGCCACCCGGCCGGTCGCCACGCCGGTCGCCCTCGCCCTGCTGGAGCGCGGCATCGCCGTGCTCCACAAGGACGGCGTCCCACTCGGAGACGCGCTCGACGTGCTCAACTCCGTCGTCCGGTGGACCATCGGGCACACGCTGGGCGAGGCCGGTGAGACGCCCCACCACGAGTGCGCCGAGCTCCGGCCCGAACAGTTCGCCGCCCTGGACCTGGAGGTCTACCCCCACCTCGCGCAGGCCTTCGCCACCGGAGAGGGTCTCGACTCCGAGCAGTGCTTCCACCGCACGCTGCGCATCCTGCTCGCCGGCTACGCCTCCGAGCTGAGGAACCCGCACAGGCCCGATTCCTGATCGGGCGACGGACCGCCGGACACGCCCCCGGCGGCCCCGCCCTGTCCGCCTTGTCCGCCCGGCCGACACGGGCCGGGCGGACAGGGCGAGTCGCACGAGCTGGGCCGGCGAGGCTCAGCTCGCGACCGCTCCCCGCAGGGCGGCCGCCACCAGCCCCTGGATCGCGTCCGCCCCGGGCTCGCCGCCGCCCACCAGGTGCTCGAAGACCAGGCCGTCGATGCAGGCCAGCAGCACGGCCGTCCGCCCGTCGGGGTCGGCCACGCCCTGAGCGGCGAGGAAGTCACGGACGGCGGCGCGCCCGGCGTTCTCCCGCGGGACGAGGATCTCGCGCAGCTCGGGATCGCGGACGCTCTCCACCGCGCAGGCGTACCTGGCGAGCGAGCGCCGCCGCCCGCCCCCGGACAGGCGGCGCCGCGCCAACTCCGCGATCCCGTCGGACAGCTCCGCCGCCGAACGGACCGGCACCTGCTCCCCCATGGCGTGCAGCTCGCCCTGATCCAGCTCCACCAGCCGTCGCACCAGCGCGGTGAGCAGGGCCTGCCGGGTCCGCAGGTAGGCCGAGGTGGTCCCGAGCGGCAGCCCGGCCGCCGCGTCGACCGCCCGGTGGGTCAGTCCGCGCACGCCGAGGTCCGCCAGCACGCCGATCGCGGCGTCTGCCAGTACCGTGCGCCGGTCCGGCCGCCCCGCATCGTCCCGCTTCTGGTCCTCGTTTCGCCGCATCCCTCCTTTCTACCGGGGCCGGGGCGCCCGCCGCGCACCGCCTCGGTCCGGGCCGGCCGTCAACCACCGACCTCCGGCCACCCACCGCCGACCGCTGGCCCTCGCCACCCCCACGGCCAACCAGCCGGGCGGCCGGGCGGCCGGGCGGCCAACGCGCCACCCCGGCCCACCACCCCGGCCCGCCTCCGTCCACCGACAGCCCCGTAGTACGCTCCTTCTACAGCTGTAGAAGACAGCGCGACGACACGGGAAGGACCGGGCATGAGCAGCAACAGCGCGGTGGTGGTCGGGGGCGGCATCGGCGGGCTGGCGTCCGCCATCGGGCTCCGGCTGGCGGGGTGGGACGTGACCGTGGTCGAGCGGTCGGACGTCCTGGAGGATGCGGGCGCCGGCATCTCGCTGGCCGCCAACGGGATGCGCGCGCTCGCGGCCCTGGGGGTCGGCGAGGCCGTCGAGGCGGCCGCCCGCCGCCAGTACACCGGCGGCACCCGGACCCCGGACGGCCGCCGGCTCGCCGCGATGGACGGCGCGGCGCTGGAGCGCGAGCTGGGCGCCCCGATCGTCGGGATCCGCCGCGCGGCCCTGCACCGCGTCCTGCGCGAGGCGCTGCCCGCCGCCACCCTGATCGTCGGCTCCGAGGTGACGGAGGTGGACACCACCCGGCCGTTCCGGGTCCGGGCCGGCTTCGGCGGCACGACCCTGGAGGCCGACCTCCTGGTGGCGGCCGACGGTGTCAACAGCCGTCTCCGGCGCCGCCTCTTCCCCGACCACCCCGGCGCCGCCTACAGCGGTTCGACGGTGCTGCGGGCGATCACCGAGCGTCCGGTCGACGGCCTGAAGGCCGACTTCGAGCTGACCTGGGGCCACGGCGCCGAGTTCGGCCACATCGCCTTCCCGGACGGCACCGCCGAGTGGCACGCGGTCCTGAACGCCCCGGCCGGGGTCCGCTACCGGGACCCGCTGGCCGAGGTCCGCCGCCGCTTCGCACGCTGGCACGAGCCGATCCCCTCGCTGCTGACCGCGACCCGGCCGGAGGCGGTACTGCACCACGACGTCAACGAGCTGGCCACGCCGCTGCCGTCCTACGTATCGGGCCGGATCGCGCTGCTCGGCGACGCGGCGCACGCCATGACGCCCCACCTCGGCCAGGGCGCCTGCCAGGCGCTGGAGGACGCGGTGACCCTGGCGGCGGCACTCACCGGGACCCGGACGGTCGAGGGCGCGCTCGCGCGTTACGACGCGGCCCGCCGCCCGCGCAGCCAGACCGTGGCCCGCGATGCCCGCCGGGCCGGCCGGATGGGCCAGCAGCTCGCCCACCCGCTGGCGGTCGGCCTGCGCAACGCCGCGATCCGGCTCACCCCGCCCGGCGCGATGGTCCGGACCGCCCTGCGGCACGCCGACTGGACGCCGCCCAGGATCGCTCCCCGTGCCGCCTAAAGGTTGTCCCGTAACCGGGGCCTGACGTCTCGCGGCATACTGGCGCTTGTTGATGACCTTGGTCAGCTGTGGGGGCGTTCGTGCTTGAGCTGCAGTGTGAGGCGGTCCGCTGGGTGGACGATGAGCCGTGGCCCGGGGTGGTCGAGGTTCAGTTCACGGATGCGGCGGGACGGCGCTGGTCGCTGTTCGACAAGGCCCCGATCTTCGCGGCGATGGGCGAGCTCGGCCCGGATACTCCGTATCCGGTGGAGGTCACCGTCGCCTGCGCGATCACCCAGGGCCATGGTCTGGCAGGGGATGACGAGTTTGTCACCGTCTCCACCTCAGTGCACGGCGTCACGACGCCGAACGGACTTGAGGAGTTCACGGTGCGGCGGGACCAGCTCATCCGCTGAGCGCACGGTTGTGGAGCCGTGCGATGCCCGGCATCGCGTGGTGCACGCCGGCTCCGCGCAGGCGGCAGTCGCGAAGAACCTTCCAGTTCTTCATCCGGGAGAAGACGTGCTCGACCCGGGCCCGGGCCCTGCGGTGGACGGCGTTGTCGGCTTCCCGCTCGGGCGTGAGGTGCTCCTGTCCGCGACGGCGCCGGTGCGGAATCAGGGCGCCGGTCCCCTGGTAGCCGCCGCCCGCCAGGACCGGCGCGTCCCGGCAGGCACGGTCGACGCCCGACTCGGCGAAGGCCCGGCAGTCGTTGCGGTTGCCCGGCAGGGACAGGCCGACGGCGACGACCAATCGGCTGTTGGCGTCGATCACCACCTGCTGCTTGGTCGAGTACCGGTAGTTCTTGCCGGAGGCCGCGATCGTTCGGTCGCGGGTGGGCACCAGGGCGCCGTCCACGATCAGTACGGTGTCCCGCCGCGGCCGGCGGGCGGGCGGGATTGCCAGCAGTGGTGCGAGGTGGTCCAGCACCCGGTCCGCAGCGGACTTCGAGATCCCGAACAATGGGGCGACCTGCCGCAAGGTCAGGTTGGTCCGCCAGTAAGCGGCGACCACAGCACCCGGTCCTCCAGGCGTAGCCGCCACGGCCGGCCGCGCTGGACGCCACCGCCACGACGGCGTACCAACGCGACCAGCTTGCGGACCTGCGACTCGCTCAACCCCGAGAACGGCTCGATCCACATCGGATCGCTCGCCGAGATCACCCCACCCATGCCGTGACCAACGCGGGAGCAGGCCAGCAGTTACGGGACAGCCTTTAGCCATCAGTCCGTGGTTCGACTTGACCGGGAATCAGGTTAGGCACCATATTACTTCTTGTGACCCAGCACCCCGAGGGTGGCCCCACGGCCCCCAGCCTCGATCAGGCCCGCCGCCAGATCGCCCGCTACGGCCTCGCGGCCGACCCGCAGGCGGTCCTGGTCGCGGCCCGGCTGATGGCGGCGGGCGCCAGGATCGGCCAGGCCGGCGAGGTGCACTTCGGCCGCTTCGGCCTCTCCACCGGCCGCTACCGACTGCTGGCGGACCTGGAGGACCACGGCGGCGAGAAGTCGCCCTCCCAGCTCGCGGCGAGTCTCGGCGTCTCCCGGGCGACCGTGACCGGCCTGGTCGACGGCCTGGAGCGGGAGGGCCTGGTGGCCCGCCGGCCGTCCGCCGAGGACGGCCGCGGCAACGTGGTGATCCTCACCGCGCGGGGCGCCGACAAGCTGCGGGAGCTGGCCCCCGCGCATTTCACCCGGATGCAGGCACTGGTCGGGGGCCTCTCCGTCGAGGAGCGCGCCACCTTCCTGGACCTGCTGGCCCGGGTGGTCGCGGGCATGGACGCACTCACCGAGGACTGATCCACCCCCCGGCGGGCCGCCGAATGGCGGTCCACCTCCCTTCAGCCCCAATAGTTAGGCACCTAAGCACAAATACTTAGGCACCTAACCAAAAGCGAGAGGAAGAACCGACCCCATGAGCAAGAAGGCCCCGGGCGCTCCCCCGCCCTTCGTCCTGTGGCGCGAGGTCCTGGTCGTCTACGTCATGCCCGCCGCCATGGCCGGGACCGGCGGAGCCGTCACCGGCCAGCCGCAGCTGGTGGCCGCCGCACTCACCACCATCGGCGGCACCTCCGCCCTGGTGGCCGCCGCACTCGGCGCCGTGCTGCGCCGCCGCCCCGTCCGCACCCGGCCCGCCCGGACCCCTCGCCCGCTCGCGGCCGCCGCCCTCGGCCTGGTCGCCGCCGCCCTCGGCCTGGCGGTCGGCCTCGCCGCCGCCCGCTGGCTGCCGCACGTCCCGGCCCTCGCCGACAGCCCCTGGCCGCGCCGGCTGCCGATCGACCTGCCGGTCTCCTCGGCGATCGCCGCCACCATCACCACCTGGCACTGGCGCGGCAGCCGCCCGGTCCGCACGGCGCAGCACCGACTCCCCGCCGCACCCCAAGCCGGAACCGCGTCCCAGCCCGGAAACGCGCCCCGCCCCGAAAACACACTCCACCCCGAAAGGCAGACGTCATGATCGTCATCATGGGCGCCGGTGGCGCCACCGGCGGCGCCACCCTGCGCAGCCTCGCCGCCCTCGGCGCACCGAGCCGCGCCCTCAGCCGCGACCCCGCCCGGTTGGCCGCCGGCCTCGACGAGCACACGCTCGCCCGGACCGCCACCCTCCCGGCCGACGCCGCCGACCCGGCCTCCCTTCGTACGGCGTTCCGCGGTGCGCACCAGCTCTTCCTCACCATGGCCAACGGCCCGCAGCAGGTCCGGTACGAGCTGAACGCGATCGAGGCCGCGGTGGACTGCGGCGTGGAGCACATCGTCAAGGTCTCCGCACCCGCCGCCGAGCCGGACTCCCCCGTCGCCGTCTCGCGCGGCCACCACCTGATCGAGGAGCGGCTGCGCTCCTGCGGCATCACCACCACCGTCCTGCGGCCGTACGCGTTCATGCAGAAGCTGCTGCTCCTGGCGCCCGGCATCGCCGCCGCCGGGGTGGTGCACGGCGTGATGGGCCAGGCGCGGTGCAACTACGTGGACGCCCGGGACATCGGGGACGCCGCGGCCGAGGTGCTCACCTGTCCCGAGCTGGCCGGCGGCACCTACCCGCTCACCGGCGGGCGGGCCTACAGCTATCCGGAGCTCACCGCACTGCTGGGCGAGCTGCTCGGCCGGCCGGTCCGCTACCTCGACCTGAGCCCGTCCGACCTGCACGCCCACCTGGTCGGCCGGGCCGGGATGCCGCCCTGGCTCGCCACCCACGTGGTGGAGATCCAGCAGCTCGCGGTGGTCCGCAAGGAGACCCCGGACGGCTCCTTCCTTGGCCTCACCGGACGCGCCCCGCGTACCCTGGAGGCCTTCCTCGGCGAGAACCTGCACCGGTTCCGCTGACCACCGGGCAGGGCGGCGGGCCGGGCACGGACCGGAGAAATCGGCCCGGGAAACCCGGCCCGCCGCCTCCCGCCACCCGAAGGGAGCAGGAATCGCTGTGGCATGGGTCACGGTCGGAAAATCGACCTGACGATCCGTCAATTCTGCTGACGCCCCATCACTTCCGCATCAAGAGGCGTCAGTTATTGACTGACCTTCTGTCAGATTCGGCCATTTGGGCGCCAGTTGGGCCGAGTGTCCGCTCCTGTCCGCTCGCCGCCCCGGGACTACCATCGGTCAGGTTGTCCGCTCCGGCCCCGGAGTGGGGTCACCCGATCAGGCGGTGCTCCCACCGCCCCAGGGGCCGGGCATCGGTCGGAACGGGGCGAGGACGAGGAGCGCACGGCTGCCATGACAGCTGAACCGAGCCACCCTGAGCAGTACGCCACGCCACCGCAGCAGCCCACCCAGGCCGCACCGCCCGCGCCACCGCAGCCGGACCCGGAACCAGAGCCGCAGCCGGAACCAGAGCCGCAGCCACGGCCGCAGCAGGCCCACGCCCTGTTCCCCGGCCGCCCGGCCGCCGCCCCGCGCACCCTGGTCGACGTGCTGGACGCCACCGTGCGCGCCCACCCCGACGAGCCCGCCCTGGACGACGGGCACACCGTGCTCAGCTACCGCGCGCTGGCCACCGAGGTCGAGCAGCTGCGCCGCCGGCTGGCCGCCGTCGGGATCGGCCCGGGCGACCGGGTGGGCGTGCGCGTGCCCTCCGGCACCAACGACCTCTACGTCTCGATCCTCGCGGTGCTCGCCGCCGGCGCCGCCTACGTCCCGGTGGACGCCGAGGACCCGGACGAGCGCGCCGAGCTGGTCTTCGGCGAGGCCGCCGTCGCCGCCGTGCTCGGCGCCGACCGCGGCCTGGCGACCACCGGCGAGCGCGCTCCCGCCCTGGAACGCCGCCCCACCCCGGCCGACGACGCCTGGATCATCTTCACCTCCGGGTCGACCGGCAAGCCCAAGGGCGTGGCCGTCACCCACCACAACGCCGCCGCCTTCGTGGACGCCGAGGCCGCGCTCTTCCTCCAGGAGGAGCCGATCGGCCCCGGTGACCGGGTGATGGCCGGCCTCTCGGTCGCCTTCGACGCCTCCTGCGAGGAGATGTGGCTGGCCTGGCGGCACGGCGCCTGCCTGGTGCCGGTCCCCCGCTCCCAGGTGCGCAGCGGCGCCGACCTCGGCCCCTGGCTGGCCGAGCAGGAGATCACCGTGGTCTCCACCGTCCCGACCCTGGCCGCGCTGTGGCCGGCCGAGGCGCTCAACGAGGTGCGCCTGCTGATCTTCGGCGGCGAGGCCTGCCCGCCCGAGCTGGTGCAGCGCCTGGTCACCGAGGGCCGCGAGGTGTGGAACACCTACGGCCCCACCGAGGCCACCGTGGTCGCCTGCGCCGCCCTGCTGACCGGCGAGGGCCCGGTGCGGATCGGCCTGCCGCTGGACGGCTGGGACCTCGCCGTGGTGGACGAGGCCGGTGTGCCGGTCGCCCCCGGCGGCACCGGACAGCTGGTGATCGGCGGCGTGGGCCTGGCCCGCTACCTCGACCCGGAGAAGGACGCCGAGAAGTACGCACCGCTGCCCTCGCTGGGCTGGGAGCGCGCCTACCGCAGCGGTGACCTGGTCCAGGCCGACCCGGCCGGTCTGCTCTTCCTCGGCCGCACCGACGAGCAGATCAAGCTGGGCGGCCGCCGGATCGAGCTCGGCGAGGTCGACGCGGCCCTGCAGGCCCTGCCCGGTGTGGCGGGCGCGGCGGCCGCCGTGCGGACCGCGCGCGGCGGCAACCAGCTGCTGGTCGGCTACCTGGTGGTCCAGGACGGCTTCGACCGCGAGCAGGCCGTCGAACGGCTGCGCGCCGAGCTGCCGGCCGCCCTCGTGCCGCTGCTGGCGACCGTCGAGACCCTGCCCACCCGGACCTCCGGCAAGGTCGACCGCAACGCCCTGCCGTGGCCGCTGCCGGAGCTGGAGAGCGCCGGCCCGAGCGAGGAGCTGTACGGCACCGAGGCCTGGCTGGCCGAGCAGTGGTCGGAGATCCTCGGCGTCCGGGTCGGCGGCCCGCGCGACGACTTCTTCGCGATCGGCGGCGGCAGCCTGGCCGCCGCCCGGCTGACCACCCTGCTGCGCACCCGCTACCCGAGCGCGGCGGTGCTGGACATCTACCAGCACCCGACGCTGCGCAAGCTCGCCCGGCACCTGGAGCGCACCGCCGGCGAGAGCACCGAGGCCCGCACCGTCGCCCTGGTGCCGACCAGGGCCAAGCTGCTCCAGCTGTTCCTGCTGGTCCCGCTGTTCACCGTGGTCGGCCTGCGCTGGACGGTCGCCCTGCTGGCCGCCGGGAACCTCCTCACCCACCTCGGCGACTTCCCGTGGGCCCCCACCGCCTCGTGGTGGTGGGTCGGCGCGGGCGCGCTCGCGCTGTACACCCCGCCGGGCCGGCTGGCCCTCGCGGCGGGAGGCGCCCGACTGCTGCTGCGCGGCGTGCGCCCGGGCAGCCACCCGCGCGGCGGCTCGGTCCACCTGCGGCTGTGGACCGCCGAGCGGCTCACCGAGCTGAGCGGCGCGGACTCGCTGTCCGGCGCCTGGCTGGTGCGCTACGCCCGGGTGCTGGGCGCCAAGGTGGCGCCCGAGGTGGACCTGCACTCGCTGCCGCCGGTCACCGGGATGCTGAAGCTGGGCCGCGGCTGCGCGGTCGAGGCCGAGGTGGACCTGTGCGGCTACTGGCTGGACGGCGACCGGCTGCTGATCGGCCAGGTCAAGATCGGTTCCGGTGCCGTGGTCGGCACCCGCTCGACCCTGCTGCCCGGCGCCCGGGTCGGCAAGCGCGCCCAGGTGGCGGCCGGCTCCAGCGTCACCGGCCAGGTGCCGACCGGCCAGCGCTGGGGCGGCGCGCCCGCCGTCAAGCTGGGCCGCGCCGAGCGCACCTGGCCCAAGGACCGCCCGGTCCGCCGGGCCCGCTGGGCCTCGCTGTACGGCGCCAGCGGTGCCGTGCTCGGCCTGCTCCCGGTGCTGCCCTCGCTCGCCGCGCTGGCCGTGCTCTCCCGCTTCGTCGACCAGGGCGCGGCCCTCGGCCCGGCGCTCGGCGGCGCGCTGCTCGGGCTGCTGCCCGCCACACTGGCGTTCGGCGCGGTGTACGCGGCGCAGCTGGTGCTGCTGGTCCGGCTGCTGAGCATCGGCCTGGTGCCCGGGACGCACCCGCTGCACGGCCGGGTGGGCTGGCAGGCGTGGACCGTCACCCAGCTGATGGACCGGGCCCGCGAGGTGCTGTTCCCGCTCTACGCCGGACTGGTCACGCCGCTGTGGCTGCGCGCCCTCGGGATGCGGGTCGGCCGGGGCGCGGAGGTGTCCACGGTGCTGGCACTGCCCAGCCTGACCACGGTCGGCGACGGCGCGTTCCTGGCCGACGACACCCTGATGGCCCCGTACGAGCTGGGCGGCGGCTGGGTGCGGCTCGGCGAGGCGAAGGTCGGCGAGCGGGCGTTCCTCGGCAACTCGGGGATGACCGCGCCGGGCCGCTCGGTGCCCAAGCGCGGCCTGGTGGGCGTGCTGTCGGCGACGCCGGCGAAGGCGAAGAAGGGCGGGTCGTACCTGGGCATGCCGCCGATGCGGCTGCCGCGCTCGGCGGACCAGGCCGACCAGAGCCTGACCTACGAGCCGCCGGCCCGGCTGCTGTGGGCGCGCGGGCTGGTCGAGGTGGGCCGGCTGGTGCCGGTGCTGGCCTCGGCGGCGCTGGGTCTGCTGACCGTGGCGGCGCTGTCCTGGCTGGCGGCCGGCTCGCCGCTGACCGCCGCGCTGCTGTCCGGCCTGGTCCTGCTGGCGGCCGGCGCGGTGGCCTGCGCGGTCGCGGTGGCGGCCAAGTGGCTGCTGGTCGGGCGGTTCCGCGCGGTGGAGCACCCGCTGTGGAGCGGTTTCGTGTGGCGCAACGAGCTGGCGGACACCTTCGTGGAGATGCTGGCGGTGCCGTGGCTGGTCGGCGCGGTGCCCGGCACCCCGGTGCTGAACCTGTGGCTGCGCTCGCTCGGCGCGCACGTCGGGCACGGCGTCTGGTGCGAGAGCTACTGGCTGCCGGAGGCGGACCTGGTCACCCTCGGCGACGGGGTCACCATCAACCGCGGCTGCGTGGTGCAGAC
This sequence comes from Kitasatospora sp. NPDC048715, assembly GCF_043198905.1. Taxonomy (NCBI): domain Bacteria; kingdom Bacillati; phylum Actinomycetota; class Actinomycetes; order Kitasatosporales; family Streptomycetaceae; genus Kitasatospora; species Kitasatospora sp. NPDC048715. The sequence continues at coordinate 107,363 of NZ_JBICVH010000009.1, read as the reverse complement.
GCACCTCTTCCACGACCGGATCATGCGGATGGATACTGTGGTCCTCCGCGAGGGCGCCACCCTGGGCCCGGGCGGCATCGTGCTGCCCGGCAGCACGGTGGGCGCGCGCAGCACGCTGGGCCCGGCCTCGCTGGTGATGCGCGCCGAGTCCGTCCCCGCCGACACGCGGTGGCTGGGCAACCCGATCGAGGCGTGGCAGACCACGTCGTGACCACCTCCCCGTCCCCCCGTCCCGGCCCGCAGGAAGCGCACGCCCCCGTGAAGCCCAAGCACGTCCCCGCGGCCGCCGGTGCCCCGGACCCGTACTTCCCGAACAGCGGCGACCACCGCTACCGGGTGCACCGCTACGAGCTGGCGCTGGACTACCGGCCCGGCCCCAACCGGCTGGCCGGCTCGGCCCGGCTGAGCGCGGTGGCGGACACGGCGCTGGCGGAGTTCGCGCTCGACCTCGCCGAGTTCCGGATCGGCCGGGTGCTGGTCGACGGCCGGGCCGCCCGCTACACCCACCGCGGCGGCAAGCTGCGGATCCGCCCGGCCAGGGCGCTCGTGCCGGGCGCCGCGTTCACCGTCGAGGTGCACTACACCGGCAACCCGCGCCCGGTGCGCAGCCCGTGGGGCGGCCTGGGCTGGGAGGAGCTGACCGAGGGCGCGCTGGTGGCGAGCCAGCCGGTCGGCGCACCGTCCTGGTTCCCGTGCAACGACCGGCCCGCCGACAAGGCCACCTACCAGCTGGCCGTCACCACGCCGTCCCCGTTCACGGTGGTGGCGAGCGGCCGGCTGCTGACCCGCACCACCAGGGCGTCCAGCACCACCTGGGTGTACGAGCAGAGCGCGCCCACCCCGACGTACCTGGTGACGGTGTCGATCGGGCACTACCGGCCGGTGCCGCTGGCGGTGCGACCGGCGGTGCCGCAGACCGGCTACGTCCCGGAGCGGCTGGCGGCCGCGTTCGCCCGGGACTTCGCCCGGCAGCCGGAGATGACGGCGTACTTCGGCGAGGTCTTCGGCCCGTACCCGTTCGGCGAGTACGCGGTGGTGATCGCGGACGAGGAGCTGGACGTCCCGGTGGAGGCGCAGGGCGTCGCCACCTTCGGCACCAACCACCTCGGCGCCGGCTGGGAGCACGAACGGCTGATCGCGCACGAGCTGGCCCACCAGTGGTTCGGCAACAGCGTCACGATCGCCGACTGGCGGCACATCTGGCTCAACGAGGGCTTCGCCAAGTACGCGGAGTGGCTCTGGTCCGAGCACGCCGGCGGCCCGGGCGCGGCTGTCCACGCCGCCGCCGCGCACCGGCTGCTGGCCGGGCTGCCGCAGGACCTCCGGCTCGACGACCCGGGCCGGAAGCTGATGTTCGACGACCGGCTCTACCAGCGCGGCGGACTGGTGGTGCACGCGCTGCGGCAAACGCTCGGCGAGGACGCGTTCTTCGCGATGCTGCGGGACTGGACGGGCGCCAACCGGCACGGCGTGGTCGCCACCTCCGACCTGCGCGCCCACGCCGCCCGCTACACCACCGCTCCGCTCGGCCCGCTCTTCGAGGCCTGGCTGGAGCGGCCGGAACTGCCGCCGCTGCCGGGCTGAGCGCTCCACCCGGCCCGGCGCCGCGCGGTTCGCCCGCGGCCGGGGCGCGGGCCTGGACCGGGGCCGGGGCCTGGACCGGGGCCGGGGCCTGGACCGGGGCCGGGGCGTGGTCCTGGGTGTGGGCATGGGCCTGGGCCTGGACCGGATTAATCGGTCGGCCCCGGGCCCGGGCTGGGCTACTGTCCGTGCATATGTCGATGAGTCCAGAAGCCCACATGACCGACCTGCCCGCCGAGCTGCTGCCCGCCACCCGCCGCGCGCTGCTGCACCGGCTCGCCGTCGCCCAGGCCGAGGGTCGCACGCCCTCCATGGTCGCCGGGGTGCTGCGCGACGGGCAGCCGGTGTGGAGCGGAGCCCGCAGCATGGTCGACGGGCACGCCCCCACCCCGGACGTCCAGTACCGCATCGGTTCGCTCACCAAGACCTTCGTCGCCGTGCTGGTGCTGCGGCTGCGCGACGAGGGCCTGCTCGACCTCGCCGACCCGCTCTCGCGCCACCTGCCCGGCACCCCCGCCGACGAGGCGACCGTCGCCCAGCTGCTCGCGCACTCCTCCGGCCTGACCGCCGAGACCCCCGGCCCCTGGTGGGAGCGGACCGAGGGCTCGCTGCGGCCGGACCTCGGCGACCTCCTGGAGGCCGAACGGCCGCTGAAGCACCCGGCCGGGCGGCTGCACCACTATTCCAACCCCGGCTACGCGTTGCTCGGCGCGCTGGTGGCGAAGCTGCGCGGCGAGCCCTGGGGCGAGGTGCTGCGCCGCGAGGTGCTGGCCCCGCTCGGCATGGACCGCACCACGCTGCTGCCCGAGCACCCGCACGCCGGGGGCTTCGCCGTCCATCCCTGGGCCGACGTCCTGCTGCCCGAGCCGCTCACCGACACCGGCCTGATGGGCCCGGCCGGTCAACTCTGGTCCACCGTCGCCGACCTGGCCCGCTGGGCGGCCTTCCTGACGGCCGGCGACGACAAGGTGCTGTCCGCCGACTCCCTCGCCGAGATGCGCAGCCCGGCCGTCGCCCCGGACGACGCCGAGTGGACCAGCGGCTACGGCCTCGGCCTGCAACTGCGCCGCCACGAAGGCCGGTTGCTGTACGGGCACACCGGCTCGATGCCCGGATTCACGGCGGGCCTGTGGATCAGCGAGGCCGACGGCCTGGCCGCCTACGCCCTCTCCAACGCCACCAGCGGAGCCGCCAGCGCCTCGGCCCTGGCGGCGCAGCTGATCGCGCTCACCGCCGAACTGGAGCCCCGGCTGCCCGAACCGTGGCGCCCGCTGCCCGCGGTGGACGCGGAACCGCTGGAGCTCACCGGCCCCTGGTACTGGGGCGCCGCGCCGGCCGCCCTGCGGCTGCGTCCCGGGCGGGTGCTGGAGCTCACCCCGCTCACCGCCGCCGGCCGGGGCTCGCGCTTCCGGCCCGAACCGGACGGCACCTGGACCGGCGTGGAGAACTACTTCGCGGGCGAGACCCTGCGGGTGGTCCGCCACCCCGACGGCACGGTCAGCCACCTCGACATCGGCTCCTTCGTGTACACCCGCGAGCCGTACGGCCCGGCCGGCGCCGTCCCGGGCGGGGTCGACCCGGAGGGCTGGCGGACGTTCTGAGCCGCGCGTAGCGATCGTTCCGCAGGGGCGCACGGTGCGGCCGTACGCCCCTGCGGCGGGAGTTGTCCACCCCCGGCGGGCGAGCGCCGGGTGCCGGACAAGTGACCGCCGGGCCACGGGTGTTCCCATTCAACAGGTGCACATCTGCGCTCCGCCGGGCCGCAACATAAATGCCAACCGGCTCGGAGAGACATACGGGGACCGGTTCGCGTCCATGCCCAACCGCCTGCGGACCGGGACGGTGCCCTGGTGATCCACGGCACCGCCGATCGTGCTGCCCTGGAGGGTCCGCCATGACCACCGTCCCCACGTACGCTCCGTCCGCAGTCGCCCCCACCCACGACGCCCGGACGGTCCCCGCGCCCCGCCCCCGGCCCGCCGCCCCGGCCGCGTACACCGTCTCCCTCGCCCGCGACGAGGACGACGTGCGCGCCGCCCAGCGGCTGCGCCACCAGGTCTTCGGCGCCGAGCTGGGCGCGGTGCTGCACAGCCCGGTCGAGGGCCTGGACGTCGACCCGTTCGACGAGTACTGCGACCACCTGCTGGTCCGCGAGGGCGAGCAGGGCGCCGTCGTCGGCACCTACCGGCTGCTGCGGCCCGAGGCCGCCCGCCGGGCCGGCCGGCTGTACTCCGACGGGGAGTTCGACCTCTCCGCGCTCGCGCCGGTGCGCCCCGGCCTGGTCGAGCTCGGGCGCTCCTGCATCCGCCCGGACCACCGGGGCAACGGCGCCGTCATCAACCTGATGTGGGGCGGCATCGCCCGCTACCTGGCCGACACCGGCAACACCTGGGTCGGCGGCTGCTGCTCGATCGAGCTGGCGGACGGCGGCGCCACCGCGGCCCGGGTCTGGGACACCGTCAGCGCCAAGCACCTGGCGCCCGAGGAGTACCGGGTCACCCCGCACCGCCGCTGGGACGCCACCGGGGTGGCGCGCGCCGAGCGGGGCGCGCTGCCGGCCCTGCTCCGAGGCTACCTGCGGCTGGGCGCCTGGGTATGCGGCGAGCCCGCGTACGACCCGGACTTCGACTGCGCCGACCTGTACGTGCTGCTGTCGCTGGAGCGCACCGACCCGCGCTACCTGCGGCACTTCCTGTCCGGCGTACCCGCCTCGGGTGCCTCGTCATGAGCATCTGGCTGCCCACGGCGACCTGCCGGCCCGAGACCTGCCTGGCCGAGGCCTCGCCGGAGGTCTCCCACCCCCGGCGGGCGCTGCGGCTGGCGGCCTGTCTGACCACCGTGCTGGCGGGGGTCGTGCTCGGCCTGCCGGTCCGGCTGTTCCCGTACCGCGCCCGGATCCTGCTGGTCCGGCTCTGGGCGCGGGCGGTGCTGCGCGCCCTCGGGGTGACCGTCCACCTCGCGGGGCCCGACGGACCGGGTCCCGGCGCGGACGGCGGGGTGCTGGTGGTGGCCAACCACGTGTCCTGGCTGGACATACCGCTGCTCGTCGCCGGTCGGCCGGGCCGGTCGCTGGCCAAGACCGAGGTCCGGCAGTGGCCGGTGCTCGGCCCGCTGATCGCCGGGTGCGGCACCGTCTTCCTGGACCGCGACCGGCTGCGGACGCTGCCGGACACCGTCGCCGCGGTGGCCGGAGTGCTGCGCTCCGGGCAACCGGTGATCGTCTTCCCGGAGGGGTCGACCTGGTGCGGGCGGGAGAGCGGCCGGTTCCGGCCCGCCCTGTTCCAGGCGGCGGTGGAGGCGGGCGCCGACGTCCAGCCGGTGACGATCCGCTACCGGCTGGCGGACGGGCGGCCGACCAGTGTGCCCGCCTTCATCGGGGACGACGGGCTGCTCACCTCGCTCGCCCGGGTGGTCGCGGCCCGCGGGCTGGTCGCCGACGTCACCTTCCTGCCGCCGATCGCGCCGCCCGGCCCGCAGCCCGCCCGGGCGGGCGCCCGGCGCGAGCTGGCCCGCAGGGCGCAGGCGGCGATCGAGGGCATCCGCTGACGGGCCGCCGGTGCGGCGGCCCGTGCGACGGGCGCGTCCGGGCGTGCCGTGCGCCCGGCCGGGCCGCCGGCCGGATCGCCGATCAGGCGGAACGGGCCTCGGCCGGCTCCGCCGGCCGAGGACGGACGGCCTCCGGCGGGGCGATCGGACGGGCCCGGCCGAGCAGGACGGTGACCAGGACGGCGGTCACCGCGAGCGCGACCGCCCCGCAGCGCACGGCGAGGTGGATGCCGTCGATGAAGGCGCCGTCCACCGCCTCCTGGAGCGGACCGGGCAGTGCCGCCGCGGCTGCACCACCGCCGTGCACCGCGCCGGTGGGCGCGTCCGCGATCGGACCGACGGCGTCCGGCGGGACGCCGATCCGGTGCAGGGCGGCCGTCAGGGAGTCGGTCAGCCGGCCGGTCAGGACGGCGCCCAGCACGGCGATCCCGAGCACCCCGCCGAGCTCGCGCAGGGTGTTGATGGCGGCCGAGGCCATCCCGGTCTGGGCCGGGGCGACCCGCTGCATCACCCCGATCGACACCGGGGTGAAGGTGAGCCCCATCCCGAGGCCCATCGCGAACAGCGTCCACAGGTATTCGAGGTAGTGCGCGTGGTCGCCGTACAGTGACAGGCCGCCGAGACCCGCCGCGCAGAGGACGAGGCCGAGCACCAGCGGCGGCCGGGGCCCGTGGCGGGCGGTCAGCCGGCCGGAGAGCGGCGCGGCGAGCACCAGCATCGCGGTCATCGGCAACCCCGCGTAGCCCGCGGCGGCCGGGGACCAGCCGAGGGTGCCCTGCATCATCAGCGGCAGGAAGAACAGCGCGCCGAACATCCCGAAGCTGACCATGAACCCGCTGAGCAGCGCGCCGCCCAGCATGCCGTCGCGGAACAGCCGCAGCTCCAGCATCGGTTCGGCGAGCCGCAGTTCGAGCAGCAGGAAGGCGATCAGCAGCACGGCGGCCGCGGCGCCGCACCCGAGCACCCGGGCGTCGGTCCAGCCGCGGGACGGGCCCTCGATCAGCGCGTAGACCAGCAGGCCGAGTCCGGTGGCGGACAGGGCGAGGCCGCCGAGGTCGATCCGGCGGGCGCGCGGCGGGATGTCCGGGAGCACCCGGGTGGCGAGCAGCAGTCCGGCGACCCCGATCGGCACGTTGATCCAGAACACGCTGGCCCAGCCGAGGTGTTCGACCATCGGGCCGCCGACCACCGGTCCGACCGAGAGGCCGAGCGCGGAGACCCCGGACCAGGTGGCGATGGCCTTGGCCCGCTCCTGCTCGTCGGTGAACACGTGCCGCAGCAGGGCGAGACTGCCGGGGGTGAGCAGCGCGGCGCCGACGCCCTGGAGCATCCGGGCGCCGACCAGCACGCCGATCGTGTCGGCGAGCGCGGCCAGGGCCGATCCGACCGTGAAGAGGGCGAGGCCGAGCCGGAACACCCGGGTGCGGCCGTACCGGTCGCCGAGTGCGCCACCGGTCAGCACGAAGGCCGCGTAGACCAGGCTGTAGCCCTCGGCGACCCATTGCAGGCCGCTGATCCCGGCGTCCAGTTCCTGGCCGATGCGGGGCAGGGCGTTGTTGACGATGACGTTGTCCAGCATGGACATGAACATGGTGACGCAGAGCGTGAGCAGCGCGAGCCGTCGGCGGCGGGCGCTCGATTCCTCCATGGGTTCCCTCCCGGTCATGAGCCCCTAACACTGTTAGGGGTCGGCGCGACAGCCACAGACTGCACCTAACGGTGTTAGATTGCAAGCGGGAATCCACCACACGGCCGGAGGCGTCCGCACACCCATGCCGCAGAACCACCCCGACACGCCCGGGACCGACGACACGACACCCGCCCTGACCAGGGACGCCCTCGCCCAGGCCGCCCTGCGCGTCCTGCAACGGGACGGCCTGGCCGGGCTGTCCATGCGCAAGGTCGCCGCCGAGGTCGGCGTCAAGGCGGCCTCGCTGTACTGGCACGTCCGCAACAAGCAGGAGCTCCTCGACCTGCTCACCGACGCCCTGTTGGGCTCCGCCGAGCCCCCGCCGCGCACCGGCGGCTGGCGCGAACAGTTCCACGCGTACTGCTGGCGCTACCGCCGCCTGCTGCTCGACACCCGGGACGCGGCCAAGGTCGTCGCCGGCCGGCTCGCCCCCGGGCCCCACCTGCTCGGGCTCATGGAGGACCAGCTGGACCGCCTCCGCGCGGCCGGCTTCTCCGACGCCGACGCCGCCATGGCCAGCTACCTGCTGGGCGCCTTCGTCCAGGGCTTCGTGCTCCAGGAACAGTCGCCGATCTCGGCCGCCGAGGTGCTCGGCACCAGCCGCCGGGACATCGCCGACGCCGCCGGCGACCTGTTCCGCGCCCTGCCCGCCGAGACCTTCCCCAACCTGGTCGCCCTCGCCGACGACCTCACCGCGCCGGACATGGACGCCCGCTTCGAGTTCGGCCTCCAGCGGGTCCTCGACGGCCTGGCCGCCCTGCTCCCGCCGGAGCACCGCTGAGCCCCTCCCCGGGATCCGACACCGGGGTAGGCTCGCCGGGCCCACCCCGTACGACCACGGAGGAGTCACCGATGCCCGAGCCGTACCCCCTCTACGAACCGTACGCACAAGGCCTGTTGGACGTCGGCGACGGGCAGCTGATGCACTGGAACGCCTCCGGCGACCCGGCGGGCAGGCCGGCCGTGGTGGTGCACGGCGGGCCCGGCTCCGGCCACAGCCCGGGCACCCGGCGGTACTTCGACCCGGAGCGCTACCACCTCGTCCAGTTCGACCAGCGCGGCTGCGGGCTCAGCCGCCCGGCCGCCGCCGACCCCTCGACCAGCCTGGAGCACAACACCACCGCGCACCTGATCGCCGACATGGAGCGGCTGCGCGAGCACCTCGGCATCGACAAGTGGCTGCTCTACGGCGGCTCCTGGGGCTCCACGCTGATCCTCGCCTACGCGCAGGCCCACCCGGAACGGGTCTCCGCGATCGTGATCTGCGGGGTCACCATGACCCGTCCCGAGGAGACCGACTGGCTGTACCGCGGCGTGGGCCGCTTCCTGCCCGCGGCCTGGGAGGCGTTCCGGGACTTCCTTCCGCCCGCCGACCGCGACGGGGACACCTTCGAACTGCTCGCCGCCTACAGCCGGCTGCTCAACAGCACCGACGAGCCCGTCCGGCGGGCCGCCGCCAACGCCTGGGCCACCTGGGAGGACGCGGTCATCTCGCACGAGACGCTGGGCAAGCCGAACGCGTACACCGACCGGCCCTCCGACGCGCTGATGGCCTTCGCCCGGATCACCGCGCACTACTTCTCGCACCGGGCCTTCCTGCCGGACGGCCAACTGCTGCGCGACGCCGGGCGGCTGTCCGGAATCCCCGGCGAACTGATCCACGGCCGGCTGGACCTCGGCGGGCCGGTCGACACGGCCTGGCAGCTGGTCAAGGCCTGGCCGGACGCCCGGCTGACGGTCATCGACGACTCCGGACACACCGGCAGCCCGCGGATGCGGGACGCGATCCTGGCCGCGATCGAGCGCTTCGCCTGAACCCCGGCCGGGCGTCCGGGGCACCCGCCGGGCGCTCACCGGGGCCCTCGGTTCCTCCGAACGCCCGGCCGGTTCGTACAGGTGGGATTCCCCTACGATACGACGCATGATCGCCTATGCCCCAGCCGCCCTGTTCTTCCTGTTGTTCGGAATCGGGGTAGTACGCGACCGTCGCCAGTTCAGCAACGCCGTCCTGCTCGGCATCGCCGTCTCCCTCCTGTCCCTCGCCCTGCTCGCCGAGCTCCGCAAGGCGCCCAGCATGGTGATCACACTCGCGGCGGCGGTCATCGTCCTCCTCCCGGCCCTCGGCACGGCGGCCCTGGTCTGGTTCCTGCTCGCCAACGGCCTGACCATGATCCGCAAGGAGGGCAGACGGCCGGCCAACCTGCTGTCACTGCTCGCCGGGCTGGGCATCCTCGGCGTCATCGGACTGCTGGTCGCCGCCCTCATCGTCCACTCGCGGCCGCTGGCCGCGCTCGCGGGCACCGCGGTGCTCGTGGTCGGCTACATCTCCTTCCTGTTCACCTGCTTCGTCGGCTACGCCTTCCTGTACAGCCGCCACCGGCCGCGCCGGGACGTGGACTTCGTGATCGTGCTCGGCTCCGGGCTGATCGGCGGCGAGCGCGTCCCGCCGCTGCTCGCCAGCCGACTGAACCGGGGCCGCGAGGTGTACGAGAAGCAGGCCGCCCGCGGCAACCCGCCGGTGCTCATCACCTCGGGCGGCCAGGGGCCGGACGAGAAGCTGCCGGAGTCCCACGCGATGGCCGACTACCTGGTCGAACGCGGCTTCCCCGACGAGCACATCGAGCGGGAGGACCGCTCGCGCACCACCGAGGAGAACCTGCTGTTCAGCAAGGCCATCATGGAGCAGGCCAAGCCCGACTACCGCTGCGTCGTGGTCACCAACAACTTCCACGCCTTCCGGGCGGCACTGCTCGCCCGCCAGACCGGCGTCAACGGCCACGTCTTCGGCTCTCCCACCGCCCGGTACTACTGGCCGAGCGCCACCATCCGCGAGTTCGCCGCGATCTTCCTGTCCCACAAGCTGGTCAACTTCGGGATCTGCGGCTTCATCGCCCTCTGCGGAGTGCTCGCGGCCCTGTGAGCCGCCCCGGGACCCCCACCCGGGCGGGCCCCGGTCGCTCCGGCGGCCGGGGCCGGTTCTTTTCCATCCGACATCGGCTTGTGGAGGTGGCTCCCGGGTTCGCCCCGGAACACCGCCGTCCCGACGCCACCTCGCCTCAAGTGCGTTCCGGTGCGGGGCAGGTACGGCCTTCGGCGCTCCGCATGACGCGCGGCCGGGCCGCAGGACCACGGCGCGGGCCGCGGGGCACGGGCCGCAGGACCACGGCGCGGGCCGCGGGGCACGGGCAGTAGGACCACGGCGCGGGGCGCGGGAGTAGGACCATGGCGGCCTGCGCCATGCCCGGGCGGTGGACCCCGGATGACCGTCACATGGCACCGGGCCTGCGGGCGCGCCACGCTGCACGGGACCGGCCCCCACTCCTCCCCCACGTTGGAGTCCCCATGCCACTGCGCCCCACCGCCGCGGCGCTGCTCACCACCGTCGCTCTCGCGCTCGGCGCCGCCGCGCCCTCCGCAGCCGTCGCCTCCCCCGCCGCACCCTCCGCCACCACGGTTTCCCCCGTCACGGCCTCCGCCGCATCCTCCGTGGCGGCGGCCGCCAGCGGCAGCTTCCAGCAGGTCACCGGGTTCGGCACCAACCCGGGCAACCTCGCGATGTACACCTACACCCCCGCCGGCTTGCCCGGCGGCGCTCCCCTGGTGGTCGCGCTGCACGGCTGCGTCCAGAGCGCCACCGACTACTACCGCAACTCGGGCTGGACCAAGTTCGCCGACCAGTACGGCTTCGCGGTGGTGTTCCCGCAGACCAGCAGTGTCAACAACAGCCTCTCCTGCTTCAGCTGGTTCGACGCGAGCCGGGCCGCCCGGGGCGTCGGCGAGGCCAGGTCGGTGGTCGAGATGGTCGCCAAGGCCGAGTCCATGTACGGCTCGGACGCCCACCGGGTGTTCGTCACCGGGCTCTCGGCGGGCGGCGGGATGGCCGCCGACCTGTTGGCGGACTACCCCGACGTGTTCGCCGGCGGGGCGATCGACTCCGGGCTGCCCGCGCACTGCGCCGCCACCCAGGCCGCCGCCTCCGGCTGCCAGAACTCCGACCAGGGGCTCACTCCGGCCCAGTGGGGCGACAAGGTCCGGGCCGCGTACCCGGGTTACACCGGGCCGTGGCCCAGGGTGGCGATCTGGCAGGGCACCGCCGACACCGTGGTCAGGCCGGTGAACGCGGCCGAGCTGCGGGACCAGTGGACGAACGTCCAGGGCCTCGGCCGTCAGCCGACCGGCACCCGGAGCCTGCCCGGCGGCACCACCCAGGAGGTCTACGCCGATGCGAACGGAAGGCCCGCGGTGGCCGTGTTCACGATCAGCGGGATGGGCCACGGCCTGGCCGTCGACCCGGGCTCCGGGGCCGACCAGTGCGGGACGACCGGCGCCTACTTCCTCGACACGATCTGCTCCGGCTACTACACCGCGCAGTTCTGGGGGCTGGACGGTGGCTCCGGCCCCACCGACCCCGGGCTGCCCGCCCCGACCGGGCTGACCGCGACCGCGACCGCCGGGTCGGTCGCCCTCGGCTGGCAGTCCGTCAGCGGCGCCTCCTCGTACCAAGTCTTCCGCGATGACACCCAGGTGGGCAGCACGACCGGCACGGCCTTCACCGACACCGGACTCGCGGCCGGCACCACGTACCGCTACACCGTGGCGGCGGTCGACGGGTCGGGCGCCGCCGGCCCCCGGTCGGCGGCGGTGACGGCGACCACTCCGGGCGGGGGCACCCCCCAGTGCTTCACCGCCAGCAACTACGCGCACGTCTCGGCCGGCCGTGCGACCCAGACCGGCGGCCAGACCTACGCGCTCGGTTCGGGCCAGAGCATGGGGCTCTGGAACACCTTCGTCACCCACACTCTGAAGCAGACCGGACCGGGCTACTACGTGCTCGCCGACGGCCAGTGCTGAGCGGAGGGCCGCTGCCGAGCGGACCATCGCTGCCGAGCGGACGGCGGTCACCGCGCCACCCGGTGACGCCGCGAACGCCCGCGCCGCCGCGCCCGCCGTCCGGCTCATCCCGCCCCCACCCCCACCCGCGCCTCCGCCCGTAGCCCGGCGAACAGGTCGGTCTCGATCACGCCGTCCCCGGCCGCCGCACCCACCACCGGCACCAGGCTCCGGGCCAGGTGGTAGTCCTCGGTCGGCCAGACCTCGCGCTCGATGTCCCGTGGGTGGGCCATGAAGGCCACGCCCGGCTGGACCTGGGTGGCGTGCGCCAGCATCGCCGCGTCCCGTACGGCGAACTGCTCGGCGCATGCCACCCGGGTGGTGGTGGCCAGGGCCGGCGGGGTGTCGGGCCAGCCGGCGAGCAGCTCGCCCATCCCCGAGGGGACGCCCCGTTCCGTCATGGCCTCGTGCAGGGCCCGGAACCAGGCCCGGGAGAGCGCCAGGTGGTAGTAGAGCTTGGACACCTGCCAGGGCTCGCCCGGCCCGGGATCGTGCTCCGGGTCGGCGGCGGCTTCGACGGCCGCCACCGTGACCCGGTGGGTCATCACGTGGTCCGGGTGCGGGTAGCCGCCGGTCTCGTCGTAGGTGATCACCACCTGCGGGCGGAACTCCCGGATCAGTGCGACCAGCGGCGCCGCCGCGAGCTCCACCGGCCGGGCGGCGAAGCAGCCCTCGGGAAGGGGCTCGTCCGGGCCGGGCATCCCGGAGTCGACGAAGCCGAGGAACCGCTGGCGCACACCGAGGATCTCCCGGGCGGCCGCCATCTCCTCGCGCCGGACGCGGGCGATGTCGGCCCGGACCTCGGGCCGGTCCATGGCCGGGTTGAGCACCGAGCCGCGCTCGCCGCCGGTGCAGGTGGCGACCAGGACGTCCACGCCCTCGGCCGCGTACCGGGCGAGGGTGGCCGCACCCTTGCTGGACTCGTCGTCGGGGTGCGCGTGGACGCTGAGCAGGCGAAGGCCGTCGGGGTGGCGGATGGACACGGGTGCCTCCAGGTCTGGGTGGTCGGGAACCGGCCGGTGGTCAGCCGGATCGGCGGGTGTTCGGGTAGAGCAGCGCCGGAGCGATGGCGAGCGCGGACAGGGCCAGGACCCACCAGAAGGTCTCGCCGAAGGCCGCACCCGGCCGGCCCGGGTGCCCGTCCTGCGCCTGCTGGAGCGCCAGCGTCAGCACCGCCGTGCCGAGCGCCCCGCCCACCCGGTTCAGCACGTTGACCGCACCCGCCGCCGCCGGCACCTGGTCCTTCTCGACGCTCCCGTACACCACTGCCAGGCCGGGGATCGCGATCATCCCCATGCCCGCGCCGCGCAGTGCCAGCGAGCCGGCGATCAGCCAGGCGGCCGGTTCGGAGCCGCTGCCCAGCTGGGTGAACGCGATCGTGCCGACCAGGGAGCAGCCGATGCCGATCATGATCAGCGGACGCGGCGCGATGCGGTCGGTCATCCGGGCGGCCAGCATGGCGGTGACCGCCGTGCCGAGGGCCTGCGGCGCCAGCAGCAGACCGGCCTCCACCGCGCCGGCGTGCTTCACCTGCTGGTAGTAGAGCGGCACCAGGAACATCGAGCTGTAGAGCGCGGCGCCCTGCAGGAAGCTGTTCGCCGTCGCCACGCTGAAGCCGCGCCGGGCGAACAGCCGCAGGTCGATCAGCGGCGTCCGGACGCCCCCGCGCCCCACCCGCAGCGCGTACCAGCCGTAGGCCGCCACCAGCACCGCGCCCGCCGCCAGAGCGACCCAGCCGGCCGTTGCGCCGTCACCGATCGTCGCGAGCCCGTAGACCAGCCCGGTCAGGCCGGGCGAGAGCAGCACCAGGCCGGTCACGTCCAGCCGGGGCTTCGGTGCGTCCGACGTCTCGTCGGACGGCAGCCAGCGGGCGGCGAGCAGCAGGATCACCAGCCCGACCGGCACGTTCAGCAGGAACATCCAGCGCCAGTCGAAGTGCTCCAGCACCAGCCCGCCGAGGATCGGCCCCAGGACCGGGGCCAGGCTGATCGGAAGCATCAGCGTGCCCATCACCCGCCCGACCCTGGACGGCCCGGCCGCTTGTATGATGATCGCCTGGCCGAGCGGTTGAATCATCCCGCCGCCGATCCCCTGCAGCACCCGGAAGGCGATCAGACTGCCCGTCGACCAGGCCAGGCCGCACAGCGCCGACCCGAGCACGAACAGGACGACCGAGGCCAGCCACGCCCGCCGCCCCCCGAAGCGGCCGGCGGCCCAACCCGAGAGCGGCATGGTCAGCGAGATCGCCAGCAGGTACCCCGTGGCCACCCACTGCATCTCCGCGATCGAGCCGTGCAGATCGCGCCCGACGGAGTCGATGCCGACGTTGACGATCGTGCTGTCCAGCAGCGCGAGCACCGGCCCCAGCGCGAGCACCCCGCCCATCTTCCACAGGCCCGGCGGAATCGGCTCCGGCTCCCCCTCCCGGACTCCTCCCGGCCGGCCCTTCGCAGCAACGGATGCGGTCATGCGCCCTCCCCTGGTCGCCCTTGGGCGAGTCGCCCCCGAACCCGCGTGCCGCCACTTCGACGCTCACCCGGCACACTCTCGGACGCCCACCCGGGCAGCCTCTCCGGCCGCCCCGGGAAGAACTTAGGACGGACCCATCGATTAGGTCAAATCTAATTTCTGTACTCGACCCAGACTCCTGCGCTAGGCTCCCGGCATGACCGAGACCGGGACGACTCCGAACCTGCGCGAGCTCAACAAGCGCCGCACCCGTGAGGCGATCTCGCACGCCGCGACCAGGCTCTTCATCGAGCGGGGCTTCGACCGCACGACCATCGCCGAGGTCGCGGCCGCCGCGGGCGTCGCCAAGATGACCGTCACCAACCACTTCCCGCGCAAGGAGGACCTCTTCTTCGACCTGCACGAGGAGCTCGTCGTCCGGCTCGCCGCAACGGTCTCCGAGCGCGCACCGGGCGAGTCCGCGCTCGCCGCGCTGCGCCGCGACTGCCTCGCCGGGCTCGACCGGCACGACGCCCGACTCGGCTTCTCCGGCCCGGAGTTCGCCCGCACCGTCTTCGACAGCCCCGCCCTGGGCGCCCGGCTGCGCGAGCTGCACGAGCACAGCGAGACGGCACTCGCCGAGGCGCTGGCCGAGGCGGTGCACGAGAGACCCGTCGGCTTCGAGTGCCGGGTCGCCGCCGCGCTGCTCGCCGCCGTGGACCGTGCGGTGTTCGCCGAGGTGTTCCGCCGCACCCTGGCCGGCGAGGAGCAGGCGGCGATCGCCGCCGCGGTCCGCCCCTCGGCCCTCCGGGCCTACGACCGCCTGGAGAGCCCCCTCGGGAACTTCGCCGTCCGGAACGCCTGAGCAGGGTCGGGACTGGCCCGGTGGCTGACGCTCCGATTCCAGTCCCCGCCGCTTCACACCGTGCATTGCAGTTCGACCGCTACACCCACCACGGCGACCGGATCGCCCGAAGCCCGGACAGCCCCCTCGACCTGGAGTCCCTGGCGTTTCGTGCCGCGGCTGCCCCGGCCGTGTCGTGGCGATCGAGGCGGTCCGGGACGGCGCCACCGTCCACGACGCCCCTCCCGCCAGGAGGGATACGCCTTCAGCACGGGCGGATCGTCCCGGTCCGCAGTGAGTGGCTGTGTTCCAAGGTCCTAGCGGTGCTTGCCGAGGTCAGAAATGGAACAGGCGGATCGGCGCTGTGATGAGGGGGTTGGATGGCCGTGGCGGCGGCAGCCGTGGATGGTCCGTAGATCCGGCGCCGTCCGGGGGCAGAGGGTCGGGGCTCCTCGGCAGGTGCCACGTAACCGCCGCCGTCCACTCGGCACAGGTCCCACACGCCGGTGCGAGACCTGCGCCCATCCTGACGACCGGTCGTCGAGGATCGGGACTAGAAGTATCCGATGCCGGCGATCTGCCAGGGTGCTCCGACGTGGGTGGGGCTGCCGTTCTCCTCCAGCACATCGGCTCGGCCGATGATGCTGTTGCCGGCCATGTGCCAGATCTGGGTCTCATCGGTGCTGGTGTTGTGCCAGAGGATGTCCGGGCTTCCGTCGCTGTCGAAGTCTGCGGTGCCGGCGATCTGCCAGGGCGCTCCGACGTGGGTGGGGCTGCCGTTCTCCTCGAGCACGCTCTGCCGTCGGGCGATGCGGTGGGCGTAGTCCATGGACCAGATCTGGGACTCGTTGGTGTTGGTGTTGTGCCAGAGGATGTCCGGGCCGCCGTACGGGTTGAGGCCTGACACGCCGGCGATCTGCCAGGGTGCTCCGACGTGGGTGGGGCTGCCGTTCTCCTCCAGCACATCGGCTCGGCCGATGATGCTCATGTCGTTCATGAACCAGATCTGGGTCTCGTTGGTGCTGGTGTTGTGCCAGAGGATGTCCGGGTATGAGTCGCTCCGGTTGAAGTTTGCGACGCCGGCGATCTGCCAGGGTGTTCCGGCGTGCGCGGCGTTGCCGTTCTCGTCGCGCACGATCCGGCTGGTGAGGTTGCGACCGTTGCTGTCCAAGTATCTGATCACGGTCTCACCGGTGTCGCTGAGGTGCGTGATGACGTCCGCGGTTCCGTTGTGGTCGAAGTCTGCCGCGCCGGCGACCTGCCAGGGTGCCGGGGCCCCAATGGGGCTGCCGTCCGGGCCGACCACGGTCTGCCGGCCGGTGACGCGGGTGTCGTCCATGTACCAGATCTGGAGCTGGTCGAGGCTGGTGTTGTACCAGAGGATGTCCGGCTGCGCGTCGCTCAGCACTTGATCGGCGGGTGGCCCGGTGACCTTGGCGGGTGCGGTCCCGTCCGGGGTGGGGCTGCCGTTGGTCACCGAGACTGCCGGGGTGGTCCCCTTGTCGCCGGCCCGGCCCGTTGCGCTGTGCGCCGGGCCGGTACTCAGGGCTGTCAGAGCGGCGACGACGGCGATGGCCGCGCCGGTCAGGGTTGTCTTCGTTCTGGGCATGGTGGTTCCTCCTGTGCGCGCCGACGGCCTGATGCCGTGGCCTGTGATCCGACGGACGAGAGGAGGCGCCCTTGCGCCGGCCGGCACGTGCGCTCACCCGGCGACCCCGCGCCGCGGCCGGCCGGCGGACCCGCTGGTGTTCGGGGGCGGAGGTGCGCCGCGTCCTGCACAGGTCGTTCCACGGAGTCGGCCACCGGTCACAGGCGCCGGTCCGAAACCATCCCACTGCATGAAGCCTGGTGAGCCGGCCCGGCACGTCGACACGTCCGGTGTGGCGGGGGTGACCATGACGAACAGTGGCAAGCCCTTGCGGCGGAGGCCGGCCGGCACACCCGCCGGTTCAGCTCTGGAGGGAGGCGAGCCAGGCGGTCAGCAGGCGGTTGACCTCCTCGGGACGCTCCTGCTGGATCCAGTGCCCGCAGCCGTCCAGGATGTGGGTGGAGGCCAGGGCGGGGAGGGTGGCCGGGTAGGCGTCGATGGCGTCGGCCATCCAGGTCGTGGAAGCGTCCAGGGCGCCGCCGATGAACAGGGACGGCTGCGTGATCGGGGCTCCGCCGTACTGGGCGAGGTCCTCCCAGTCGCGGTCCATGTTGCGGTAGCGGTTGAGGGCCCCGGTCATGCCGGTGCGCTCGAACTCCCCGGCGTACACGTCGAGGTCGTCCTCGGTCAGCCAGGCGGGCAGCTTGCCGCCGGGGAAGCGGTCGCGCAGCCGGCCGCCGGTGCGGGTCACGAAGTGCGGGTCGGGCTCGCCCTGGGCGGGCATGGTGTCGGCGGACATGGCCGCGTAGAAGCCCGCGAGCCAGCCCCGGAGGTCGGGCTCCATCTCTGCTTCGGCCCGGCCGGGCTCCTGGAAGTACGAGACGTAGAACTCCTGGTCGCCGCCCATCTGCGCGAAGACGTCGGTGGGGCGGGGGCCGCCGGGCGGCGCGTAGGGGACGCTCAGCAGTGCGACGGCGCGGAAGACCTCGGGGTGGAGCAGGGCGGAGGCCGCCGCGATGCTGGAGCCCCAGTCGTGCCCGACGACCACTGCCGTCTCCTCGCCCAGGGCGCGTACCAGGGCGACGTTGTCCTCCACGAGGTCGAGCATCCGGTAGGCGTCCGTCGCGGCCGGCTTGGAGGAGCGGCCGTAGCCGCGCACGTCGAGCGCCACGGCCCGGTATCCCGCCGCCGCGAGGGCCGGGAGTTGGCGGCGCCAGGAGTACCAGGACTCGGGGAAGCCGTGAACGAGCAGGACCAGCGGTCCGGTGCCCTGCTCGACCAGGTGCAGGCGCCCGGCGGGCGCCTCGATGGTGCGGTGGCACAGGTCGGCGGACGGTGCGGGCTGGTGCATCGCTTCTCCTCGGTTCACGGGCGGCCGCGGTTACCCACCGATCATGCGGCGCGGCGGCCGCACGACGCGAACACCCTTGCCATCGTGGCAAACTGGCAGGACAGGACGGTGGAGGCGGCACGGCCGCAGGGAGCGGGGCGACGGTGACGGTGACGGACGACAGCACAGCCGACACGCTGGCGGCCATGGGCCCCCGGCTGCGGACCGCGCGTGAGCAGCACGGCGCCACACTCACCGGCGTCAGCCGCGCGACCGGCATCTCGCTGAGCACGCTGTCGCGGATCGAGACCGGCCGGCGCAAGCCGACCCTGGAGGTACTGCTGCAGCTCGCGAAGGCGTACGACGTCTCCCTCGACGAGCTGGCCGGCACCGCACCCGCCTCGGCGGCGTCCGGACCGCGTACCCCGGTGCCGCAGCGTTCCGGCAACGACAAGACGGTGCTACCGCTGACCCGGTACGTCGGGGGCCTGCACGCCCACAAGCACGTCCTGCCCGCCGTCGACGCGCCGCCGGCGCGGCCGCGGCAGGTCTCCCACGACGGGTACGAATGGCTGTGCGTCCTGTACGGGCGGCTGTGGCTGGCGCTCGGCGAGCAGGACCTCGTCCTGAGCGCCGGGGACGTGGCCGAGTTCGACACCCGCACCGCCCACGGAGTCGCGAACGCCGGACCCGGCGGACCGGTCGAATACCTGATCATGTTCGGGCCGCAGGGAGAGCGCCTACGACCGCGCACCCCAGCCCCCGACCGCGGGGTCCGGTAGCGCGGAGCACAACGTCCGGGCCCCGCGCCGGTGCCTGCGGCTTCACGCCTCGGCGGCGGCCGGATCACGTGGTGGCCGGATCACGCGGTGGTCGCAGGCCGCCGGGCGGGGCAGGGAGGTGGAAGGAGTGCCGGCCGAGCATGTTGATGTGGTGCCGCACGACCGCTGAGAGGCGAGTCACGTCCTCGTCACGCCGGTGGCCGGGCTCGTCGGCGGGGCTGAATTTCTCCCGGACGGCCCGGCTGTCGGCGCGGCGGCGGACCCGTCACCGTCAGAGGTCGTTCCTGGACTCCGGCCCATGGGACTTTCGATATCGGTGGGACTCCTCTACGACCAGGCTCGCAACGACGCCGAAGGCCTCGACCGTCACCGCTCTGCCTTCGCCCGCCTCGGCCAGGCGCTCATGGAGGAGGGAATCAGCTGGCACGAGCTCCGACGGGCGGTTCCCACCGCACACACCCACCGCACACACCCACCGCACACCCACCGCACACCCACCGAGACGGCGGAGTCCGGGCGCCGGCCCCCCGATGGTGGTCGGCGCCCTCGGTGTCCGACTGTGAGCGGCGCAGCTGCTGGACGGGCCGGGGGCCGCGCATCCTGTCAGCGACACCCGGCAGGTGCACTACTCGGGGGCGGGGACGGGGCCGCCGGGTCGGAACCGCTCCACCCCGACAATGTGCCGCACCTTGACCGGGCGCACGATCACCGCGACCCGCTGCTCACCCGGCATGGTCCACTCGTAGTGCTCCACGCCCAGGTACTTGCGGGCCAGCCGGTCCATCCGCTCGTGCGCCTCCTCGCCCTCGATGAAGCGGGCCACCACACCGCTGATCTGCACGCGGTCGAAGGGGTCGGTGGCGTCCGCGTGCGAGAGATAGACGCGCGGGTCGCGACGCAGGTTCTCCTCCTTCACCCGCCCCACCGAGGTGTTGAACGTCAGTTCCCCCTCTCCCTCCAGATCCACCCACATCGGGCTGACCTGCGGTGCCCCGTCGGCGAACACGGTGCCGATGTACCAGATGTTGGGTGCCTGCAACCGAGCGCGGACGGCTTCGTCGAATGTCGCGGTCATCCCGGGAGGCTACCAACCACGAAGGGTGCCAACCGCGTACTCGGGTGGAGCCACTGATGAAGCCGTGAGGGTCTGTTCTGCCGGTCGGGGGTGGGGTAGAGGCGTTCGCGCTGGCGGCCTCGGCGGCGAGGCGAATCCTCAGCAGTTCGTTCAGGCGGCTGAAGTGGCAGAACGCCAGCTGAGCAAGGTCGGCAGCCCCGCAGGCCAGGATTGCCGAGCGCAAGACCCACAGGTCGGCTCACCCAGAAAGGATCAGCAGGAACGTTGGATCACATCTCGCGCCGGTTGTTCGTCCAGGAGATCTCCTGGAGAACATCCTCAGGAGTCGGCACCGCGTCCGGGTAGTGCTGGCGGATCTCCCGGACCACCGAGGCATCCGCGGTGCAGAGGTCCCAGCTCGTGCTGTCGAACTCCCGCAGCACCACCCTCAGCTCATCGCCCGCGTACCCCACGAAGTCCGCGTCAACGAACTGAAGGTCCGGCGCGACCAGGGCCAGTAGCTCAAGGGTGCCGATCCCGGCACCGGAGGAAGCCTTCTCGATCTCGGCAAACCTGGTGACCAGTCGAGCATCGTCGATCCGCACCCTCCAAGTGAGACCGAGTCCGAAGCTCCCGAGGCGCACAAGGAGTTCCGCCAGCGTGACGTAGTACCGCGTGGAGGCACGGTCCTGCCCAGGAGGACGATCACGCCAGGCCGCGAACGTGATCGACTGAAACGCGCCAGGGGGCCTTGCCATCGATGCGGGCTCGATTCGCTTGCGAGGATCAGTGTGCTCTCACATCATGATCTTCCTTGGCCGCAACCGCAGCCGCAGATCATTTTGAAACCGTCAGCCACTGGGGTTTTCGTTCGGCTGCCGGGCAGTGACAGGACAGGTAGTGATCCCCGAACAGGTGCGGTTCGAGGCCGCCGCCCTGTTCGAGGCAGGCGAGAGCACCTCGGTGACGCCGCCGAACGCCCGCACCTGGGGCCGGCGCGGGCACGCACCCCTCGTCCGTGCCCGGGGACGCTCCCGCCGTCGGATCCCGGTGGCCGCGCCGTGCTGCTACAAGCCCTGCCAGAAGTGCAGGATGATCCACCGGCCCCGCTTCCACCATCCGCTCAAGGGAGCCCGCAAGAGCTTCGCCTGGATGCGGCGGCCGACGACCAGGATCGGGCCGGCGGGCTCGAAGAGCTGTGAGGTCTGCTTCTCGTCCACCGCACCGGCGCTGGGCGGTGCTCGTCCGGTCAGCCCAGCGATGCGCTCGCCGCGCGCAGTTCGTCCAGGGCCGCGAGGGTGTACCCGGCGAGCTCGCCCTCGGCGCCGCGGTCGTCCTCGGCCCATTCGGCGTACCCCCGCTTGAAGGCGAGGACGCCCAGCTCGCCCGCGAGGGCCGCGGTCGGGTCGGGCACGCCGCGGGCGACCAGGGCGGTTGTCATCGCGGCCGCGAGGCTGACGGTCTTGAGGGCGTCGCGCTCCTGCAGCTCGGCGCTGGCGGCGACGGCGGCCTTCAGGCGGGGGGCGAGCTCGCGGCTCCCGGGGCCCATCGCGGTCGAGGCGCGTTCGAGACCGGCGGCGACCGCCTCGAGCGGGCTGGCGTCACCGGGCGCGTCGGCGATCCCCTCGGCCAGCAGCCGGCTGAGCGTCTCCTGCCCGGCGACCAGCAGTTCGCGCTTGTCGGGGAAGTGCCGGAAGAAGGTGCTCTTGGTGACCCCGGCACGCTCGGCGATCTGCGCGACCGTGGTGGCGTCGTACCCCTGCTCCGTGAACAGGTCGACCGCGGCCACGACGAGGCGTTCACGCGCACCTGGTTCCCATCGACCCATGGGGTTCAGCATACGTGATGGGACTCTTGTCCCATCACTCTGCTACGGTGATGGGACAAGAGTCCCATCACTTCTGGGAGGGTTCCATGCGCGTCTTCGTCACCGGCGGCACCGGCCTGATCGGTTCCGCCGTCGTCGCCGAACTCCTCGGCAACGGCCACACCGTCCTCGCACTCGCCCGCTCCGACGCCTCCGCACGGGCCGCCGAGGCAGCCGGCGCCGAACCGCTGCGGGGAGGCCTCGCCGACCTGGACGTCCTGCGTTCCGGTGCCGCCCGGGCCGACGGGGTGATCCACCTGGCCTTCGGCAACGACTTCAGCAGCCCCGAGGCCCTCGCCCGGAACGTCGCCGAGGAGACCGCCGGCCTCACCGCCCTCGGCGAGGAACTCGTCGGCAGCGACCGCCCCCTGGTCACCGTCTCGGGAACGCCCTGGGTGCCGGGCCGTACCTCCACCGAGGCCGACCCGGTACCGACCGACGGGCCGGTCGGCGGCCGCGGTCGCACGGTCACGGCGATCCTGGGCCTGGCCTCGCGCGGGGTCCGCAGCACGTCCGTACGCCTGCCGCGCACGGTTCACAACGAGGGCACGGGAGGGTTCGCCGGCCTACTGACCGACATCGCACGCCGAAGCGGGATCTCCGGCTACCCCGGCGACGGCACCCAGCGCTGGCCCGCGGTCCACGCGCTCGACGCGGCCGTTCTCTTCCGGCTCGCCCTGGAGCAGGCGCCGGCCGGCACCGCCTGGCACGCGGTGGCCGACGAGGGGGACCGGGTTCGGGACATCGCGGCCGTCATCGGCCGACGGCTGGGCCTGCCGGTCGAGTCGGTGCCGGAGGAGACCTACGGCCCGCTCGGCCCGATCTTCAGGGCCGACCAGCCCTCGTCCAGCACCCGCACCCGGCAGGCGCTCGGCTGGGAGCCGAACCACCCCGGCCTCCTGGAGGACCTGGAGAACATCCAGCCCTGACCGGCGACCGACCGTCCCGCCGCAGCGACATCTCGCATCCGCGCATCCGCGCATCCCGCGGTCGGCGCGCTCCGGCTCCCGACCCGTTCCCCCCGTACCGGCACGGACGACCGGGCCCGCCGGCGCCGGTCCGCCACCCGCGGGGCAGCGACACATCCCGCAGCACCCCCGTCGATGCGGCAATTCATGTCCACAACAAGCAGGAGGTTCCATCATGGTGGCAGTCGTCTTCGGCGCCCGCGGCAACGTCGGTCGTCATGTGGCCGGTGGCCTGCTGGCCGCCGGTGAGCAGGTCAGAGCGGTCAGCAGGACCCCGGCCGCGGGCTCGACGCCCGGGTGCGAAGCAGTCGTCGCCGACCTTGAGCGCCCCGAGACGCTCCCCGCAGCGCTCGACGGTGCCGACAAGGTGTTCCTGTACGGAATGCTCGACCCCCGGAAGCCCTACGACATCGAGAAGGTCGCCGCAACGGCCGCAGCCGCGGGGATCCGGCAGGTGGTCCTGCTCTCGTCGGTGTCGGTCTCCCTGGACCCCGACGCCGACCACCCGGTCACCCGCCTGAACCGCACGATCGAGCAGGCCGTCCAACGGTCCGGCATGGACTGGACGTTCCTCAGGCCGGGGACGTTCGCGACCAACACCCGCACCTGGTGGGCCGAATCGATCCGCACCGACAACGTCGTCCGCCTTCCCCGTCCGCTCGCGCAGTCGGCACCGGTGCACGAGAAGGACATCGCGGCGCTGGCGGTGACCGCCCTGACCGAACCGGGCCACTCGCACCAGGCCTACACCGTCTACGGGGCAGAGTCCCTGACCCTGCGACGCCAGGTCGAGCACATCGGCGAGGCCATCGGCCGTCACATCCGGATCGAGCACATCTCCGACGAGCAGGCCCGCGCGGAAGTCGCCAGAACCATGCATCCGGTCGTGGCCGAGGCGATCGTGAGTCAGTGGGCCGCCGCCGACGGCATCGTGGCCACGACGTCCGTCATCACCGAGAAGATCACCGGCGCTCCGGCACACACCTACGCCCAGTGGGCCGTCGACCACGCCGACGACTTCCGCTGAGCCTGCCGTGCCGACCGGCCGTACGGGGCGGCCCGGCTGCTCGACACTCCGGATTCCGCCGCCCTGGCCAGTACCCCCTGCGGGGTGGTCGGCAGCACCAGCTGCCGACCACCCGCAGCCGCGCTGCTATATTGAACACGTTCAAACTTGATGGGCGGGATCCGCTCCGGGATCCGCTCCGAACTCGGCCAGGGGGACACGTGGCACCAGGAAACGGTGTGGATGTGGCGGCGCGCGCAGTGATCACCGTGCTCACAACCTGGGCGACACTCGTCGCGCTCCTTCTCCTGCCGACGCTGCTGCCGAATCGATGGCAGTACTACATCTACTCGCCCGCCAGCGTCGCACTGTGGATGCTGTCCATGCTCGTCGGTCCGGCCCTGGCATGTGCGGGCAACCGGCAATGGATCCGCAACGGCGTACGGAGAGCCGCAGCCGGCGGAAGCCGGACCTGACCGAGCGGATCCGCCGCCGAACGCCGTCGACCACCCGAGCTGCGCACTGCGCTGTTCAGCCGGCAGGACCGATGTAGATCCACATGCCGATGTAGAGCGCGAACACGATCCCCGCCAGGGCGGCGAGAACCATCACGGTCCCCAGGCAGCCCTTCAGCAACCTCTTGTCGAGCACTCCGGTCCCTCCGTCTCACCTCGTGCCACCACGCTAGGAGTGCGACTCGGACCGGCGCCTGAGCAGCCGTACTCAAGCGGGCACGGGAGTCGGTGGCGAGGCCGACCGTCACGGGCTGCGCAGGACTGCGGCGACCTTGTCGAGGACGGTCGCGTGTCGCCGTTGATCGGCCCGTACGCCGAGGTGTGCGGCATCGGCCGGATCCGGCCGTCCTCGCGCTCCAGCCGCTCGACGACGGCCGCGCCGTCGGTCAACGCGGCCACGACGGCGCAGCTGTCCGCGGCCGGCGCCGGTTCCCCGAGGAGTCCGGCGAGCTGGTGGCCGGCTGTGATCGCCAGGGCGAGGACTGCCGGTAGCCCTGTCGGCGGCTCGCGGTTGACTGACGTCATGGACAACACCACCGACCATCTGCACCGCATCGACGCGCTGTTGGACCGCCCGGCTCCGCCGTCGCCCGGCTGCCCGCCGACGGCGACCTCGTCACCGCCCATCGCCGTCTCGTCGAGGCGTTGCGCCCGCGCTGGGGTCGTCGCGTGTCCTTGCGGCCGGTGGTTTCGTGGACCCCGCCCTGGACGACGGCAGCGGGTTGCCGCTGGTCGCGCCGCTCGCCGGGCGGCTCGTCGAGTTGTGCGGGTGGGTGGTGGGCGGGCGGTGGATCGGCTGCGGGATCGTCCGGGACAACGGCGGCGGCGGGTCGCACCTGGTCGCGGTGACGGCCCGCCGGGCCGACCCGGCGACGGCCTTCCTGCCCGGCGGGGAATCGGAGGAAGGGGCCGAGGTGCCGGGTGGGCGCTGGGTGCGGCGGCTCGCCGCCGTGACGGGCCGGCCGCGGTCGCGGCAGTGGCCCGACTCCGTCCGGGCCCACCAGTTCTACTGGCTGACGGAGGGCGCGGACCCGAACCGGTGGCCGGTCGTCGCCCGCAACGAGGACGGCGACAGCTGTGCGCGGTTCGACGGTTCCACCGCCGAGTTCGTCCACCGGCTCCTCACCGACCACCGGCACCCCTTCTCGGTCGCCGAGCTCATCGGCCGCCCCGACTTCGAGCCGTACGAGCCCCACGACCGCGACGACCCCTTCGAGGACCGCCGACTGCCGCAGCAGATCGGCTGACAGGTCCGCCGAGCGGACAAGGGACAGCCTCGTGAACCGACACGAGCACCGTGGTCACGGCCTCACCGCGCCCGACTCCGACGCGTTCTCAAGGCACCTCCACGGGCCACCGCAACCGGTTCCGCCGATGCCGCACGCGGCCTGCACGGGTGATCGACGCCAACAGCAGGTTCGTCGTTGCCGTCGGCCTTCCTGTGCCCGTCAACCGCAACGACTGCCGGGCCTTCACCGAGTCCGGTGTCGATCTGGCCTGCCGCGACGCCCCGGTACCGGCCGACGGCGGCTACCAAGGCACAGGACTCTCATGCCGCACCGCCGGCGCCCGGGCCAGGAACGTCCGACGCCTCGACAGGAAGCCGACAACGTCGTCCACCGATGGGCACGAGCCCGCGTCGAGCACACCTTCTTCCGCATGAAGGACTTGGAAGATCCTCCGCGAATGCCGCCTGCGCGGAACCGGTGTGCATCACGCCGTGCTCGGCATTGCCCGCCTCCACAACCTCGCGCTGGCCCGCCCCACCCGGGGCGGCCTCTAGCGCCGGCGGTCCCCGAGGGAGCCGGGGGGGCACGGGGCCACCGGGCTCCGCTCGGCGAGGTGGGCGTCCATGGTGGCGTTCAGATCGGTGATGAACTGCTCGAACTGTTGCAGGAGTTGTGGCGGATAGGGGGACATCGCGGCGTCGAGGCGGTGGGCGAGCGGGCCGAAGAACTCGTCCGCCCGCTCCTGGATGTGCGGGCCGCTCCGCAGGGTGACGATGCGCCGGTCGGAGTGCTCGCGGGTGCGGACGATGTGTCCGGCCGCTTCAAGGCGGTTCAGGAGTGCGGTGGTGGCGCCCGTGGACAGGGAGATGCGCTCGCTCAGCCGGGCCGGTGACAGCGGAGTCCCGCGTTCCTCGGCGGCGGCGATCTCCAGCACCGCGGTCGCGTCGGTGGAGTGCAGGCCCAGCCAGGCGGCGAAGCGCCGGCTGAGCTCGGCGTAGTGGCCGCCATAGATCCGCAGCCCTTCCATCAGCCGCTCGCGCCGCGCCGCGACACCGTCGCCCATCGCTTCCTCCACAGGCATTGCCACCTCGTCTCACCTGCCGGGCGTCCAGGTGGGCGGCCCGCTTTGACAACCTACCTCCACCAATTTACCTTCATCATGGAATTACTTCACCATGGAGGTATCTGGCGTGCGTGCCCCGTCCCCCACCCCCGACGAGACGACCGAGCCCTACCAGTGGCGATGGCTGATCCTGGTGGCGATGATCGTCGCGGAGGTCATGGATCTCCTGGACGCCTCGATCGTCAACGTGGCCGGACCGGACCTGGAGAAGTCCCTCGGTGCCGGTTCCGTCGGACTGCAGTGGGTGATCGGCGGCTACGCCCTCACCCTGGGCGCAGGGCTCGTGCTCGGCGGCCGGCTCGGCGACCGCTACGGACGGCGCCGGATATTCCTGATCGGCCTGGCGGCCTTCACCGCGGCCTCGCTGCTGTGCGCACTCGCGCCGAACATCGAGTCGCTGATCGCCTTCCGCCTGCTGCAGGGCACCGCCGGGGCCATGCTCCTGCCCCAGGGGCTGGGTCTGCTGCGGGAGAACTTCTCCGGCCCCGAGCTGACCAAGGTCTTCGCGGTCTTCGGACCCGTACTCGGCCTGGGCGGCATCATCGGCCCGGTCCTGGGCGGCTTCCTCATCGAGGGCGACTTTTTCGGCCTGGGCTGGCGGTCGGTGTTCCTGGTCAACCTGCCCATCGGGCTCACGGCACTGATCGTCGCCGCGAAGTTCGTGCCGAAGCAGCCGGGCGACCGCGCGGTTCGGGTCGACCTGACCGGCGCCGCCCTGGTCGCACTCTCCTGCGGTCTGCTGGTGTTGCCGCTCAACCAGGGGCAGGAGGACGGCTGGCCGCTGTGGACATGGCTGTCCATGGCCGCCTCGGCGATCGGTTTCGCCCTCTTCGCCCTCCAGCAGCGCCGCACGGCCGCCGCAGGCCGCGAGCCGCTGGTGACCCCGGGCCTGCTTCGCAAGCCGGCCTTCACCGTCGGACTCGGCGGCATCGCCCTGTTCTTCGGCGGGCTCATCGGCACCCAGCTCGTGCTGACCCTCTTCCTCCAGATCGGCCGGCACTTCACCGCCGGTGAAGCGGGCCTGGGCAACCTGCCCCTCGCGGTGGGAACCGCGATCGGCGGCGCCGTCAGCGGCGCGTTCCTCGCGGACAGGATCGGCCGCAGGGTGCTACAGATCGGACCGCTGGTCCAACTGGCCGGCGCGGCCCTGTTGTGGGCCGAGCTCGACCGCCTCGACGCCGCCTCGTTCGCGATCCGGGACATCGCCCCCGGCGTGGCAGTGGCGGGCGTCGGCGCCGGCATGGTGATCGCCGCCCTGTTCAGCTTCATCCTGGCCGCCGTCGACGACGACGAGATCGGCTCCGCCTCCGGTGTCCTGTCCGCGGTCCAGGCAGTCGGCGGCTCCATCGGTGTCGCGGTCTTCGGCTCGGTGTTCTTCGCCCAGGCCAGGACCGGTGACTTCATCGACGGCTTCCACCGCGCCCTGATCGTCCAGGCATGCCTGCTGACGGTCTTCCTCGCGATCACCTTCCTCCTGCCCCCAAAGGGCCGCCCCGAAGAAGAACAGCACGGCGCCGCCACCCAGCCCGCCACCGGCTCCGACGCGGAGCAGCACCTCACCGCGTGAAACACAGCCGGGGAGAGCGCCCACGAAAGCCCCCTCCCCTGCACCGACACTGGCCAGCTGGGCAACCCAACCCGACCGCACGCCACGAGCAGAGCCCAGGCGAAGGCCACTGTTGGATTACGGGACGGCCTTCAGCCGTCAGGGAACCGCTCTTTCCACGGGACACATGTGGGCCGCTTCCCTCCCGAAGCCAGGAACTCCTCGACGGCATTTCGAACGATGTCGATCGAAATCTCAACCCGGTCCGAGAAATCGGTCCAGTGTCCGGCAAGATAGTACACCGGCGCATTCCTGGTTTCGGGACCCCCTGCGGAAATGACACTGCCCCCGCTATCGGCGAAGGCGACCACTCCGAGCTGGACCGCCCTGTCCACTCCGATCAGAAACTCGTGATCGGGCCATTCCGGCATCATCGAGGGGCGGTCCAGATGAATGATCTGGGCCAGGTTTTGGTGAACCGGCCCAGTCAGAAGATCCTCGATCAGGACACCGACCTCATCGACCGAATGAAGATAATCGGGCTCCACAATTCGATCTTCCCTGTACCGGAGTTCAGCTCGCATCGCCACTCCTTCCCCACTCAACCCTTCTTCTCATTCCCGGCAGTCCCGAAGGTCTTCGAATCCCGGCCGCTTCCATCCTTATTCGGGGAAGTGGACCGCGAGGCCCGTATTGTCATCCTCAAGGACTTCCTGTACGTGTTCACAACAGGCGCTGATGACATCGCCCCCTCCAGGTCGAAGAAATCGCTGATGCCTGCCGGCTGCCCGTGAGGCGGATCGTGTCCGCCGGACTGCGCGACCAGCTGGCCGCCGCACCCGCGCAGCCGCCCGCCGCGCACGACACAGAGGGGCCCCGCGGACCTTGTGGTCCACGGGCCCCTCTCGTTGCGCACGGCGGTTGTACCCGGACACACGCGCCCTGAGTCGGCTTCCCCCTGAGTGCCTGATGATGGGAGGGGCAGTGCTCGGATGAGGCGCAGCAGTGTGTCCCTGCACGCGGTCATGGCCAGGCGTCCCGGGAGCCGGGCTCCGGCCCGCCCTCCCAGGTACAGGGCGATGTCAGTGAGTTGAGCGGTGAGGGCGGTCGTGCGGCGAGCGTGTCGGGACGTCAGATCCGGGATCTGCTCGGCGAACGTCCGCTGCCCGCAGCGGTCGTTGCCGCACACCGGATGCCGCGCTCTGAGCTCCAGGCGCACCCGCCTGCCGGCTACGGGGCGATCTGCCAGTCGCCGCTTGTAGTAGCAGTGCAACCGCGACGATCTGTGCTCGCATCCCGGACAGGCGGCCGACGCCGCCACGGACCGTACGGCAAGGCGAACCTCGCCCTCCCCGACAATCATCGCTTCGATCTCCACCCCGACACCCGGGAAGAGCAGGTCAGCGACCCGAACTCCATCAGCCACGCCCAGGTGATGCCCACCTGTCTGTGGCCCCGCGCGAACCCCTCAATCAGCGACAGAGCCCGGAAGTTGAGCCAGAACCACGACTGGTGATTAAGCCAGGCCTCGGATGCTTCTCGTGGTACTCCCGGCTCAGCAGCACTGTCGGAGCCATACGGGTCTCATCGGCATCAACCTGAGCGGTCCTCGCAACGGCAACCGATGCTGCGCCCAGGAGCGGGATGACTGGCGAGTGGAAGAGTCTCGATCGGCGCATCGGGACACCGTAGGACGACTGGGTAGCTTGCAGAGAGTTATCGGATCGTATGCGTCGTCAACCTTCGGGTGTTCACCGGTTGCCTCGTGCGTGGACCAGGCCGTCGGACCGAGTGACAGGTGGTCGTTTCGCCTCACGGACGGCGTCCTGTCAGGAGCGGCCGAACCAGCGGTGCTTGGGCCGGGGCTGGGGCGTGGCGTTCTTCGCCGGGGCCGCGGACGGGTCGTCGTACTCGCGGGAGATCACCTGGATCCGGCCCGACTCGGGGTCGTGGCGCACGGTGTCGAGGCCCTGGCGGTCGAGTTCGGCGATGGTGTCGGCGTGGGTGGTGGTGTTCAGGGCGAGCATCCCGACCTTCGGGTGCCTCGGGCCGGGCTCGACCTCCTGGCCGAGCAGGATCTGCATCAGGCGGTCGGCGGAGGCCGAGGGCAGGTCCTCGTCCACGGCGACGTGCAGCAACAGGTGTTCCTCACCGCTGGCCCGCAACCGGGCGTGCGCCACCCACACCGAGCGGACGGCGGGGAACTCCCGGATCCGCCGAACCAACGCGTCGCGCAGGGCGACGGCCACCGGGTCGGTGGACCGACTGAGCTTCATCTCCGCTCCGGGCCCGCGGGTCGCCCAGTTCCGCAGCACCTGCTCGGGAAGGATCGCCTGACCGTTTCCGGAGCGGACCGCGAGTACGGTGACGCCGGTCTTCTCCAGGATGTCCCTCAGCCGTGCCGCGTCGCAGTGCACCGTCCCGGCGGCGTCCGGCAGCAGTTGCGCGCCGAGTGCCGCGTCGGTGAACGCGAGCAGCGTGGGCGACTGTTCGTCGTCGGGGAGAAAGATCACCGATCCGGTGTCGGTGACGGGAACGAACACCCCGCCCTCGAACAGCGCGGCGAGCACCGCCTCCGGAGCGGGCTCGTGCCCGTCCGTGCGGCGATCGAGAAGGTCGGCGAGACACACGTTCGAGTTGTCGATCACGCGTGCAGCGTAGTGCCCGGACTGTGCGGAGGCCGCGGGAACCGGCAGGCCGAGGGTGCCCTGGGTTCAAGGCCCCACGTGGTCCGCCGTCAGGTTCTCCGGCGAGGTACCGTGCCGTCGTGTGGTGCTTGCGAACCGGCTCTACCGGAGGTCCCACTCCTCGCGGGGCAGGTAGTGCCAGAGGTCGAGCCATTCGTGCGGTAGGAAGAGCGGTCGGGTCGGTTCGATGTCGCCGACGCATTGGGAGCGGATCGCGAGACCGTAACCGGAGACGGACAGGGCTCCTGCGCTGCTGTACCTCGGGTCGCTGCGGGCCGGTCGGTGAGCGAGCCGGTTCTCCACCACGTGCGGCAGGCCGCCGGTCAGCGGGGTACCGTCCAACCTGACCTGGGGGGCCGTTCTGCGCGCCCACGGCCACGCACGCCAGGCCGTTGCTCCTCCCGAAGAGGGCTCTGATGCCGGTGGTGGGGAACTCGGCGAGGGTGAGCGAGTGCTCGCCGCTCCCGGGATCGTAGGTGGACAGGACCGTCCCGGTTTCGCGGAGGGTGGCGGCGATCTCCTGCAGGCTCATGCCGAGGTGCAGTGGGCCGACGCCGATGTACGGGGTGAACGTCCACTCGTCGTGGTGCGGCATCGTGGTCTGCCACGGGCTTCGGCGGTCCGGTTTGGCGCCCCGGACGGCTGTGGGCGGTTCGGGTGCCGGTCCGGGCGGTGCCGCCCGCTCGACTGCCGCCCGGGCCGGGCGCCACCGGCCGGGCGGCTCCAGGGCTGCGGTGTCCTCCGGCTGCCCGGCCGGCCATCGGGCCGCCCGTTCCCCGCCCTCGTCGAACGGGTCCCGCGCCAGTGCGTGTGCCCGCCCGGCGGCTGCGCGGCGTTCCTGCTCCACAGCGAGGAGGTCCGAGCTGCCCTCGCCCCAGGCCTCCAGCCGTTCCCGGGCGATCCACCGGTAGTACGAGTCCGCACTCGGAGCCAGGACATCGCGAACGGCGGGCGCGTGCCGCGGGACGGACGCGGCGAGGACAAGGTCAGCGAGCAGCAGGGCGCTGGCCGCGACGGCTGCCTCCCGTACCCGCGGATCCCCGTCCTCGCAGAAGGGCGCTACGCGAGCATGGAGCGCCGGCCGCACGGCGCGGTCGGCGGCCAGGTCCTGCGGCGTGCCGACACCGTCCCGGACGTCCTGGCGGGCGAGGTCGGCGAAATTGGCCAGCCAGTTCAGCAGTTCCGCGCGCAGCGGCCGCGTGCCGGCTCTGCGCTCCCACCGGTCCTCGGCGAGGGTCCGCGGGTCGTCGAGAAGGGCGGCGACGACCAGGGCTGCCGGGGCGGTCGCCGGGAACAGCCGCTCCTGGTCGAGGAGCAGCCGGTACAGGTCCCGGACCGACCGGGCTCGGCGGGTTCGGTCGGCGGCGAGCAGCCCTCGGAGGATGTCGGGGGTGTCGGGCACGTTGTGCAGGCCGGTACAGGAGTGCGGCAGCCCGTTCCAGCACGTACGGGTCGCAGTCGTCCTCAACCCCTCCACGCCACGCCGGCTGGTCGACGCCGCGGTGGGCAGCAAGCTGGACCACGTCCGCTGGTGGGCCTTGCACCGGACGACCGGCCAGAAGCTGATGAGAAGCGCGGCGGCGTCCGCCGGCACGGAGAACCGGAGCTGGCTGGCCGGCAACCCGAACCTCCCGCTCGACGTGCTCACGGCGCTCGCCACGGATCCGTCGCAGGGCATTCGCTACAAGGTCGCCACCAACCCGATCTGCCCTCCGGAACTCCGGGAACGCCTTGTGGCCACCCTCGATCCAGGCCCCGCGTAGGGAAACACACCGTCCTCAGGTCCTCCAGGTGCCGCTGTGGCGGGCCTCGCTGTCATCGACGTGACACGGCGTGACACCCGTCATCACCGCGTCCCGTCAGCAGTCCGGGCAGTCGGTGGGGGCCGGCGGCTGCGGGAAGTCCTCCCGACCGTCGAGCCAGCCAGTGAGACGATCGGCCAGGGTGAAGTCCTCCGGGAACAGCGCGTGTCGTAGACACCGTACGTTCGGGTCCCAGCCCCACATGCGGCCTTCCGCGGTGCTGAAATCGACGAGGGACCAGATCGCACAGCCCCAGGTGAGCAGTGGCACGACCGATGTCGGATATCCGACTCCACAACCCTTGGCCCACTCCGAGTACGCCTCCAGAACCGGCGGGTCGTCGGTGTCCTCGGTCAGGGACAGGGCACCGCCCCATCGGCCGAACCCGCCATTGGCAACTTCGAGATAGATCCGCTTGAGCAAGAGCGGCATCGAATGCCCCACGACCGCTTCGAGTTCGGACACGGCCTCGGGAGGCGCGGGCGGAGGCAGCTCTCCGGCGTGGTGCTCCCGGAGCCTCTCGATGATCTCGTCATCCATCACGGGGCCTTCGTAGCAGGCATCACCGACACCGACCGTAACCCGGGCTCGGGCCTGGCCCGCCGAGCCCCGGCAGACCAGGACGCCGCACCGGCCTCGCTGATCCCGCGGTAGCGAAGGCATCGCACTCCGAGCGTCTGCGGACCGCGGCCGGTCCCGCCAGGCGCTCCCGTCCCCAACGACCAGGCCCAACACCCCTACCCCGCCGTGAGTCCGGGCCCCTGGCCGCCCCTCGTACCCCGCCCACCAAAGCGACACGGCGCGGCAAAGCGGAGGCGAAGTGGCAGCTGCCAGGGGGTCTGCCCGCCCACTGCGGTGGCTCATCGGCCACACCCGCACGGGGGGGGTGACAGCCAGATCGACAACGCGGCAGAGCGGATGAGATCGGCCCCACCCGTGCCGGGGGGGGTGACCCTCAGGCCTTGACCTCTCGCCAGGTGTGCCTCCCATCAGGCCAGCCTGCGTGGAAGCGGCCCGGAGAACTGACGGATCGCCACCGATGCCGGAAATTGACCGCCTGCCCCGGTTCGGTGCGCGGGCAGCACAGCAGCGGACGCCCACTGATGGAGAGCACCGCGCGGACCCCCGCCGGACCGTGACCCCGGCCCCTGCCCCGATCGGTCCAGTCCAGTCCAGTCCAGTCCGGTCCGGTCCGGTCCGGTCCGCCGCCCGAACGTCCCCATGCGGCTGCGCCGTCGCCTACAGTGAGAGCTTCTTGCGGACGGGACCGGGTGACGGCACGAGCGGGGAGGGGGCCGGAGTGGAGCGACGCGTGCGTCGGACCGCGGCGGCCGCGCTGTCCTGGGCGTTCCTCGCGGCCTGGGCCGTCTGCCAGGTCCTCCTCGGCACGGCAACGGGCGCGGCGCAGCCGGCCCTCGGTGCGCCGCCCGCCGTCACTGCCCCGGCCGCCCCGGCCGCTGTACGGCTCGGTCCGGCGGGCGCGGAGGTCCGGCGCTCCGCGGACCGCACCGGCTCCGATGTCGTCCAGCGGCAGTCGGCCGCCGCCGAGCCCGGTGTCCGGCTGCCCGCGCTCCCGCCGGCTGTGCTTCCGGCCGCAGGGACGGACGCCCCCCGGTTCCGGCCCGGGGTGTACGCCGCGGGTCCGCGTCAGGAGCGGGCGCCGCCGTTCGACCGCTACGACCCCCGCCACACCCGCGGTCCCCCCTCCACCCGGTCCAGCTGACGTCCCATCGCGCCCGCCGACCCGGGTGCCGCGGCCTGCCCGCGGCCCGGACGGGAGGGCTCCGGCCACCGTGCCCGGAGCGTTCCCGGCGGCGCGCCGTCCCCTCGCGTCCGCCCGTCCCGGGTGCGGCGTCCCCCCGAGGACGCCCGGCTCCCGCGGACCGCCCGTGGAGTACCCATGCCTTCTCGCCGTACCGCGTTCTGGCGCGCGCTCGTCGCGCTCGCCGTCGTCGGTGTCTCGCTCTGCATCGCCCTGACCACCCCGCCCCGCCTCGGCCTCGACCTGCGCGGCGGCACCCGGATCGTCCTGGAGACCCAGGACTCGCCCACCGTCCGCGCCGACGCGGACGCCACCGACCGGACGCTGGAGGTGCTGCGCCGCCGGGTCGACGGCCTCGGCGTCGTCGAACCCTCGCTCGCCCGCGCCGGGGAGCGGCGCATCGTCGTCGAACTCCCCGGCGTCCAGGACCCCCGCGAGGCCGCCGGGGTCATCGGCCGCACCGCCCAGCTCACCTTCCACCCCGTCGTCGCGACCGCCGACGGCCCGGCCGGTCCCCCCGCGGCGGACGGGTCCCGGGTCCTCGCCGACCCCGGCCTCCCCGGCGGCCACCTGCGGCTGGGCCCGCCGGCGCTGACCGGCGACGGCGTCAAGGACGCCTCGGCCGTCCTCGACACCCGGACGGGCCTCGGCTGGAGCGTCGACCTCTCCTTCCGCGGCTCGGCCGGCGACGCCTGGGCCCGGCTCACCGGGGAGGCGGCGTGCGCCGCGCCGGCCGACCCCGCCCGCCGGGTCGCCATCGTGCTCGACGACCGTGTCCTGTCCGCCCCCGGTGTCCAGGACAGCGTGCTCTGCGGGCAGGGGATCACCGGCGGTTCGACGCAGATCACCGGCGGCTTCTCGGCCGACGAGGCCCGCGACCTCGCCGCCCTGGTCAAGGGCGGCGCCCTGCCCGTCCCGGTGACGGTGATCGAGCAGAGCACCGTCGGCCCCACCCTCGGCGCCGAGGCGATCCGGGCCAGCGCCCTGGCCGCGGCCATCGGCCTGCTCTGCACCGGGGCCTTCATCATCGCGGTGTACCGCCTGCTCGGCGTGCTGGCCACCGTCGCGCTCGCCCTCTACGGACTGATCTCGTACGCCGCCGTGGTCGCGCTCGGCACGACGCTCACCCTGCCCGGGCTGGCCGGCTTCGTCCTCGCCATCGGCATGGCGGTGGACGCCAACGTGCTGGTCTTCGAACGGGCCAGGGAGGAGTACACCGCTCCTCGGGCGGCCGGCCCCGGCAAGGAGCGCGACCTGCGGCGCCCGCTCCGCGTCGGGTTCGCGAAGGCATGGAGCGCGGTGGCCGACTCCAACGTGACGACGCTGCTCGCCGCCGGTCTGCTCTTCGTGTTCGCCACCGGCCCGGTCAAGGGCTTCGGGGTGACGCTCTCGATCGGCGTGCTGGCCTCGATGTTCTCGGCCATGCTGATCACCCGGCTGCTCGCCGAGTGGGCGGTGCGCCGGCCCGCCGTCGTCCGGCGGCCCACCCTGACCGGCATGGCCACCGTCGGCCGGCTCCGGACCCGGCTGACCCGGCGGCCGCCCCGGCTGATGCGCCACCGGCGGCGCTGGCTGGGCGCCTGCGCCGGCCTGCTGCTGCTCGCCCTGGCCGGGATCGGCGGGCGCGGCCTGGACTTCGGCGTCGAGTTCACCGGCGGCCGGGTGGCGCAATACACGGCCGCGCAGCGGGTCGACGCGGACGCCGCCCGCGCGGCGGTGGTCGGCGCCGGGTTCCCGCAGGCCGTGGTGCAGACCACCGGCGACACCGGCGTGTCCGTCCGCACCAAGGAGACCGGCGACGACCAGCAGCAGCGCATCCGGGAGGCGCTCACCGGCGTCACCGGCGAACTGTCCGTGGAGCGCGACGAACTGATCGGGCCGAGCCTCGGCAGCGAGCTGCGCGGCTACGCGCTGGCCGCGCTCGGGCTCGCGGTCGCCGCCCAGTTGCTCTACCTCACGATCCGCTTCCGGTGGACCTTCGCGACCGCCGCGGTGATCGCGATGGCGCAGGACCTGCTGCTCGTCCTCGGCCTCTTCGCCTGGCTGGGCAAGCCGGTGGACAGCGTCTTCCTCGCCGCGCTGCTCACCATCGTCGGGTACTCGGTCAACGACACGGTGGTGGTCCTGGACCGGCTGCGCGAGCTGCGCCGGACCGGGACGAAGGCGAGCTGGGCGGCTCTCGCGGACCGCGCCGTGGCGCAGACCCTCCCCCGGACGGTGAACACCGGCATGGGGGCGCTGTTCGTCCTGGTGGCCCTGGCGGCCCTCGGCGGCGACTCGCTCGCCGACTTCTCGGTGGCGCTGCTGGCCGGGGTCCTGATGGGCACGGCGTCGACGGTGTTCACCGCGATGCCGGTGGTCGTGCTGCTCCAGGACCGGTTCCCGGACCGGCCGCGGGAGGCCAGGGCGGCACGGGCTCCTCACGCGGCGGGCGCGGCGCGGGCGCGCGACCACAACGGGGCGGTGGTCTGAGCGGCGCCGGTTCGGCGGGGAGGCCGTGCGTCCTGCGACCGGCCGGCCGACTGCGGTCGGCCGGCCGGTCGCCGGGGAGGGCTGCTGCGCGCTGACCGCGCCATGGGCTCGACCTGTCGTACGTGCCGCCGCAGAGCCGGCAGTGTGCTTGGAAGGGCGTGTCCTCGTTCCGGGAGAAGTCCGCGGAAAATTTCTTCGAACCGACCTGCAACCCCCCGACGGGATGGACGTCTATCAGGGTGAGAGGCGGGGAGAGCGAGCCGGCGGAGCCGGGGGGCTCGGGCCGGCTCCTCGGGGCGCGACATCAGGCGCCCGCTCATCCGATCACCATCACCTTCATCACCACGTGTCCTTGGGGGGACTGTCACATGAACGCGTCCGTTATCACCCGTATTGCGAAGATCGTCCCGCTGGCCGTCGTCGCCGCCGTCGGTGTCGCCGCCTGCGGCCCGACGAACGGCGGAGCGTCCGTCGCCGCCCCCGCCTCCACCCCGGCCGTCACCTCCTCCGCCACCCCCGGCGCGGGCGCCGTCCCGACCACCCCCGCCCCGGCCGCGCCGACCACCCCGGCCGCACCGACCACCGAGACGGCCCCGCCCGCCGCCGCGCCCGCCGCCGAGGCCCCCGCGGCCGCGGCCGCCAGGACCGACGTCAAGGCCGCCGCGAAGGCCCCGGCCAAGCCGGCCGCGCCGAAGGCCCCCGCCCAGTCCGGCGGAAGCGGAAGCGGCATCGGCATCACCTTCGGCGGCCTGCACGAGGGCGGGAAGATCGGACTGAACGACCTGGTCCCCTTCACCGTCACCTGGAAGAACAACGACGCCACCGGCACCCGCAGCGTGGCCCCCGTGGTGGCGACCCAGCAGTACGAGGGCGCGCCCTGCACCATGGTGCTCGCGATGGCGCAGGGCACCCTGGAGCGCAAGGACGCCTCCGGCTGGAAGAAGCTCGACCACCTCAGCCAGGGCGGCGGGATGGACTACGCGGGCACCGCCGACGACGCGGCCTTCACCCTGGCCGCCGGCCAGAGCCGGACCGTCGAGTACCGGATGCGGCTGTCCCTGGCCAACCGTCCGGGGCGGATCACGATCGAGGCGGACGCCCCCGTGCCGCACTCCAGGGACTACCGCGACATGGCGAAGGCCGAGCTGAACGCCACGGTCGTCGACAGCCACAGCCCGCAGATGCTCTCGGTGATGCCGCCGGCCAAGGGCGTGGTCACCACGGACCCGATCCCGTTCAGCTTCCGGGTCTCCTCGCCCGACGGCACCACGGGTCTGCGCCCCCGGGTGGCCGTGTGGAGCTCCGACGCGCTGACCCCGAACGACGTCACGGTCGAGGCCCGGGTCGGCGACGTGTGGAAGCCGGTCGAGCTGAAGGACGACTGCGGCCTGGTCACGGTCGACCCGAACGTTCCGGGCGTCCGCGACGGCAACACGGTCGAGTACACCTTCCGGGCCACGTTCAAGGAGGCCCCGAAGTACGGCACCGACGTGGACATCCGGGTGAGCGCGGCGTCGAACGGCCACCAGTCCGTCGAGCGGTCCGTCTTCCTGCGCGACGCACGCTGACACCGCACACCCCCACCGCGAGCCGAAGGGCCCGGCCTCCCCCGCCCGGGAGGCCGGGCCGAGCCCCGTCGAAGGGCGCCCGGCCAGGCGCCGTCACGCGGCCCGGCCCCTCGGCCCGGCACGCCGGGGAACAGTCGGACCGGTCTTCGTTCGCCCTCCTCCTCCGCGTTGTGCACGACGTAGTGGCGTACCACCTCGCCGTGTTCGGCCGGCCGTTCCTCGACGGGTACACGTCCGCGAACATCGAGCCCGGGAACAGCGTCTCCCGGTGCTCGGCCAGGAACGCGAACCCACTCCCCGCCGGGATCGGCTCCCGGCCCGTCTCCCGGACGTCCGGCCCGACCGGATCCCCGACCGGATCCCCGGCCCACTCCCCCGTCGCCACGAAACGAGTCCGGCCCCACCGCACACGCGATGGGGCCGGAACCTGAAAGGCCATCAGCACACTTGTAGGCCCAACTCGAAGGAACTGACGCCGACTTGACGGTGTCGTGCCTACCATCGAGCTGTGTTGACGCGGTGGGGGAGCCAGGTGCGCCGGCATCCGGTGGCGGGGGCGGTCGGGGCCGCGGTCGTCTGGCAGGCGACGATCGTGGTGGTGGCGAAGGTGCTGCCGCCGTTGGATCCGGGGTGGTTCCCGCAGTTGGGGCCGACCGTGGTCAATCTGGCGGGCGCGGCGGTGGTGTTGGCGCTGCTCCGGACCTGGGGGCTGCTGGCGGCCGGCGGGGTGGCGGGCCCAGGGGTGATGGCGCGCTGGCCGGTGCTGCTGCCGGTGACGGTGCTGGCGGGGCTGGCGGCGCTGCCCGGGGTCGAGGGCGGCACGGCGGCCCTGGCGGGCGGGGTGGTGCTGATGCTCGCCATCGGGGTCAGCGAGGAGCTGAGCAGCCGGGCGCTGGTGCTGGAGGTCGCACGGCCGCTCGGCCCAGTGCGCGCGGGGACGCTGACGGCGGTGCTGTTCGGGGTCGGGCACCTCGACAACTGGCTGTTCTTCGACGCGCCCCTGGGCAACACGCTGTGGCAGGTGCTGGAGGCCGGCGCGTTCGGCTTCTTCCTGTGCGGCGCGCGGCTGTACATCGGGAGTGTCTGGCCGCTGGTGCTGCTGCACGCGCTGGCCGACTACCTGGAGGTCTACTCGCCCGGGAAGACGGCCGACTGGCTGCGGGCGCTGGACGTGGCCGTCGACCTGGCGTTGGGGCTGGCGCTGCTGCTCCGCGCCCGTACCGCTCCCGCTCCCGCACCCGCACCCGCACCCGCTCCCGCGCCCGCGCCGCAAACCTGATCCCGCCGCTACGCCCGCCCGGCTTCGTCGTCAGCGAAGCTTTTTCCGACGGACCGTCATATTGTTTGCCCCGCACGCGTCCTGTACGGAGGCGCCCGGACCGGGCCCCGCACCGCCGAGGAGACGTCTTGACCTACCTCCGCCGCCGCGCCGCCGCGGCCGCTCTCGCCCTCGTGGCCGGCCTGACCGCGGCCGCCGCCACCGCACCGGCAGAAGCCGCCGCACAGGCCGCCGGCGTTCCTCAGGGGCTCGACCGCTACTACCAGCAGCGCCCGGACTGGCACAGCTGCGTCCAGGGCCCGCAGGACGAGGAGGGCGCCGCGCTGGAACGGGCCGGCGCCCGCTGCGCGGAGGTCACCGTGCCGCTCGACTACGGCGCCCCCGGCGGACGCACCGTCACGCTGGCGCTCTCCCGGATCAAGGCCACCGACACCCGCCACCGGATCGGCACGCTGCTGCTCAACGACGGCGGCCCCGGCAGTCCGACGCTCGGTGCGCCGCCGCGGGTGCACGCCGCGTTGAAGGACACCGCCGCCCGCTTCGACATCGTCGGGCTGGACCCGCGCTTCGTCGGCCGCAGCGCCCCCCTCGACTGCGGCTGGCCGATCGGCTTCAGCATCACCTCCGCCGGGACCGGCCGGGCCTCCTTCGAGCGCCAGGTCGCCCTCCAGCGGGACCTCGCGACCCGGTGCCGTTCGGCGGCCGGGGACCTGCTGCCGCACGCGAGCACCCGCGACGCGGCCCGGGACATGGACGTGGTGCGGGGCGCGCTCGGCGAGCGGCGGATCTCCTACCTCGGCCTCTCGTACGGCACCTACCTCGGCACGGTGTACACCCAGATGTTCCCCGGCCGCTACGACCGGGTGGTCCTGGACAGCGCGCTGTACCCGGCCCACGCCGGGCCGGCGCTGCTCCCCAACATGGCGCCGGAGAACGAGCGGGCGTTCGCCGACTGGGCGGACTGGGCGGCGGCCCGCCACGACACCTACGGGCTGGGCCGCACCCGCGAGGACGTGGTCGCCGGGGTGCTGCGCACGGTCCGGGCGGCCGCGGCGCGCCCGCTCGTGGTCGGCGCCGGCGCGGACGCCTTCGAGCTCGACGACACCCGGGTGCCGATGGTGGTGTTCATGAACCTCGCGGGCGACTCCGACGCGGATCGGGCGGGCCTCGCCGAGCTGGTGGCGACGCTCGCCGAGGCCGCGTCGGGCCGGCCGGTCACCCCCTCGGACGGGATCACCGCCATGCTGCGCTTCCTCTTCACCCCGCAGGGGTCGCAGGCCGGCAGCATCTCGCAGGCCATCCTGTGCGCGGACGGTACGGCGCCGCGCGACCCGGAGGACTACTGGCGCCGGATCGAGCGCGACCGCGCCCGGTACCCGCTGTCCGGCCCGCTGCTCGACAACATCTCCCCGTGCGCCTTCCTGGACCCCCCGCGCGAGGCGCCCACCGAGGTGCGCCGCGACGCCCCGGCGCTGATCCTCTCCGCCACCGGGGACCCGCGCACCCCCTACCGGGACGGCGTCGCGCTGCACGGGCTGCTGCCCGGCTCCCGGCTGCTGACCCTGCGGGGCGCCGACCAGCACGGGCTCTACGGGACGTACGGCAACGCGTGCGTGGACGACGCGGTCAACGCCTACCTGGCCGGCGGACGCCTGCCGGAGGCCGACCTGACCTGCACCAAGGCGTAGCCGAGGCGTCCCGGCCCGCTTGTCCTGGAGGCCCGCTGACGGTCTTTCAGGTTCCGGCCCCATCGCGTGTGCGGTGGGGCCGGACTCGTTTCGTGGCGATGGAGGAGACGATGGAGGAGGCGATGGAGGAGTGGACTGGGGAGCCGCCCGTGCAGGGGCCTCGGTCGTCGTCGCCCGACAAAATCGCTATCAGACGGCCGGAGCGCCGTGATAGACAACCGGCGTGCAAAACATTGTGGAGTTTCCCGAGGTCCTGCGGCTGATCGAGGACCGGTCGGCCGCTTTCCGCGCCGCGATCGCGGCCGCCCCCGACCTCGACGTCCAGGTCCCGACCTGCCCGGACTGGACGCTGCGCGAACTGGTGCAGCACCTCGGCGACGGCCGCCGCCGCCAGGCCGCCATCGTCGCGGCGGGCCCGGGCGCCGAGCCCCCGGCGAAGACGTCCCCGAAGGGCGCCCCGACCGCGCCCCGCGACCGCGAAGCCCTGGACGCCTGGCTCGCCGAGTCGACCGAGCTCATGCTCGACGCGCTGCGCGAGGCCGGCCCGGACCGCGGCTGCTGGACCTGGTGGGGCCGCTCGCAGGCCCCGGAGACCAGCGGAGCCCTGGCCCGGCACCAGATCCAGGAGATAGCCGTCCACACCTACGACGTCCAGCTCGTCCTGGGCGCCGCACAGCCGCTGCCGACGGACGTCGCGGTCGAGGGCGTCGACGAGTTCCTGACGACCGTCTCGGCGACGACCGTCCCCTGGCCGTTCAAGCCGGCGACCATCGACCTGCACGCGACCGAGGGCCGCTCCTGGCGCCTGACCCTCGACGCCGACGGTGTCCGCTGCGACGACCTCGCCGCCGACGCGGAGCCGGGCGACATGGTGATGCGAGGCGCGGCGAGCGAACTGGTCCTCTACTTCTACGATCGCGTCCCGCTCGACAGCCTGGAGAACACCGGCAGCACCGAGCCGATGGAGCAGCTCGCGGAGTGGGACCCGAACGCGTAGAACGCGCGCTCGTGACGCAGCTGTCGGTGGTGCGCGCGCTCCTGCGGGCGTCACCGGGCCCGGGGTCGCGGACATCGCGCGGCCGCGGGCAGGCTGCGGGCCCGGGGTCGCGGACATCGCGCGGCCGCGGGCAGGCTGCGGGCCCGCTGTTCAGGGGCCGTCCGGTGCGGGCTCCGTTCGAAGGACGTACTGGTGCCCCCGGCAGCCGGATCAGGCCATGGGGAATTCGACCCGGACCCGCAGTCCGCCCGTGCTGCCGGGGACGGCGGTGACGTCGGCGTGGTGGGCACGCGCGATGGAGGCGACGATGGACAGGCCCAGGCCCGCGCCCTCACGCGGGCCGTGTCGACGCTCCTGCAGGCGGCGGAAGGGCTCGAAGAGGTAGGGGACCGTCTCCGGCGGCACCTGGGGGCCGGTGTTGCCGACCTCCAGGACGCCGTCGCGCACGCCGACCTCGACCCGGCCGCCGTCGTGGTTGTGGCGCAGGGCGTTGCCGACCAGGTTGCGTACCAGGTGTGCCAGCAGCACCGGATCACCCTCGACGGACACGGGGGCGGTGTCGGTTCGGACGGTGACGCGGTTCGCCCGGGCTTCCTCCGAGGCGGCGCACTCGGCGGCCACCGCGCGGGCCAGCTGGTCCAGTGCGACCGGTTCGCGGTGGTCCAGCCTCTGGTCGGAGACGGACAGCAGCAGCAGACCCTCGATGAGCCGTTCGCTGCTCTCGGAGACCTCGATCAGTTTGCGGCGGATCCGGGCGACGGCGGCCGGGTCCTCGGTGGCCAGCCCGATTTCGGCCGCGGCCCGCTGAACCGCGAGCGGAGTCCGCAGTTCGTGTGCGGCGTTGGCTGCGAACCGCTGCTGCGCGCCCACCAGTTGCTCCATGCGGTCGAGCATGGCGTCGAAGGTGTCGGCGAGCTGTTTGAGCTCGCCCGGGGGTGCGTCGAGGGCGATCCGCTCGTGCAGGTTCTCGCCCGAGAGCCGCCGCGCCGTGTTGGTGATCACCGCCACCGGGCGCAGCACCCGTCCCGACATCCACCAGGCCAGTGCCATCGAGATGACGGCGAAGGCGGCCAGAGCGATCAGGGAGACGGTCAGCAGCTGGTTCTGGGCGGCCTGCTCGGCGGCCTGGGTGACGACCTTGACGGCCTGGAAGTGGGACTGTCCGCCGTCGGCGGGGGTGGTTCCGGGTGGAGCGTTCGCGGGTGCGGCGGTTCCCACCGTGAGGGTTTTCGCCGCGGCGGGGTCCGGGGTCGCCAGTGTGGCCAGTCGCGGTTCGACGGCGACGGCCGTGCTGATCGAGGTGTACAGACCCTCCCGGACCAGGAAGTTGACCAGGACGATGAGCATGGCCCCGGCGAGGACGAGCAGCCCGCCGTAGAGCATGGTCAGCCGGCCCCGCTCCCCGCCCGGCAGCCGCGGGCGTGGTCGGCAGGGCAGTGGAGGGCGGTTCGGGCCGACCGGGGCGGAGCGCCTCATGCCGGGACGCCGATGCGGTAGCCGTGGCCGGGCACGGTGTCGATGACCGAGGGCTCGCCGAGCTTGGCGCGGAGTTTGCTGAGGGCGACCCGGACCGCGTTGGTGCGGTATCCCATGTTCCGCTCCCACACCCGCTCGATCAGGTCCTCACCGCTGACCACGGCGCCCTCGGCCTGCATCAGCGCCTCCAGTACGCCGAACTCCTTGCGGGACAGGGCGAGGTAGCGGCCCTCCCGGAAGGCCTGGCGGCGAGCGGTGTCGAGGGTGATGCCCGCACGTTCGAGGACCGGCGGAAGGGCGGGGTGGGTGCGGCGGCCGAGCGCCAGTACCCGGGCCAGCAGTTCCTCGTAGGCGAACGGCTTGGTGAGGTAGTCGTCCGCGCCCAGGTCCAGGCCGTCGACGCGGTCGCGGACGGTGCCGGCGGCGGTGAGCATCAGTACCCGGGTCAGCAACCGCTGCTCGACGACGCTCCGGCACACCTCGTCGCCGTGCGCTCCGGGCAGGTCGCGGTCGAGCACGAGCACGTCGTAGTCCGTGAAGCGCAGCCGCTCCAGCGCGTCGGCGCCGTTGTACACGACGTCGACGGCCAGGGCGTCGCGCCGCAATCCCTCGGCGATCATGTCCGCCAGGAATTCCTCGTCCTCCACGATCAGTACACGCATGACATCAGGTGTACCTGAGAACCACCTTTCGTTGCCGTAAAGGTCTCGGCTGACAGCGGCGAAATGCGGGTGCGTGCCAGCCTCTGCGTGGTCGGTCACCCGGTATCGGACACGGTGGTCGGTCACTCGCAATCGGACACGGAGGAATTCCATGCGGAACCACA
Organism: Kitasatospora sp. NPDC048715; assembly: GCF_043198905.1. NCBI lineage: Bacteria > Bacillati > Actinomycetota > Actinomycetes > Kitasatosporales > Streptomycetaceae > Kitasatospora > Kitasatospora sp. NPDC048715. The sequence goes on along the minus strand of NZ_JBICVH010000009.1, from coordinate 62,799 downwards.
TGCGGAACCACTTGCGGAACCACAGGTACGGCGCGGCGGCCGTGCTGGTGGCGGGGATGGCGCTGTTCACCGCAGCCTGCGGCGGAGGCGCCACGGGCACGGGCGGGGGCGGCGGCTCGGACTCGTCGGGCAAGGGCGCGGCGGCGGACCGGGCCTACGAGCACCGCAAGTGCCTGCGCGAACACGGCGCCCAGGTGAAGGAGCCGGAGCCGGGCCAGGACCCGCGGGGCCTGGTCCTCGAGGGCGGCCAGGACAAGATGGCGGAGGCCCTCAAGGCCTGCGGGGGAGCCGGCGGCTCGGGCGGCACGAAGATGTCCCAGGCCGACAAGGACAGGGCCCTCGAATTCGCCCGGTGCATGCGCGGTAACGGTGTGGACATGCCGGATCCGAAGTTCGACGGCGACTCGGCGATGTCGGGACAGGCGATGAAGGTCCCGGAGGGCGCCGAGAAGGACAGGTTCGACAAGGCGAACAAGGCGTGCAGTGGTCAGAATGCGGAGTGAGCGCGGGCGGGGCCGCCGAACGTACCTGATCGCCGCGCTGGTCACCTCGGTCTCGCTGGTGGGCGGGGTCACGGCCCTCTCGCAGACCGGCGGCGTCAGCAGCGCCGGCACGGACCGCACCGGCGGGCTGCCGCCGAGCACGGGCTCGGTGGAACGACAGGACCTGAGCAGCCGGACCCAGGTGGACGGGACCCTCGGCTATGCCGAGGAGCGCCGGCTCAACGCCGGTGTGCCGGGCACCCTCACCTGGCTCCCGGAGGCCGGCGCGGTGGTGAAACGCGACGGGGTTCTCTACGAGGTCGACGGCCGGAAGGTCCGGCTCATGGACGGCGAGCGCCCCGTGTACCGGACGATGAAGACCGGCGACAAGGGGCCGGACGTCGGACAGCTGAAGGAGAACCTCCGCGACCTGGGCTACGGCAAGGGGCTGGCCGCGGACGAGGAGTTCACCCCCGGCACCGCAGAAGCGGTCAAGCGCTGGCAGAAGGCCCACGGTCTGGCCCGGACCGGCGAGATCGGCCCCGAGCAGATCGCCTTCTCGCCCGGTCCGGTGCGGATCAAGAAGAACGATGCGGCCGTCGGCGACCAGGCCGCTCCCGGCAAGCCGGTCCTCACCACCACCGGCTCCGAACGGCAGGTGCAGATCAAGATCGAGGTCTCCCGGGCCGACCTCGCCAAGCCCGGTACCCGGGTCGAGGTCGACCTGCCCGGCGGCGGCAGGGCCAAGGGCAAGGTCGCCTCCGTCGACCGCACCATCGGCGAGGACGGCAAGGAGCAGGGCTCCCAGGACAAGCCCGCCAGGATCACCGCCCGGGTGCTCTTCGACGACCCGGGGCAGGCGGAGGGCTTCGACCAGGCGCCGGTCACCGTCGAGCTCGAAGGAGAGGTCCGCAAGGACGTGCTCACGGTACCGGTCAACGCACTGCTCGCACTGTCCGGCGGGGGCTTCGGCGTCCAGGTCGTGGAGGACGGGAAGGTACGCGAAGTCCCGGTCGAGCTCGGCATGTTCGGACAGGGCCGGGTCGAGGTCAGCGGGACCGGCCTGGCCGAGGGAATGAAGGTCGGGGTGCCCAAGTCATGAGCGCCGTGGTCGAGTTGAACCAGGTCACCAAGGAGTATCCGGGCGGGGTCGTGGCGCTGCACGGCGTGGACCTGCGCGTCGGACGCGGCGAACTGCTCGCCATCGTCGGCCCTTCGGGGTCGGGCAAGTCCACCCTGCTGCACATCGTCGGCACCCTGGACCGGCCGAGCGCCGGATCCGTCACCCTGGCGGGCCACGACGTCGCCGCCCTCTCCGACCGCCGGCTGTCCGCACTGCGCGCCCGGCACATCGGCTTCGTCTTCCAGTCCTTCCACCTGGTGGCCGGGGTCAGCGCCCAGGACAACGTCGCCGAGGGCCTGCTCTACTCGGGCCTGCCGCGCGCCCAGCGCCGCAGGCGCGCGGCCGCGGCCCTGGAGCGGGTCGGGCTCGCGGACCGCATGCACCACCGTCCGCACGAGCTGTCGGGCGGCCAGCGGCAGCGGGTGGCCATCGCCCGGGCGGTGGTCGGCGAGCCGGACCTGCTGCTGGCCGACGAGCCGACCGGCGCGCTGGACTCCGCCTCGAGCGAAGCGGTGATGGAGCTGCTGCACGACCTCAACGCCGAGGGCGCCACCATCGCGGTGATCACCCACGACGGCGAGATCGCCGACAGCCTGCCGCGCCAGGTCCGTATCCGCGACGGTCACATCGTGGCGGATCTGCGCACCGGCGCCGCCGAACCGGCCGATCGGGGTGGGGAGCGATGAGCCGCACCCGGCTCTCCCCGGCCCGGCTCGGCCCCCGTGACGTCCTCCACGTCGGATCGGCCGGCCTGCGCACCCGGCCGCTGCGGGTGGTGCTGTCCGCGCTGGGCATCGCCATCGGCATCGCCACCATGATCGCGGTGGTCGGCATCTCCTCCTCCAGTAAGGCCCAACTCCTGAGGCAGCTCGACCAGTTGGGAACCAACATGCTGGTGGCCTCCCCCGGCCAGGGGCTGTTCGGCGAGAAGGTGAAGCTGCCCGAGGAGTCGATCGGCATGCTGAGCCGCGTCCCCGGGGTCGAGCAGGTCGGCGCAACCGGTGACCTGGCGCAGTCCGTCAGGCGCAGCGAGAAGATCCCCAGCGACGAAACCGGCGGCATCACCGTGAAGGCCGCCACCGAAGGACTGCTGGACGTCGTGCGCGGCGCGGTCGGCTCGGGCACCTGGCTCAACGAGGCCAACGGGCGCTATCCGTCGACGGTGCTCGGACACGTCGCGGCCCAGCGCCTGGGCATCACCGCCCCCGGTCAGCAGGTCCACATCGGCGGCCGGTACTTCACCGTCATCGGCATCCTCGACCCGCTGCCGCTGGCTCCCGAGATCGAGCGGGCCGCCCTGGTCGGCTGGGACGGCGCCGGCGCGCTGCTGGGCTTCGACGGCCATCCGACCCAGATCTACGAACGGTCGACGGACCGGACGGTCGGCGCGGTCCGCGAGCTGATCCCGCGCACCGTCGACCCGCAGAACCCGCACAACGTGCAGGTCACCGACCCCTCCTCGGCGCTCCAGGCCAAGGCCGCCACCGAGGGGGCGTTCACCGACCTCCTGCTCGGGCTGGGCGGGGTGGCGCTCCTGGTCGGCGGCGTCGGGGTCGCCAACACGATGATCATCTCGGTATTGGAGAGGCGCCACGAGATCGGACTGCGCCGCTCCCTGGGCGCCACCAGGGGCCAGATCCGTCTCCAGTTCGTGACGGAGTCCCTCCTGCTCTCCGGACTGGGCGGGCTGGCCGGCGTGGCCCTGGGCGCGGCCGCCACCTACGCCTTCGCCGTCTCGGGCGACCTGCCCTGGGTGGTCCCCCTGTGGGCCGTCACCGGGGGCTTCGCCGCCACCCTGCTCATCGGGACGGTGGCAGGCCTCTACCCGGCCGTCCGGGCCTCCCGCCTCTCCCCGACCCTCGCCCTCCGCACCGGCTAGGGCCTCTCGTCGGCCCGCAGGCGGGGGTTTGAAGACAGACCCCGCAGGCCTGTTCGGGAAGGCGTCGAAGGTACGCCTGGTTGGCCGTCCCGGAAGGCTTCGGGCGGCCAACCGGAGGACGCGTGGCTCTGTCCACGTGAAGTCGCAGCGGGTTCGCACCGGAGCCCCGGCCGGGTCCCGGGCCTGGTCACCCTTGACGAAAGGTTGACCTGCTCACGGCAGAAGGTTGACGATCACCGCCTCTATGGTCGGCCCATGCCCTCACAGCCCATCAGGCCCACCACCCTGCCGGTCCTGCCCTACCGCAAGCCCACCCGCGGACGGGACTACTGGGTCCTGGACAACGTGCTGCCGGACCCGGACGCCGTCCGGGAGCGCTGCCTGGCCCGCGGGGACTGGACCGAGGGCTACCCGCACCGCCCCGAGACCTGGCCCGGACTGCGCACCATGCCGGGCCTGGAACCCGCGGAGCTGGCCCGGGTCGAGTCGCAGGTCCGCAAGGCCACCGGGGCCTCCCGGCTCTGGGTGCAGAGCACCCCGGGCGGCGGCACCCTCAACCACAACTGCGTCCAGGTCGTCGGCGCCGGGGAGTCGGAGTCCCGCCCGCACACCGACTCCCGCGCGCTCTGCCGCTACGCCGCCGTCCTCTACCTCAGCCCCGGCGCCCCCAAGGACGCCGGCACCAGCTTCTACCGCCAGCAGTTCCCCGGCGGCCGCCTCGGCGGCAACCTGGTCAACGCCCCGCACAACAACCTGGTCGAGGCGCTCGGCACCCGCCACGTACCGGCCGACCACTTCACCGAGGACGTCCGCGTCCCCAACCGCTACAACCAGCTGCTCCTCTACCACGCCAACCTGATCCACAGCGCCACCGGCTACTACGGCACCGACCTGGCCGAGCGGCGGATGACGGCGGTCTTCTTCTGGATGGCCTGACCCGGCACGCACCCTCTCGGACCGCCGGGCCCTCACCCGGCACCGGGCCGACCCACCCCCCACCCGGCCCCCACGTGCGCCAGGCTCGCCCTGGTCAGCGCCGCCGCCAACCGGGCCAGGTCCCCCGGCCCGACCAGCGCCGCCAGCCCGTCCGGTTCGCCCGGCAACCCGAGCGTCCGGGCCTCCGCCAGCGCCCGCTCGTCGACGTACGGCCGCAGCGAGGGCCAGACCGCCTGCGCCTCGCGCCGGAAGATCCCGGCGCCGACCGGCCCGATCCGGGGGAACTCCCGGAGCAGCTCGCCGATCCGCTCCGAATCGCCCCCGGCCTCCTCCCGCAGCCGCCGCAGATCGCCGTGCCAGCGGTCGAGCAGCAGCCCGGCCCCCTGGCCGAGCGCCGTGGCGGTGCTCTCGTCGTAGCGCACGTAGTGGGCCCGGCCCAGGGCGGCGATCAGCGTCCGGCGCCGGGCGTCCGCCATCGCGCGCGGGGTCCGCAGTCCGGCGGCCGACAGCTCCCGGGCCGCCGCCGTGGCGGTGCCGGCGCCGATCCGCACCGAGCACAGCACGGTCAGGACGAGCAGCCGGTAGAGCGGCGAGGGCTTGTCGCGCAGCGTGATCCCGGCCTCCTCCGCGTAGGTGCGGCCGAACCGGTCCAGGAGTTCGGCAACGGTCGGTTCCACGGCCTTCACCTCCTCCCCCACGCTTGCCCGGATTCGGACGCCCCGCACCCGGGGAGGCTCGCCGCATGAGTGAGCGAAGCACGGGGACACCCCCGGCCGGAGGCCGGGGGCGGATCGTCGACGGGTACGCGCGGGCACAGGCCCCTGCCGGGCGGAGCGGGGCGGGCGCATGAGCCGGGACGCCGTACCCGCGACCGAGACCGTCCGCCCCGACTGGGCCGCGATCGACCGACTGCCCACCGTCGAGCTGCTCCGCCTGATGAACGCCGAGGACCGCACGGTTCCGGTCGCCGTCGCCGGGGAGTTGGAGCGGATCGCCGCCGTGGTCGACGCCGTGGCCGCCCGGATGGCGCGTGGTGGCCGGCTGGTCTACGCCGGCGCGGGGACGGCCGGACGGCTCGGTGTGCTGGACGCCGTCGAGTGCCCGCCGACCTTCGGCACCGATCCGGCGCGGGTCGTCGGTCTGATCGCGGGCGGGCGCTCGGCCGTCACCGCGGCGGCCGAGGGCGCCGAGGACCGCACCGACCTCGCCGGGGCCGACGTGGCCGCGCTCGCCCTCACCCCCGCCGACACCCTGGTGGGCGTCTCCGCGTCCGGCCGGACGCCCTATCCGCTGGCCGCCGTCCGTGCCGCGCGGGCGGCCGGGGCGCTGACCGTCGGGTTGGCGTGCAACCGCGGCTCGGCGCTCTCGGCCGCGGCCGAGCTGGGCATCGAGGTGGAGGTCGGCCCGGAGGTGCTGGCCGGATCGACCCGGCTCAAGGCGGGCACGGCCCAGAAGCTGGTGCTCAACCTGCTCTCCACGGCCGTGATGGTCCGGCTCGGCCGGACGTACGGCAATCTGATGGTCGACCTCCGCGCCACCAACGACAAGCTGCGCGACCGCGCCCGACGGATCGTCGCCGAGGCGACCGGCGCCGACGAGGCCGCGGTCGACCGCGCCCTGACCGCGACCGGCGGCCGGGCCAAGGACGCGATCCTGTCCCTGCTCGCGGACGTGGACGCGTCCACCGCCGCCCGCCTGCTCACGGCCTCGGACGGACGGCTGCGCGAAGCCCTCCGCCTCGCCCGGCCGTAGCGGCTCGCCGCCGCACCGGCGGCGACCCGCCCCGCCGGCTCACCCCAGCCGCACGTCCGCGGCCGCGACGACCTCGCCGAGGCGCGGGAAGTCCAGCTCCACCGAAGCCCGGTGCTCCTCCGCCGTGAGCGCGGCCATCGCGTCCTCGACGAACACCAGCCGGTACCCGTGGTCGCAGGCGGCCCGGGCACTCGACTCCACGCCGAGGTTGGTCGCGATCCCGGCGAACACCACGGTCTCCACGCCCCGCGCCCGGAGCAGCTCGTCCAGGCCGGTGCCCTGGAAGGCGCCGATGGTGCGCTTCACCACGACCTCGTCGGCCGCCGCCGCGACCTCCGCGGGCAGCCCGCTCCCGGGCGGCTGCTCGGTCACGTTCGGCCGCTCGACCCGTACCGCGATCACGGGCGCGCCCGCCGCCCGGAACTCCCGGGCCAGCTCCAGCGAGGCCTTCACCACCTCCGAACCGGTGCGCGGCGCGAGCGGGTTGGCGACGATCCGGTCCATCAGGTCGATCAGGACCAGGGCCGTGCTGCGGGGGTCAAGGGTGGTCATGGGGTCACGCTAGTCCATCGGACGAGTGGCCCCCGAGGCCCGGTCCGGCGCCGGGGCGCTCTGCGCCGCCTCCCGCGCGATCTCCGTCCTGAACCCCTCGATCAGCACCCGCAGCCCGTACTCGAAGTCGGCGTCGTGGTCGGTCATCCGCAGGACGTCGACCGCCTCGCGCAGCAAGGGCAGTTCGCGCAGTGCTTCGTCCGGGAACGGCGGCCGGTCGCGGCCCGCGGAGTCCTGTCGCCAGGCCTGCTCCTCGGTGACCCAGCCCATGATGTACCGGTCGACGGTCAGCAGCAGGCGCAGCGCCGTTCGCGGGCGCAGTCCCGCTCCGCAGAGGGCGCTCAACTGTGCCTCGACCGCCGGGAGTTCGTCCTCGGTCGGGAGGGTTCCGGCGTGCACCCGGGCGCCGTCGCGGTAGGCGAGCAGGGCGTTGCGCTTGGCGCGGGCGTCGGCGGCGATCCACTCGGGCCAGTGCGCCGGGTCCGGCTCGCGGTCGGGCGGGAGGGCTTCGGCGAGCATCGCCTCGGCCATCAGGTCGAGCAGTTCCCGCTTGCTCTTGAAGTGCCAGTACAACGCCGGTGACTGGACGCCGAGTTCGCGGGCGAGCCGCCGGGTGGTCAGCCCGTCGATGCCCTCCTCGTTGAGCAGGCGCAGCGCCGTGCGCACCACCTCGTCGCGCTTCAGCGCCATCCGATCGGCCTCCTGGGTCGTCCGCTTGCCAGATCCACCTTATCGCCGATAAGTTCCCGAGCTGGAATTTATCAGCGATAAGGAGAGCCGTCGCGACACCGACGGCCGCGAAGGGATCCCACCCCTCATGACCTCCGGACCGAACCCGACCTCCGGAACGGACAGCACCTCCGGAACGGACCGCTTCTGGTCCCGACTGCTGCCGAACACCGCGCCCTGGCGGTCCTCCCGCGACTTCCGGCTGACCTGGACCTCGGGCACCGTCACCCTGCTCGGCTCGATCTTCACCATGACGGCGATCCCGCTCCAGATCGCCGACCTCACCGGTTCGCCGCTGGCCGTGGGCGCGGTCGGCGCGGTCGAACTCGTACCCACCGTCCTGTTCGGCCTCTACGGCGGCGTCCTCGCCGACCGCGCCGACCGCCGCACCGTCGCCCTGGTCACCGAGGTCGCCCTGGCCGCGCTCAGCGCCCTGCTGCTGGCCAACGCGCTGCTCGGCACCCCCGCCGTCTGGCCGCTGTACGTCGCCGCCGGGGTGGCGGCGGCGCTCCAGGGCGTCCAGCAGCCCTCGGTGGAGGCGATGATCCCCCGGCTGGTGCCCCAGGACCAGCTGGTGGCGGCCGGCTCCCTGCTCTCGCTGCGCTGGAGCATCGGCGGCGTGGCGGCCCCGGCGGCGGCCGGCCTGCTGATCGCGACCGCCGGCGTCCCGGCGGCGTACCTGGTCGACCTCGGCACCTTCCTGCTCTCGATCGCCCTGCTCGCCCGGGTCCGGCCGGTCCCCTCGGAGCGGGACGCCGAGGTGCCGCAGCTCACCGAGTTCCTCGACGGCGCCCGGTACGCGGCCCGGCGCCCGGACCTGATCGGCACCTACCTGGCCGACCTCACGGCCACCGTCCTCGCCCTGCCCACCGCGCTCTTCCCGTTCCTGGCCGCGGACCTGGACGCCACCTGGGCGCTCGGCCTGCTCTACTCGGCCGGCGCGGTCGGCAGCCTGATCGCCGCCGCGACCGGGGGGTGGGCGGAGCGGGTCCACCGGCACGGCCGACTCGTCCTGTTCTCCGCCGCCCTGGTCGGCGCGGCGACGGCGGCGGCCGCGTTCGCCCCGGGCCTGTGGGCCGTCCTGCTCTGCCTGGCCGTCGCGGGCGGTGCCCACTGGATCGGCGACACCTTCCGCAGCGCCATCTGGAACCAGTCCATTCCGGACGAACTCCGGGGCCGCGCCGCCGGGTTGGAGATGCTGATCGGCTCCGCCGGGCCGGCCCTGGGCGACCTGCGGGCGGGCGGGCTCGCCGCCCGCCAGGGCATCCGGGCGGCCCTGCGCACCGGCGGCCTGCTCTGCCTCGGCAGCTCGGCCGCGCTGTCCGCCGCGATCCCCGCGCTCTGGCGCTACGACCGGCGGGCGCACCGCACCGGGCCGGCCCCGGCGGAGCCCACCCCGTGACGCGCCCCACGCCCCGGCCGCACCGGCCCCACCGAAGGGACCGCCCCAGGGACCGCCCCAGGAACCACCGCTCAGTCCGGGACGAGCGCCGTCGCGTGCCGGTCGATCAGCTCCCCCAGCCCCCGGAGGTCGTCGACCCCGCGCTTGGGCAGCATGGTCAGCACCCCCGCCTCCTCGTTGCCGCTCAGCAGCAGGAACAGCCGGGGCGTCTCCAGGTAGTACCGCTGCTCCGGCCAGGCGAACTCGGTGACCGAGGCCTCGGTGCTCACGACCACCCCGTCGTCGTCCAGCAGGACCCTGAACTCGCCCTTGTCCGCCGCCGCCCTCGTCACCCGCCGCACCCGTGTCGCGGGCACCGCGAGAACCACGAGCAGCGCGAGCACCACCAGCAGGGCGACCAGCAGCGGCACCGTCCCGCCGAGGACGACGAGCAGTCCGGCAACCGCCGTCCCGCCGACGGCCACCGTGTACACGGCTCGCCGCGACCGGCGTCCGACCGCCGTGTGCCGGTCCCACGCCGCGAAGGCCTCCCGGAAGTCGGCGTCCGTCGGGGTGTAGCGAACCTCGACATACGTCACCGCCCGCCCATCGGAACCCACGTCCCCACCCTCCGACCCGTACACGCACAACTCCTGACACCAGCTTCGCCGGATCGTAGCAAAGACCGTACGTACCCGATGCGACCGCGTCCGCGCTCCCCCGGCGGGAAAACGCCGCTCCCGGCGCCCACCCGTTGACCGACCGCCCCGCCCGGCGGTTGGCTCACCCCGAGCCGGCCGCCGGGGAGTTCGGCGTCCACCGCCGACGCGGCACGGCCGATCCCAGGGGAGGGAACCAGATGAACCTCATCCGCCGCCCGCTGCGCGCGGCCTGCGTCCTCGCGGCCGCCGCACTGGCCGCCGCCGTCGCCGTGCCCGCCCAGGCGGGCCCGACCGGAGCGGCCCCGTCCGAAGCGGCCCCGACCGGAGCGGGCCTGGCCGCCCTGCCGGGCGCTGCCCGCACCGAACGCGTCTCCGTCGGCCTCGGACAGGCCCAGGCCACCGGCGCCTCGCAGGCCGGCGGCCTGAGCGCGGACGGGCGCTTCACCGTCTTCACCTCGGAGGCCGCCGACCTGGTGCCCGGCGACACCAACGGCAGGTCGGACGTCTTCGTCCGCGACCTGTGGACCGGCCGCACCGAGCGGGTGGACACCGGCCCGGACGGCGTCCAGGCCGACGGGGACTCCTACGAGGCCACGATCAGCGGCAGCGGCCGCTACGTGGCGTTCAGTTCCACCGCCACCAACCTCGCCCCCGGTGCCAACCGCGGCTCCGAGGACGTCTACGTCCACGACCGCTGGACCGGCGACACCCGCCTGGTCAGCGTCGGAAGGACGGGGGTTCCGCAGACCGGCAAGCTGTCCGGCGTCCCCTCGATCAGCTGGGACGGCCGGTACGTGGCCTACCAGTCCAACCGCGGCGACCTCGCCCCCGGCACGGTCACCTGGTTCGGCGGCAACATCTACGTCACCGACCGCTGGACCGGCGACACCCGCCTGGTCAGCATCGGCGCCGACGGCAAGGAGGCGGACGCCTCCTCCTCCGCTCCGGAGATCAGCGCGGACGGCAGCACCGTCGTCTTCATCTCCAAGGCGACCAACCTCCTCGGCGCGGGCGGGGCCGGCGCCCTCTCCCCCGCCGCGGTCGCCGAGCTCAGGGCCGGCTCCGACCGGGAGTTCGTCGCCGACTCCTTCCACCCGGCGGCCACCCTCCGGCCGGGGGCCCGCGCGGAGATCCTCAAGCCGCGCACCTACCCGCTGTACGTCCGCGACCTGCGCACCGAGCGGACGAGCCTGGCCAGCCCGGACGGCGACGGCGGCTACAAGGGCGCGGTCAACCCCTCGATCAGCCCCGACGGCCGCTACGCGGTCTACTCCTCCTGGGTCCTGCACGGCGGCACCCAGTGGGACCGTCACTTCGAGGTCTACGTCCGCGACCTGAAGCAGGGCACCGAGACCCTGGTCAGCACCGGCCTGCCCGGGACGACGACCACCCTCGGCTCCTACGGCGGCCGGATCACGGCGGACGACCGGTGGGTCCTCTTCAGCTCGGAGGCGGACAACCTCGTCCCCGGCGACACCAACAACGCCGAGGACGTGTTCCGGCACGACCTGTGGACCGGCCGCACCGAGCGGGTCAGCGTGGCGGGCGACGGTGCGCAGAGCGCCGGTCCCTCGCACGCCCCGTACGCCGACGCCCTCGGCACCGCGGTGGTGTTCACCTCCTCCGACGGCACCCTCGTCCCCGCGGACACCAACGGCGTCGAGGACGCGTTCCTCCGCCGCCTGCCGCTGTTCTGACACCCGGTCCGACGGCCCCACCCTCGCCCCGCCCCGGCCACCCCGACCCGGCCCGGCCCCGGCGCGGGTGCTCCCGGACTCACACCGTGAGCGCCCGCGTCGAGGCCCGGATCGGCGCCGGAAGCTCCGTCCACCCGCGCAGGTAGCGGTCCACCGCCGCCGCCACTGCCCGCCCCTCGGCGATCGCCCAGACGATCAGTGACTGCCCGCGTCCGGCGTCCCCCGCCACGAACACGCCCTGCGCCTCCGTGGCGAAGCCGTCGTCCCTGGCCAGGGTGCCCGCCGGCCCGGTGGCGAGGCCGAGCTGGGCGAACAGCCGCCGGTCCGGCTCCGGCCCGGTGAAGCCCAGCGCGAGCAGCACCAGCTGCGCGGGCAGGCTCCGTTCGGTGCCCGTCCGCGGGCTGCGGTCGGCCGGTTCGGCCTCGGCGAAGCGGACGGCGGCCAGCCGGCCGTCCGGGCCGGCTTCGAAGCCGACGGTGGTCGCCGCGAACACCCGGGGCCCGGCCGCCGCGGCGCCGGACTCCTCGTGCGAGGTGGTCTCCCGGTACACCTTGGGGTGCACCGGCCAGGGCTGTCCGGCGGCCCGGTCCTGCGGCGGGCGGGGGTTGATGTCCAGTTGGGTGACGGTGGCGGCGCGTTGACGGAGCGCCGTTCCCAGGCAGTCCGCCGCCGTGTCCCCGCCGCCGACGATGACCACGTCCAGCCCCTCGGCGGACACCGGCGAGACCGGGCGGTCGCCCTCGTCCACCCGGTTCGCCCAGGTCAGGTAGTCGATCGCCTGGTGCACCCCGGACAGGTCCCGGCCCGGCACCGCCAGCTCCCGGCAGGCGGTCGCCCCCACCGCGACCACCACCGCGTCGCACCCCGATCGCAGTTCCTCGCCCGGGACGTCCCGGCCGACCCACACCCCGGTGCGGAAGGCGGTGCCCTCGGCCCGCAGCTGGTCCAGTCGGCGCTCCAGCCGGTGCTTCTCCAGCCGGAACGGCGGGATGCCGTACCGCAGCAGTCCGCCCGCGCGGTCGGCCCGTTCGTACACCGTGACAATGTGCCCGGCCCTGGTCAGTTGCTGGGCGGCGGCCAGCCCGGCCGGGCCCGAGCCGATCACCGCGATCCGCCGCCCAGCGGCCCGCTCGGGGCGGTCGGGCGGCCGGGGCCCGTCCCAGCCCGCCTCCCAGGCCCGGTCGGCGATCGCCAGCTCCACGTTCTTGATCGCCACCGCGGCGCCGTCGATCGCCAGGACGCAGGCGCTCTCGCAGGGCGCCGGGCAGAGCCGCCCGGTGAACTCCGGGAAGTTGTTGGTGGCCAGCAGCCGTGCCGCGGCCGCCCGCCAATCCGCTCCCGCGTCCGCCTCCGCCCTCGTACCCGCCCCGGTTCCCGTACCCGTACCCGGCTCCTGGCCCGTCCCCGATTCCGCCACCAGCCGGTTCCAGTCCGGCACCAGGTTCCCCAGCGGACAGGCGTGGTGGCAGAACGGCAGCCCGCAGTCCATGCACCGCCCCGCCTGCCCGCCCACCACCGGCAGCAGTTCGCCCGGCCGGTACACCTCCCGCCAGTCCCCCAGGCGCTCCCGCGCGTCCCGCCGCGCCCGCTCCGCGCGCGGGGTGGTGAAGAAGGCCATCCGGTCTGCCATCGCGGCCTCCGGCAGGGCGTGCCGACTCGAACCAGGCGGCCCACCCGGCGGCGCGCCACCGTACGGCCACCGTACGCCCGCGAAGCACCGCGCAACAGCCGCGGGCGTCGGGGAGGGCCGCGGAGCGGACCCGGAACACCTCGGCCCCGACCGGAGGCGCCGTGAGCACGTCAGGGAGAATCTCCGCCATGACGCACACCGTGCTGATCGCCGAGGACGACCGGGCCATCCGCGACTCGCTCGCCCGCGCCCTGATGCTGGAGGGCTACCGGGTGCGGGTCGCCGCCGACGGCACCCAGACCCTGGCCGTCCACGCCGAACAGCGCCCGGACGTCCTGGTGCTCGACGTGATGATGCCCGAGCCGGACGGCCTGGAGGTCTGCCGCCGGCTGCGCGCGGCCGGCGACCGCACCCCGGTGCTGATGCTCACCGCCCGGGTGGAGGTCCCCGACCGGATCGCCGGCCTCGACGCCGGCGCCGACGACTACCTGGTCAAGCCCTTCGACGTGGACGAGCTCTTCGCCCGCCTGCGCGCCCTCCTGCGCCGCCACCCGCCCGAGCCCGCCGCCGAGGCGCTGACCGTCGCCGACCTGCGGGTCGAGCCGCCGGCCCGTCGGGCCTGGCGCGCCGGCCGGGAGCTCGAACTCTCCCGCACCGAGTTCGACCTGCTGGAGCTGCTCGTCCGGCACGCCGGCGCCGTCCTCGACCAGGCCACCCTGTACGAGCAGATCTGGGGCTACGACTTCGGCCCCGGCTCGAAGAACCTCGCGGTGTTCATCGGCTACCTGCGCCGCAAGCTCGACCGTCCGGGCCTCGTGCCGCTGATCCACACCGTCCGCGGCGTCGGCTACACGCTGCGCGAGCCGTGACCGGCCCCGCCCGCCGCCTCCCCCGGTTCCTGCGGTTCCCGCGGTTCCCGCGCCCCGCCCGCCGCCTCCCCCGGCTGCCGCGCCCGGGCCTGCCCACCACCCTCGCGCTGGCCTTCGCCGCGATCGCCGCGCTGGTCGCGGTGCTGATCGGCGCACTCGGCTACGACGCCGCCGCGCGGCTGATCCGGGACGACGAGACCGCCGACTTCGGCGCCGCCGTCGACTCCGTCGGCCGGCAGGTCCAGCGGGAGGTCCTCTTCCCCGGCGACTTCGCCGGCCCGAGCGGCCTGAGCGCCGACCTGGTCCGCCCGATCCGGGTCACCACCCAGTCGCTCGACCCCGACGGCGCGGTGCTGCCCGGCACCGCCCGGCTCGACCTGCCGCCGAGCCCGTCCGACCACGAGCTCGCCCACGCCGACCAGCCGGGCCGCACCTCGATCGGGCTGCGCCACCGGCACCGCGAGGCCTACCGGGTCGGCGTGGTCTCGCTCGGCGGGCGGCGCGGGGCGGTCCAGATCATCCAGCAGGTCGGACCCTCCGAGAAGCTGCTGAGCACCCTGCGGACCCGCACGGTCGCCCTGGTGGCGATCGTCGCGGTGCTCGCTGGCGGGGCCGGGCGGCTGCTCGCCCGACGGATCACCCGACGGCTGGTCCGGCTCACCGAAGCGGCCGAACTGGTCGCCACCAGTGGGCGGTTGGACGTCGCGGTGCCCGCCGCCGGAACGGACGAGGTGGGCCGGCTCGGCCGGGCCTTCGACCGGATGCTGGTCCGGCTCGCCACCGCGAAGGAGAACCAGCGCCGCCTGGTGCAGGACGCCGGGCACGAGCTGCGCACACCGCTGACCAGCCTGCGCACCAACCTCTCGGTGCTGCCCGGCCTGGACCGGCTGCCGCCCGCCGAACGTGCCGCGCTGATGGCCGATCTGCTGGAGGAGTCACGGGAGTTGGCCCAGCTGGTGGAGGAGCTGGTGGCGCTCGCGGCGGACCGCAGGGCGGACGAGCAGCCGACCGGGGTGCTGCTCGCCGACGTGGTCCGGCAGGCCGCCGCCCAGGCCCGGCGGCGCAGCGACCGGCAGATCGTGGTGGACGCGGACGGAACCGTCGTCACCGCCCGGCCGGACGCGCTGGCCCGCGCGGTGGGCAACCTGCTGGACAACGCCGCCAAGTTCGACCCCTCCGGGACCGGCCCGATCGAGGTGGTGGTGCGCGGCCCGCGGGTGGAGGTGCGCGACCGCGGCCCGGGCATCGACGCGGCCGACCTCGACCGGGTCTTCGACCGCTTCTACCGGGCCACCGCCGCTCGCAGCCTGCCCGGCTCCGGGCTGGGCCTGGCCATCGTGCACGAGGTGGCCCGCTCGCACGGCGGGACGGCCTTCGCCGCCAACCGGGAGGGCGGCGGCGCGGTGATCGGCTTCACCCTCGGCGGCTGACGGCGCGGACCGTCCCGGCGCGTGGCAGCGCCGGGCCCGCGGTGGGACCCGCCGTCAGACGGCGGCCAGCAGCCCCCGCCCGAGCCAGTCGGCCTCGTCCCTCGCGCCCGGCAGGACGAAGAAGTACCCGCCGCCGGTCGGCGAGATGTAGTCCACCAGCGGCTCGCCGATCAGCCGGGTCTGGGTGGCCTCGAACTGCCGGACCACGTCCTGCTGGTAGCAGCAGAACACCAGGCCCATGTCCAGGTTGCCCGCCTGGTCGACGCCCCGGTCGTAGTTGAAGCCCCGGCGCAGGATGCGCGAGGTGTCGGTGTCTGCGGTGCGCGGGTTGGCCAGCCGGATGTGCGCGTCGAGCGGGATCGCCTTGCCGTCCGGGTCCTTGGCGTAGTCGGGCGCGTCGGTCTCCCGGGCGCCGTCCAGCGGCGCGCCGGTGTCGCGGCGGCGGCCGAACATCTTCTCCTGCTCGGTGAGGGTGACGCGGTCCCAGAACTCGATCAGCATCCGGATGATGCGGATCACCTGGTAGCTGCCGCCGGTCGCCCAGCCGGGTTCTCCCGTCCCGTCGGCGACCCAGACCAGCCGGTCCATCTCGCGCGCGGAGCCGGTGTCGGGGTTGACGATGCCGTCCTTGAAGCCGAGCAGGTTGCGCTGCGCGCCGTCCGGGCGGGACTGGTTCTGGAAGCCGTCGATCCGCCAGAGGATCTGCATCGCGCCCCGGGTGTGCCGGGTGATGTCGCGCAGTGCGTGCAGCACGGTGTCCTGGCGGTCGGCGCAGATCTGCAGCGAGAGGTCGCCGTGCAGTTCGGCGGCCCGGAGGTTGTCGTTCGGGAAGGTCTTCATCGGCGCGAGCCTGACCGGCTTGGCCTTGGCCAGCCCGTAGCGGTCGTCGAAGAGCGAGGCGCCGACGCCGACCGTGACGGTCAGGTGGTCGGCGGGGACGGTCGGGCCGAGGATGCCGCTGTCCGAGGGCGGCGCGCCGACCCCGAGGTCCGGCGGGGTGCCGCCGGCGGTGAGGAAGCGGATCCGCTCGGTCAGGGTCCGGAACAGCGTTTCGAGGCCCTTGCGGTCCTGGGCGATCACCTGGCAGGAGACGAAGGCCGCGAAGCCGGGGGCCGGGGTGGTGACGCCGGCCTGGTGGGCCCCGTGGAACGGCACCGCCCCGGTCTTGTCCTGCTTGCCGTCCCCGGCGGCGGCCCGGCCGGCGCCGAGGGCGAGGCCGCCACCGGCCAGCACGGCCGCGCCGGCACCGGCGCCGAGCGCGGCCCGGACGAAGCTGCGCCGGGCCGGTCCGGCCGGGCAGCCGCCCTCCGCGGTGGCCTCGGCCGGCGCGGCGTGCGGGAAGTGGCAGGACCCGGTGGCTGCGGTGTGGTCGGTCATCAGGCGGCCTTCCGGATTTCGAGCAGGGCGGGGACGGGGGCGAGGTCTTCGAGCAGTTCGCCGGTGGCCCCGTTGAGCTGGCGGCGGGCGTCGGCGGGCAGCCGGTCGACCGGGGTCCACCCCTCGGGCCGGTGCGCGGCGGCGAGCAGGTCGCCGACCCGCTTCATCCCGGCGTTCGCCTTGACGAGCACCTGCGGGTCCCGCTCGTCGAGCAGCGGCTGGAGCAGCGTCAGCAGCTCCTGGGTGCCGGTCAGGTTGGCCTGGGCGGTGGCCAGGTTGGTGCCGCTGCCCATGTCGGTGTCGCCGGTCAGCTCGAACTGGAGGGTGTTCTCCAGGATCTCGTGGGCGCGCAGCGGCAGGTCGCCGGGGGCGAAGTCCTGCCCGGGGAAGTCGCGCGCCAGCTGGTCGACGTTCTGCGCCAGGTCGTCGGCGACGGGCGTCAGCTCCTCGGCGGACCGGTCGTGCCAGAGGCCGTACTCCAGGCGCAGGAAGCCGGTGAAGCCCGGGTCCTTCTCCTTGTCGGCGAGGCCGTCCGGGCGGCCGTCGATCTTGCCGTCGAGGTCGGCGAAGGTGCCGTACGCGGCGCCGAGGGAGGCGTACTGGAGGTGGGCGGCGAGCCAGTCGGCCTTCGCGGTGGCGAGGTCGCCGGAGCGCACGTCGGCCTGGAGCTTCCGGCTCTGCGTGACGAGCGTCGCGAGGCCCTGGCCGACGTACTGCTTGTAGCTGTCGAGCGGGGCCTTGAGGTCGTCCTCGGCGACCGGCTTGACGGCCTTGACCACGGCGGCGCCGCTGACGTGCACGGCGGCCGAGGTGACGGGCTTCCCGCCGGTGGGCACGCAGCGCCAGGCGTAGTCGCCGGAGCCGATGGTGGCGGTCAGGGCGCGGGTGGTGCCGGGGGCCAGGCCCTCGATCTCCCCGTAGACCGAGCCGGTGCCCGGGTCGACGAGGTAGACCTCGGCGACCTTGTCGCCGGTGTTGCGCATCTGGAACACCTGCTGGCCGGGCCGCGGGGCGGCGAAGCCCTTGCCGCACTCCTGCTCGGAGACGGCGACGGTGGCGGAGCCGCCCTGCTTGCCGTCGCTGATCGCGATCACGGCGCCGGCCAGCACCACCGGGACGGCGACCGCCGCGGTCGGCAGCACCCAGCGCGGCCGGCCGGCCCGCGCCGGCGGGGCCTCGGACTCCGCGTCGGCCCCGGCGGGCTTCTCGGCGACCGCCGCAACCGCCGCGGCCGCAGCGGCGGGCGCGGCGGGCGCGGCGGCCGGGGCACTGGTGCCGCCGCGGACGCCCTCGACGAACAGCGTCATCACGATGCCCAGGTAGGCGACGTAGCCGACGACCTGGAGCACCGTCATGGTGACGGTCAGGTTGAGCGTGCCCTGGACGAGCGTCGCGTACCAGGACGAGGCGTCCAGGTGCCCGCCCAGGTCGAAGGCGTACGAGGTGCCGCCGCCGATCAGCCCGGACTCCTGGAGGTCCCGCAGGCCGTAGCCGAGCACGCCCGCCGCGACGACGATCAGGCCGATGCCGGTGATGGTGAAGAACCGGGTGAGGTTCATCCGCAGGGCTCGCCGGTACAGGCCCCAGCAGAGCCCGGCCGAGAGCAGCAGGCCGAGGGCCGCGCCGATCAGCGGCCCGGTGGACTCGCCGGCGGTGCGCACGTTGGTCCACAGGAAGAGCGAGGTCTCCAGGCCCTCCCGGGCGACCGCGAGGAAGCTGGTGAGCACCAGCGCACCGGCGCCCATCGCCAGCGAGGCCCGGACCTTCTCCTTGATCTCGGCGGAGAGGGTGCGCGCCGAGCGTCGCATCCAGAACACCATCGCGGTGACGAAGCCGACCGCGATCAGGCTGAGCACCCCGCCGAAGGCCTCCTGCGCGTGGCCGGAGAGGTTGGCGGCGGTGAAGGTGAGCACCGCGCCGAAGCTCAGGCTGAGCGCGACGGCCGCCGCGACGCCCGTCCACACCTGGGGCAGCCGGGCCCTCTGGTCCGCCCGGACCAGGGTGGCGACCAGGATCGACACGATCAGTCCGGCTTCCAGGCCCTCGCGCAGCCCGATCAGGAAGCTGGGAAACGCCTCGTCCCACATGCGGCGGGCTCCTTCCCCGGGCCCGGCCCGGGTCGTTCACCTGTTCTCGCCTCCGCCGCGGTGGCGGTGGAGCGGCACAGCCGAACGCCCCGGACACCGGGGTCCGGGGCGACGGCTTAGCTTAGGCAAACCTTAGAGCCGGCAAGGTCAACCGCACCCCCGCTTCGGGTAAGGATTCGGTATGAGCCCGCCCTCGCGTTGACCGGGCCCGCGGGCCTCAGGGGTCGTCAGGAGTCCGCGGTCACCCCCACCACTGCTCCGGGACCGGCTCCGGCTCGGACGACTCCGGGACCGTCACCGGTTCGGCGCAGCGCACCAGCAGATCGCCCTCCTCCGTCCCGGCGACGAGGTAGCCGCACTCGCGGAGCACGACCGCGGCCGCGCCGCTCAGCGCCGCGAGCGCCTCCCGGGAGGGTGGTCCGCCCGGCTCCGCGCCCGGCGTCCAGCCGACCACCACGCCCTCGGGGTGACGGTCGATCCACAGCGGTGAGGGCCCCGGTCCGGTGTCGAACCCGGCGCGGGCCAGGGCCTCGGTGACGTCCTCGAAGAGTTCACGGTGATCCACCATTGGCGCAGCGTAGGCCCGGGACCACGCGACCCCCGGCCGCGGCGCGCGCCGAAACGGTTCAGCGGCACTCGACCGCAGCATCGGCACCCGTTGGGCCGAGCGGCGGCCAGCCGATCGGGCGTCAGGGGCCCCCGTCCGGCCCGACACGAGCGGCCGGACGGGCCGATGGACGTGCACAGTCGGCCCCCTGCCGACAGCATGACAGAGTAAGCGCTCCATCACCCTGAGCAACGGGTCCAGTGGAACACCTGGTCCGCGCGCCGGTCCGGCCGGCGGGCCCGTATCGAGAGGTCCCATGATCACAACACTTCGCCGGCCGGTGTTCCCGCCGGCGGGCCTCCAGCACGGCACGCCGAGGACGCCGGGGAGCCCGTCGTGAGAACCGACCAGCAGTCGCAGCCGGGACCGGTGACCAGCACGCGCGCCGACCCCGCCAACAAGGCCGAGGCCCTGGCCGACTGGACCGACGGCCGACTGGGCATCTACTCCCTGGCCAAGTCCAATCTGCGCAAGATCTTTCCCGACCACTGGTCCTTCATGCTGGGTGAGATCGCGCTCTACACCTTCGTCATCATCATCCTCACCGGCGTCTGGCTGACCATGTTCTTCACCCCGAGCATGGGCGAGGTCGTCTACGAGGGGACGTACGTCCCGCTCAGGGGCATCGCGATGTCCGAGGCCTACTCGTCGACGCTCAGGATCAGCTTCGACGTGCGCGGCGGCCTGCTGATGCGCCAGATCCACCACTGGGCGGCCATCGTCTTCGTCGCCGCGATGCTGACGCACATGATGCGCGTCTTCTTCACCGGCGCGTTCCGCAAGCCGCGCGAGATCAACTGGGTCTTCGGCGCGCTGCTGCTGATCCTCGGCATGTTCGACGGCTTCATGGGCTACTCGCTGCCGGACGACCTGCTCTCCGGTACCGGCATCCGCTTCATGGAGGGTGCCATCCTCGCCGTCCCGATCGTCGGGTCGTACCTGCAGTTCTTCATGTTCGGCGGCGAGTTCCCGGGCACCGAGATCATCCCCCGGCTGTTCACCGTCCACGTCCTGCTGATCCCGGGCATCATGCTGGGCCTGCTCGCGGCACACCTGATCCTGGTCTTCTACCACAAGCACACCCAGTTCGCCGGGCCCGGCCGGACCAACCAGAACGTGGTCGGCATGCCGCTGCTGCCGGTCTACACGGCCAAGGCGGGCGGCTTCTTCTTCCTGGTCTTCGGCGTGGTCGCGGTGATGTCCGCGATCGCCACGGTCAACCCGATCTGGGCGTACGGGCCGTACCGTCCGGACCAGGTGTCCACCGACGCCCAGCCGGACTGGTACATGGGCTTCTCCGAGGGCCTGATCCGCGTGATGCCCGGCTGGGAGATCAGCGTCTGGGGCGGCCACACCCTCAACCTCGGGGTGTTCATCCCGCTGATGGTCTTCCCGCTCGTGCTGATGGTCGTCTGGGGCTACCCCTTCCTGGAGGCCTGGATCACCGGGGACCGGGGCGAGCACCACATCGCCGACCGGCCGCGCAACGCCCCGGTCCGCACCGCCTTCGGCGCCGCCTGGATCGGCCTCTACCTGCTCCTGCTGGCCGGCGGCGGCAACGACCTGCTGGCCACCCACTTCCACCTCTCGATCAACGCGATCACCTACGCGGTGCGGATCGGCTTCTTCACCGTGCCGGTCGTCGTCTTCGTGATCACCAAGCGGTGGTGCCTGGGCCTCCAGCGGCGGGACAAGGAGAAGGTGCTGCACGGCCGGGAGACCGGCGTCATCAACCGGCTCCAGCACGGCGAGTTCGTCGAGATCCACGCCCCGCTGCCGCCGGGCCGGCTCTACACCCTCACCGCGCACGACCAGCCCCAGCCCTCCGAGCTGCCGCCCGAGGTGGACGAGAACGGGGTGGCCCGCAAGACCGGGCTGTGGACCCGCACGCGGGTGAAGCTCTCCCGCGGCTTCTACGGCAAGGGCAGCCAGATCGCCAAGCCCACCGTCGAGGAGCACGAGGAGATCAGCAGCGGCCACGGCCACCACTGATTCCCGGGCACGACGAGGGCCCGCCGCGCCGGGAACGGTGCGGCGGGCCCTCGTCGTGCCCGGGCCCGCCGGCGGCGGGCCCGGTCCGCTCAGCCGCGCAGAACGGCCGGGACGACGGCGAACAGCGCCGCCGTCACGGTGACGGAGAGGCAGAGCGCCGCCCAGCGGGCGCAGATCCGGCGGCACTCGACGCGGTACCGGGCGGCCAGCCGGCGGCATCGCTCGACCGCGCGGTCGACGACCTCCTCGGCGTAGCGCAACCGATCGGCGGCGTAGGCCTGTTCGAGGCTCTCCCGCTCCGCCGCCGGCAGCCACGGGAACTGCGCGGCGAACGCGCGGGCGTCCCGCTCGGCCGCCGCGACCTCCGCCTCCCAGGCCAGGAAGCCCTCGATGCGGGCGAACTCCGCCCGGGAGTTCACCCGGGGGCGGGCGCCGGCGGGCCTGCCCCGGCGAGGGGTCCGCACTCTCGGCGGACGCTGTCTGCCACCCATGACCGCTCCGTACGTTGTAAGGCGGCCCGCCGGAGAAGCCTGCGGGGGACGGGCTCCTGACGGGGATCGCTCCGCGACCAGGCAACTACTATCAGCGACGAACAGCAGGTGGCGGGCGGCTCGCCACAACCCGCGCGATTCTTGCCGGACGGTGGAGCCCGCGACGAAGGGCCGGCCGGTCCACCGGGACGGACCTCCGGGTGACACGGACGGGCCCGCCCCCGGTGCGCCCGGGGGCGGGCCCGTTCCCGCCGTGCGCGGGGCGGCCGGGGAGCCGTCCGGCGCGTGGGGGACAATGGACGCCATGTCCCGACGTCGTTCCGCTCCCCGCGCCGCAGCGCCGCGGCTGCTGCCCTCCTCCCCCTGCCCGTGCGGCCTCTCCGCCGGCTACGGCGACTGCTGCGGCCGGCTGCACCGGGGCCAGTCGACGGCCACCACCGCCGAGTCCCTGATGCGCTCCCGGTTCAGCGCCTTCGCCGCGCAGGACGAGGCGTACCTGCTGCGCACCTGGCACCCGGACACCCGGCCCGCGGAGGTCGACTTCGACCCGGGGCTGCGCTGGACCGCGCTGGAGGTGGTCGCCACCACCGAGGGCGGCGCGTTCCACGCGCAGGGCACGGTCGCCTTCCGGGCCCACTGGACCGAGGGCGGCGAGGAGGGCGTGCTCACCGAGAACAGCCGCTTCGTGCGGCACGAGGGCGCCTGGGTGTACCTCGACGCCCTCTCGCTCGGCTGAGCCGCCCGGCCCCGAGCCACCGCCCGCCCCCCGAGCCACCCGGACCGCGGCCGCCGGGTGGCCGCGGCGGGTGGCCCCTGCCGACAGGTGCTACAGGTAGTCGTCCAGCCGGGCCAGGGCGAAGCCCTGCGCGGTGACGTCGTTGACGACCTTGCGCAGCAGGTCCGGCATGGAGGCCTTCCAGATGTCGGTGCCCCGGAAGTGGGTCAGGATGATGTCGCCCGGATGCAGCTGCTGGTCGTCGTAGCGCCATTCCATGTGGTCCGGGAAGGCCTCCTCGTTCCACAACGGCACCGCCTCCACCCCGCAGGAGGCCGCGGCGCGCAGGGTGTCGTCGTTGTACTCGCCGTACGGCGGACGGAACAGCCGGGGACGGACACCGATCTGCTGCTCCAGCTGGTCCTGCTGGTTGCAGATCTCCTGGCGCTGGGTCTCGTAGTCCAGCACCTTCAGGTTGCGGTGGTTGATCGTGTGGTTGTTGATCTCCACGCCGTGGGCGTGCAGGTCCCGGAAGTAGCCGTAGTTCTCGCGGGCGAGGTAGTCGGAGACGTACGTGCTGAGCGGGATGCCCAACTCCTCGGCCATCCGGGAGAACTCGGGGTCCTTCTCGGCGCCGTCGTCGACGGTCAGGAAGACCACCTTGTCGTCGGTCGGGACCCGGTAGACGACGGGCGGACGGCCCTCCGCGAGCTTGACTCCCTGCCCCTGGGTGAGCGCGGGCCTGGTCGCCGGGCGCGGCGGGGCCTTCAGGGGCGGGCGTTCCAGTCCCCAGCGCTGCGCGGTCTCCACCGCGGCGCGGGCGGCCACCTCCTGACGGGCCGTGGCCTCGCCGCCGCTCTGCTCCTCCTTGCGGGCCAGGCCGGGCAGCTGCGGCCGCTCCACGGGCGGGGCGCCCGCGCGGGCGGGGCCCTCGGCGGCCTGTACCGCTGCGGCACCTTCCGGAGCCGCGGCGGCTTCGGCGGCGGGCGCCGCGTTCGCGTCGGCGGCCGGGGCGGGCTTCGGTCGGGCGGGAGCGGCCGGACCGGCGCAGCCGGCGAGGACGGCGGAGAGGCAGACGGTGGCCAGCAGGCCGGTCCGTACGCCGCTCCGGCGCTGCTGATTCCCCCTCAGATCCCCACTAATACGACAACCTGATGGTCTGTTCATAGCTGCACTGCTCCCCCGCCGCGCACCACCGCCAATCCCCACGTCACCCGCGCGGGGCAACGACGCACCGGAGCCTTGCCGTTCCTTTGCCCGGGCGGCGGCCGACCGGACGGACGACCGGGGTGGACCAGGGCGGTCGGGGTGGAGCAGAGGCGGTTCGAGCCGGGCCGGGCCGGGCCGCCGGGAAAACCGATTGCGGGGGCGGCGCCATGAAGTGGATCATGCGCGCATGACCGACACCGCGCCCCGCAGCTCCGCCCCCTGGACCGTCGCCACCGCCGACGTGACCGCCCCCGAGGCCCTGGACCTGCTGCGCGAGTACTACTACGACGTGGCCAACCGCTACTACCGCCTGCACTTCGACCGGGAGGGCACCCCCGAGGAGCTGGAGGCCGGCCTGGCCGGCTCCCCCAGCGACGACCTCGCCGCCCCGGACGGCCTCTTCCTGATCGGCCGTCACGACGGCGTCGCCCACTCCTGCGCCGGCCTGCGGCGGCTCGACGCCACCACCGCCGAACTCACCCGCGTCTTCGTCCGCCCCGGCCTGCGCGGCACCGGCGGCGGCGCCGAACTGCTGGCCGCCGTCGACCGGGCCGCCCGCTCCCTGGGTGCGGACCGGATCGTCCTCGACACCCGCCTCGACCTGACCGAGGCCCGCGCGCTCTACCTGAGGAACGGGTACCGGGAGATCCCCGCCTACAGCAGCGGCCCGTACGCCGAGATCTGGTACGGGAAGGACCTCACCGCCCTTGCGCGGTAGGCGGGTTGGGCCCGGCTACCCGGCACTCGCCGGGGCGTGGGACGGCGGCCCGTCCGTCAGGGCGGCCGCGAGTTCGGCCGCCGAGGGCGGGTTGGCGCCCGGGCGGGCGACGGTCAGCGCGGCCGCCGTCACCCCGTGGGTGAGGCAGACCGCGAGGCCGGCGCCGGCCGTGCGGGCGTGCAGGAAGGCGGCCATGAAGGAGTCGCCGGCACCCACGGTGTCGGCGACCGGCACCCGGAGGGCCGCGGCCTCGGCGTGTCCACCCCCGGCGGTGCGGGCGAACGCGCCCTCGGCCCCGAGGGTGACCGCGACCACGGCCGGGCCGAGGGCCAGCCAGCGCTCGACGACCGCCTCGGGCCGCTCGCCCGGGTAGAGCCAGGCGAGGTCCTCGTCGCTGGCCTTGACCAGGTCGCTCAGCGCCACCCAGCGCTCGACCCGGCGGACGGACTCGGCCCGGTCGCCCATCAGCGCCGGGCGCACGTTCGGGTCGTAGCTGATCCGCGCCCGCCCGCGCCAGCGCTCGACCAGCGCCAGCACCGAACCCGCGCCGGGCTCGGTGACCGCCGCGATCGAGCCGAGGTGGATCGCGGCGGGCGGCTCGGCGAGTTCGGTCGGCGGGAGCGTCCAGCGGATGTCGAAGGTGTAGCGGGCCCGCCCCTGTTCGTCCAGCTCCACCACCGCCGAGGGCGTCCGGGCGACCTCGGCCGCCCGCACCCGCACACCCGCCGACTCCAGGTGCCGCCGGATCAGCCGGCCGTTGGCGTCCGGCCCCAGTTCGGTGAGCAGCACGGCCGGGCGGCCCAGCCGGGCCAGGCCGTAGGCGACGTTCGCGGGACTGCCGCCGGGGTGCACCCGGTCCGGCTCCGCACCCGATCGGACGATGTCGGCCACGCACTCGCCGATCACCAGAACGGGTGAAGCTGGGCTGGTCACGGCGGCTCCTGGCATCCGGTACGCGGGCGTCGTCAGAGCCGCCAGCCTACGGGGTGCGGCCGGGCACGCGGTGCCGGGGCAAGAGAGTACGGCCGCCGGACCTGGCCAGGTTTTCCGACGGCCGTGGATCGTCCGTCAGGGGACGATGCACTCCTCACGGTAGACCGCGTGCGGCGGCCGCGCCATCACTCTGGGCCGTCCGGGGGACCACGGGGTGTCGTCGAAGCGCACCGATCGCGCCCGGGCCCTGCGGCAGTCCACTAGCATCCGTGGCCGGGCTCCCGTTCCGGCGGCTCCCGACCTCTCCCCCGCTCCCGCTCGTGAAGTGCGGTGATCACCCTTGTTCAGGCCCCGCGCCGGTCTCCTTCCCTCGCTCGTGCTCAGCGCGGTCGTGCTCTCCGCGAGCGTGCCGACGGCCGGCGCCGCCGACGGGCCGGGCGATCCGGTCTTCCCCTCGCTCGGGAACACCGGGTACCGGGCGCTCCGGTACGACCTGGCCCTCGACTACCGGGCCGGGACCAGGACGGTGGACGGCACGGCCGTGATCACCGTACGGCCGGACCGCGCCCTCGCCCGGCTGGAGCTGGACGCGCTCGGGCTGACCGTGCGCGGCGTCCGGGTCGACGGACGGCCGGCGGACTTCGCGGCCCACGACGAGAAGCTGACGGTCACCCCGGCCGGGCGGTTCCTGCCGGGCGCCGTCACCCGGCTCACCGTCGAGTACAGCGCCGATCCCCGTGCCGCGCTGCCGCACACCG
This sequence comes from Kitasatospora sp. NPDC048715, assembly GCF_043198905.1. Lineage (NCBI taxonomy): Bacteria > Bacillati > Actinomycetota > Actinomycetes > Kitasatosporales > Streptomycetaceae > Kitasatospora > Kitasatospora sp. NPDC048715. The sequence goes on along the minus strand of NZ_JBICVH010000009.1, from coordinate 36,790 downwards.
GCTGGGTCCCCACCCCGGACGGCTTCGCGGTGGCCGGCCAGCCCAACAGCGCGCACACCGTCTTCCCGTGCAACGACCACCCGGGCGACAAGGCCCGGTTCACCATCGCGGTGACCGCCCCGGACGCTCTCCTCGGCGTGGCCAACGGCGAGTTGACGGCCACCGAGCGGCTGGGCGACGGCCGCACCACCCGCCGGTACGTCTCCCGCGAGCCGATGGCCACCGAACTGGTCCAGGTCTCGGTCGGCGACTACACCGTGCGCGAGCGCACCGGCCCGCACGGCCTGCCCCTGCGCGACGTCGTGCCGACCGCCCGCGCCGCCGAGCTGGAGCCCGCACTCGCCCTCACCCCCGGCCAGCTCGTGTGGGCGGAAGCCCACCTGGGGCGGTTCCCGTTCGAGGTGTACGGGATCCTGCCGGTCAACACGGACGACCCGGCCGCGTTCGCCTTCACCGGTCTGGAGACCCAGACGCTCACCCTGTACAAGCCGAACTTCCTGCGGCAGGCGGAGCCGGCGATCGGCTCGCACATGATGCACGAGCTGGTCCACTCCTGGTTCGGCAACAGCGTCTCCCCCGCCCGGTGGTCCGACCTCTGGCTCAACGAGGGCCACGCCGACTTCTACGGGCTGATGTACCGCTACGAGCGCGGGTGGCCGGACGCCTGGGGTCACACCACGCTGGTCGACCGGATGCGCTACGTCTACGGGCTGGGCGACCAGTGGCGGCACGACTCCGGGCCGGTCGCCTCCCCCACCGCCGCCGACCTCTTCGACAGCCAGCGGTACACCGGCGGCGCTCTGGTGCTGTTCGCGCTGCGGGAGAAGGTCGGGGCGGAGGCCTTCGACCGAATCGAGCGCACCTTCCTGGGCACCCACCGCTACGGGAACGCGACCACCGAGGACTACGTGCGGACGGCCTCCGCGGTGTCCGGGCAGGACCTGCGCGGCTTCCTCCACGACTGGCTGCACGGGCTGCGGACACCGCCGATGCCGGGGCATCCGGACTGGGTGGTGGGCCCGGTCGGCCCGACGGGGGCGGTGCCGGCGGTTCCGGCCGCGCCGGGCGCTGCGGGGGTGGCGGTTCCCGGGCCCTCGGCTTGGGAGCGTGGGGCCGCAGGGGCGGGCGGGCCCGGGGTGGCGCGGGGCTCCGGAACGCTCTGACGGCGCGGCTGGGGCTGCTGGTGCACGCCCGGCGCGCCGCCGTGCGTCCGGTCGCCCCGTACGCGCCCCTGACCGGCAGGGGCGGGTGGGGCCATGGTGGTTCCCACGGCCCGCCCGCCGCCCGGCAGAGTCCCGGTCGGTTCGCGGGCCGTCCAACCTTTCCGGACACTCCCGCCGCGGGCCCGCGGCAGGTCCGGGCCGTAACCCTTCCGGCGCAGCGTCGTTGGACCGGCCATGAAGAAGCGCAGCATGCTCGCCGTTGCCTCGCTCGCCGTTGGTGTCGTGGCCTCCCTCACCGCGCCGAGTGCGCACGCCAGTGCCGTGGGCGGGCAGGAGGGACTGCCCGGGCCGCTGAGCAGCGCTCCGGACGTGGTGCCCGGGCAGGTCGGTGACGCGGGCGGCGTCCTCGGGGACGCCACCGGCTATGTGACCGGGTCGGCGAACGGCCTGGTGGCGGCCACTCCCGCGTAGTCCGGCGCCCACCGCCCACCACCCCGGTCACGGTTCAGGACATCGGGGCTCCGAGGTCCTGGGTCCAGTAGGGGGTGCCGGCGGAGCTGGTGGCGAAGCCGACGCCGATGTCCTTGAATCCGCAGTCGAGCATGTTGGACTGGTGGATTCCGCCGTCCATCCAGCGGGCGAAGACGGCGGCCGGGGTGGTCGGGCCCCGGTCGAGGTTCTCGCCCCACTGGGACCAGCGGTAGCCGGCGGCGGTGATCCGGGCCTCGGTGCGGACGCCATCCGGGTTGACGTGGTCGAAGAAGCCGCGGGTGGCCATGTCGTCCGCGTGCTTCTGGGCCGTGCCGTGCAGCCGGGGGTCGATCCGCAGCGGGGCGCAACCCGCCCTGGCGCGTTCGGCGTTGACCAGGTCCACCAGCTGGCGTTCCGGGTTGGGCTGCGGTGTCGCGGCGGCGGTGCGGGTCGCGGTGGGCGTCGGTGCGGGCGTCGCCGTCGCCGTCGGGCTCTCCGCGGGCAGCGGGGTCGGCTCGGGGACGACGGCAGCGGGTGCGGCGGCGGCCGTCGGGGTGTCCGGTGCCGCGGCCGGAGCGGTGGGCTCGGGTGCCGCCGGCTGCGGGGGTTCGGCCTGCGGCCAGACCAGGGCCAGGGTGGTCACCGCGACCGCCGCGGCCGCCCCGCTCGCCAGGACGGCCTTGCGGGCCGCGGTGCCGGCCCAGCCGCCGTGCCCTCCCGCATGCGCCCCGGCACCGGCATGCGCCCCGGCCCCCGCTCCGGTGGAGGCTCCCGTTCCGGTGGCGGCCGCCGAGGAGACGACGGCGGCCGCGGTGTGCTGGAAGTGCAGCAGCACGGGCCAGTCGAGCGGGATCGGCACCAGGGCGAGGCCGGCCAGCAGTCCCTCCGCCGGGAAGAGGTCCCGGCCGAGGCCGTCGCAGTCGGCGCAGTCGCGGATGTGGCGGGCTATGCGCTTGCGCCAGACCGAGTTCGGGGTGCCGTCGAAGCCCGCGGTGAGCTCGGTCAGTCCGGGGCAGCGGGGGTAGGCGCAGAGCGCGCGGACGACGATGCGGCCCGCTTCGAGCTGCTTCTTCATCCGCTGTACGCGCACGGCGGTGTGCTGCGGGCTCAGGTCTAGGGCGTCGGCGAGTTCGGCCCGGGTCAGTTCGCCGGCGGCCTCCAGCCACCAGAGGGCGAGCAGTTCCCGGTCGTCCGGGTCCAGCCAGCGGGTGGCCTCGGCCACCTCGCGGCGCTGGCCGGACAGGCCGAGGCGCAGGATGGTGAGGTCCGTGAAGTCGGCCCGGGGGTCGGCGACCTCCCAGGTCTCGTCCAGCCCGCCGACGGTCGGCTGCTGCTGGCCGGCGGCGTGCCGACGGCGCACCTGGTTCATGGTGATGGCGACCAGCCAGGACCGGAAGGACTCGGGGTCGCGGAGCCCGTCCAGGCCGTCCAGGGCGCGGATCATGGTCTCCTGCGCGACGTCGTCCACGTCGGCGTGGCCGCCGAGGGCGCGGCCGGCCACGTTGTAGACGAGCGGCAGCCAGGCGGCGACCAGCGCCTCCTGGGCCTGCCGGTCACCTGCCTGCGCCGCTAGCACCAGGGTGGTCCCGGTCCTGTTCTGCACATCAGCGTTCATGGTCCGCACTCCGTCTTGCCGTGTATCCGTCCGCCGCTGCCTCCTCGGAGACCCGTGTGGAGTGATCAGATAACAACAATGTGCACGGAATCGGAAAATCGGTCCGGACTACTCGGCCCGAGCCGGAGCCCGGACCGGCCGGGCCAGGCCTGGCCGGGCCCGGCCTGGCCGATTCACGCCGGGGACGCGAACACCTGGGTCCACCACGGACCGTTGGCGCCGGTCCGCACGCCCACGCCGAGCTGCTTGAACGAGCAGTTGAGGATGTTGGCCCGGTGGCCGGGGCTGTTCATCCAGGAGTTCATCACGTCGGCCGGGTCCTTCTGGCCGCGGGCGATGTTCTCGCCCCAGGTGCTCCAGCTGTAGCCGGCCGCCTCGATCCGGTGGTCGGCGTGGTAACCCTCGGGGCTGGCGTGGTCGAAGTAGTTGCGGTTGGCCATGTCGTCGCTGTGCGTCTGGGCGGCGCTCGCCAGCCGGGGCTCGGCGCTGACCGGCCCGCAGCCGGCCTTGCTGCGCTCGACGTTGACCAGGTCCACGACCTGCTGGACGTACGACGGAGCCGCGCCGCCGCCCGCCGGCGGGGGCGCGGTGGGCCGCTTGGGCGGGAACGGGAAGCCGCCGGTGGCGGCCCGGGCGGCGTTCGAGGCCGCCTTGGGCGCGGAGGCCGTGGGGGCGGGCGCGGCGTTCGGGGCGGCGGTGGCCGCGGCCGCCGGGGAGGCCGGAGCGGGCGTGGTCGGCGTGAGCGAGGTGCTCGGAACGGCCGCCGGGTCGGTGGCGGTGGGGGTGGCCGGGGGAAGGACGTCCGGGTTCGTCCCGCCGGCTCCGGGCACCTGGATGCCCTCGCGCGTGCCCAGCTCCGCGGAGATCAGCATGTCGGCGGAGAGCGACTGGGCCGCCGTGTCCCGGTCGGTCTGCTTGCCGCCGTACGCCGCGTAGCCCGCGCCGGCCAGCGCGGCGAACAGCCCGGTGCCGGCCACGGCCGCGACGACCGCGGTGACCGGCACGATCCCGCCGCGCCGACGCGCCCGCCGGCCCCGCCCGGTGTGCCGCTCGGCAGCCCGCCGTGCCGCCCGGCCGCCGGAGCGGCCGCCGGCTCCACTCCCGTTGTCGCTGCCGGCACCGCCTCCGCTCGCCGGGAGGATGGTCGTCCTGTCGTCGCTGTTCACGTGGCCACGCTTTCTGTTCCGGGTCGACTGGTCGGGTGTCGACACATGGGAGACCTCCCGGCCGGGCGCCGATAACAGAAACTCCGGACGAATGTCCGGCGGTCGGGCCGCGGCCTCAGCCGACCGGTGCCTCCGGGGCCATGTCGTAGGTGAGGAACCTGGTCCGTACGGCGACCTTGTCGTATTTTCCACGGGCCCGGTAATTGTCCTCGGAGGTGATCCAGCGGACGGTGTTCCAGCCGCGTTCCGCCGCGATTTCCCGCAGCCGGCCCAACAGCGCGTCCACCGCGCCGCCGCCCCGGACCTCCGGTGCCACGAACAGATCGTCCAGGAAGCACCCGACGGCCCCGTGCAGAGGTCGCGCGAACGGCCGGTAGTGCGCGAGGCCGACCGGCCTACCGTCGCCGTCCCGCACCAGGAGCCCCGCCACCTCGTGCCCCGGGTCCATCAGCCAGGACCAGACCAGCTCGGCCTTCTCCTCCGGAACCGGGACCCGGTAGAACTCGCCGTACCCCCGGAACAATTCGCGCCAGGCCTCGAAGTCGCCGGCCTCGGGCGCGCCGACGCTCCAGCGGGTCGTGGGGGTGTCGCTCATCTCGGTCTCCATCACTCGGAAGGCGGTGCGGGCCCTCAGCATGACGCCCCGTCGCCCCGTCGCTGATCACCGGCCCGGCCAAGAGCACCCGCCCCCTGCGCCATCGCGGCGCCTTGCGGCGACGGGCGCTCGGTGCCGCGCGGGAGGGGCGGCGGGAGGGCGGGGGTCGTGGCCCCGCCCGGATCAGACGGAAGAACAGGGCCCTGCGTTCGCGCCGGACCCGGGGGCCGGGCGCGCTCCCCTTCAGCGCGTCGGCGAGGAGCAGCAGCAACCGCACGACGTCCTCGGGCGTGGCGTCGACGGCCGCACGCGCCCGACCGCCAGCTGAGCACGCCCGTCGGGACGGCCCTGCCCGGGGCCGGCCTGCCTCGCGGCGATCGCCGACGACGGCATCGACCACCCGGAGTGGGAGCCCGGCCCCATCGAGGTGCGCGTCCACGGCGACGCCGCGGTCGTCCGCTACCGGGCCACCCCGGAGGTCGTCTTCGACGGCATCGCCATACCGAGGGAGCAGTACTGGCGCACCGACACCTACGAGAGGACCGACGGCCGGTGGCAGGTGGTGCGGTCCCGGGCCGACGCGATCCGGTGGGCGGCCGCCCGGGCCCCGGGACGACGCGCTCCGCCGCGGCCCGGCGCGCCCCGGGAGCGCCGACCGTGGTGCGGGGCCGGCGGCCGGGGCGGATGCTGAGGGGGGTGGAGGTGGTGCAGTGGCGGGGTTGCTGCGGCTGGCGTCGGTGTCGCGGGAGGTGGCGGCGGAGGCCGGACGGCGGGCGAAGACGGAGTTGTTGGCCGGTTGTCTGCGGGACCTGGGGCCGGTGGAGGGGGCGGCGGCGGTCGCCCTGCTGTCCGGGGAGTCGCAGCGGCTGCGGACCGGGATCGGGCCCGCGGCACTGCGGGGGCTGCCGGAGCCGGCGGCGGAGGCCTCGCTCGGGGTCCGGGAGGTGGAGCGGGAGCTGGAGCTGATCGCGGGGGTGCACGGGGCGGGGGCCCAGGCGGAGCGGCGGCGCTTGTTGCACGGGCTGTTCGCGCGGGCGACCGCCGTGGAGCAGGGGTTCCTGCGGGCGGTGCTGGTCGGGGACCTGCGGCAGGGGGCGCTGGACGCGGTGGTGGGGGACGCCGTGGCGCGGGCGGCCGGGGTGCCGGCGGCGGCGGTGCGGCGGGCGTTGATGTTCCGGGGCTCGGCCCGCGCGGTGGCGCAGGCCGCGCTGACCGGTGGGCAGCCGGCGCTCGCGGCGTTCCGGCTGGAGGTGGGACGGGCGGTGCGGCCGATGCTGGCCGCCTCGGCGCCGGACGTGGCCACCGCGCTGGAGCGCACCGGCCCGGCCGCGGTGGAATGGAAGCTGGACGGCGTCCGGGTGCAGGTGCACCGGGAGGGCGGGGAGGTCGCGGTGTTCACCCGCGGCCTGGAGGACATCACCGCCCGCGTCCCCGAGGTGGCCGAGGCCGCGCTGGCGCTGCCGCTGCGCTCGGCGGTGCTGGACGGTGAGGCGATCGCGCTCGGCCCGGACGGCCGGCCGCGCCCCTTCCAGGAGACCGCCGCACGCACCGCCTCCCGGCGGGAGCCGGACCGGCTGCGTGCCGAAGTCCCGCTCGACGCCTACTTCTTCGACCTGCTGCACCGGGACGGCGAGGACCTGGTGGACCGTCCCGGCCGGGAGCGCTGGGCGGCGCTGGCCGAGGCGGTGCCGGACGGCCTGCGGCCGGCCCGCGTCGAGACCGGGGACCGCGACCGGGCGCTGGCCTTCTTCCGGGAGACGCTGGCGCTCGGCCACGAGGGCGTGCTGGTGAAGGATCCGGCGGCCCCGTACGCGGCCGGGCGGCGCGGCGCGGGCTGGATCAAGGTCAAGCCCCGGCACACCCTGGACCTGGTGGTGCTGGCCGCCGAGTGGGGCAGCGGGCGGCGGCGCGGCTTCCTCAGCAACCTGCACCTGGGCGCCCGGGCGGCGGGCGAACCGGGGCTGGGCCCGTGGGTGATGCTCGGCAAGACCTTCAAGGGCCTGACCGACGAGACGCTCGCCCGGCAGACCGCCGAACTGCTGGCCCGGGAGACCGGGCGGGACGCCTGGACGGTGCGGGTCCGACCGGAACTGGTCGTCGAGATCGCCTTCGACGGGGTGCAGCGCAGCTCCCGATATCCGGCCGGTCTCACCCTGCGGTTCGCCCGGGTGGTGCGCTACCGGCCGGACAAGAGCGCCGACGAGGCCGACACCGTCGCGACCGTACGGGAGATCGCCGCCGCCGAGGGGCTGTGAGCCGCTGGCGAAGGGCGGTGGGCCGTCGTCGAGAGGCGGTGAGCCGTCGCCGAAGGGCCGCGTGCCGGGCCGGATCCGGGCCGGCTCAGGTGCCGGTGGCTGCGGGGCGCGCACTTGTCACCACGGCGTCAATTCAAACCTGGTTCACCGCCCGGAGGCTCCGACGGGAGCCGAATCGGCCATTCTCGGTGATCCCGCCACCGCGCCCTCCGTGGACGGAGCAGCGCCGGTTAGGTTGGCAATGACAACGAGAGGCGGCCGCCGGGCAGCCGGCGGCGCACTGGCGAGAGGTGCCCGACCATGCGGGTGAATGTCGACCGGGACCGCTGCTGCAGCTCCGGGATGTGCGTCACGAACGTTCCCGAGGTCTTCGACCAGGACGACCACGACAGCCTGGTGAGACTCCGTCAGACCTCGTTCCGGCCGGACCAGTTCGACGATCTCAGACTGGCCGCCCAGCTCTGCCCGGGCGGCGCGATCACCGTGGTCGAGGACGGGCCCGCACAGGCCGAGTAGGCCGAGGCCGGGCCGTTCCGGACACCGCGACGGCCCCCCGACGGACGTCCGGTCACCACACCACCCCCACCGGAGAACCATCGCGACGCAAGGAGACCCCGCCTTGACGAGCACGCCCATCGTCCCCGCCGTCCCGCTTCCGGCCCGGCACTCCGCCGGCTGCCCGTTCAACCCGCCGCCCGCGTACACCGAGGCCGCCGCGAGCGCCCCGCTGACCCGCGGCGATCTGCCCGGCGGCGATTCCTGCTGGCTGGCCACCGGCTACGCCGAGGTCCGCACCATCCTCTCCGACCGCCGGTTCAGCGCCGACATACGCCACCCCTCCTTCCCGCTGCTGGTCGCCGGCGACCGGGAGCAGATCACCGCCACCCCGAGCTTCCTGAACCTGGACGACCCCGAGCACGCCCGGCTGCGCCGCATGGTCACCGGGGACTTCCTGGTCAAACGGGTCCAGGCGATGCGCCCGGACATCCAGCGGATCGTGGACGAGGCGCTGGACACGATGACCGATGGCCGCACCGAGGCCGACCTGGTCGCCGACTTCGCGCTGCCCGTCCCCTCCCTGGTGATCTGCCTGCTGCTCGGCGTCCCCTACGAGGACCACGAGTTCTTCCAGCGCGTCGGCCGGACGCTGCTCAGCAACGCCAGCAAGGTCGAGCAGCGCCTGGCGGCCCGGGACGAGATGCTGGAGTACCTGGAGGGGCTGGCGACCCGCAAGCGGGCGGAGCCGCGGGACGACATCATCAGCCGGCTCGCCGTCCGGGACGACCTCACCCCGCGCGAGGTCGCCAGCACCGGCATCCTGCTGCTGATCGCCGGGCACGAGACGACCGCGAACATGATCTCGCTCTCCACCGCCCTGCTGCTGGACCGGCCCGAGCAGATCGCCAGGCTGGCCGACCCGGCCGCCCTGCCCGGCGCGGTGGAGGAACTGCTGCGCCACCTCACCATCGTCCACACCGGGGTGGCCCGGGTGGCCCTGGAGGACGTGGAACTGGGCGGCACCACGGTCCGCGCCGGGGAGGGCGTGATCGCGATGCTCTCCACCGCCAACCGGGACGAGGAGGTGTTCGGCGGCGCCGACCGGCTGCCGGTGGACGAGCTGGACCTGGGCCGGGACGCCCGGCGGCACCTGGCCTTCGGCTTCGGCGTGCACCAGTGCCTCGGCCAGCCGCTCGCCCGCGCCGAGCTGCAGATCGCGCTGGCCACGCTGTTCCGGCGGCTGCCCGGGCTGCGGCTGACCGTCCCCCGCAGCGAGCTGGTGTTCCGCACCGAATCGTTCATCTACGGCATGCGGTCACTGCCCGTCACCTGGTGACGACCGGGCGAGGTCCGGGCGAGGTCCGGGCGAGGTCCGGGCGAGGTCCGCGGAGGCCCGCCGGGTCACCCGGCTGGCCCCGACGCCGGGGCGGAGGCAGGCTGGAGGGGCGAAGAGACACCTCCGGTCCTGCCGCGCCCGCGACCCGGCGCGCCGGGACCGGCCGAGGAGACGGAGCCCGCGATGACCGACATGAGCGACCGGTCCAAGGTGAGCACCGAGGACGACGAGGACGTCCGCGCCGCTGACCCCGAGGAGGGCATCCCCTCGATGCAGAACCTGCACGCCCAGGACACCTCCCGGGCGGAGGGCGCCCCCATGCTGGACGAACCCGGCCAACCCGACTGAATCGTCCGCCGTACCGACTCGACCGCCCGGTGGGACCGGGCGGTCGCCGCGACCGCGGGTGTCGCTGCTCCGGCGGCGGGCCACCCGCGGGGGAGGATAGGCGCATGACCGAACACGACCAAGGCAACCGCCAGGCCCGGCCGTCCGCGGACCCGCGCACGTCGTGGGCGACCTGGACCACCCAATCGATCATCAGCGGCCCCGGTGGGGTGACCACCACCGAGGTCGGCCCAATCTCCGGCGACCTCACCGTGCACACCACCTGGGTGGACGGCGAGGCGAGGCTGACCGTCCAGTACACCGGCGCGCTGGACTGGTACACGGTCGCCGGCAGCCCGGTGCCGGCACACGACGAGAGCACCGCGCGGGCGGTCCACCAGGCGATGGTGAACGGCGTCAAGGCCGGCCGGGGCGCGGGTGCCCCGGCCCCGCCCAAACCCTAGGAACTCCGGGGGCTCCCGGCAGCTCCAGGAGGAACGGCAGGACGACGGCGCGCCCGGGACCGGTCCCGGGCGCGCCGTCCTGCTCCTCGCCGCTACGGAGCCTTCCCGTCGGCCTCCACCGCCCCGCCCTTCGGCGCCGCCCCGCCCTTCGGCACCGGCGCGGCCTCGGCCCAGTAGCCGCCGTCCGCCGGGCGGCGCCCGCGCAGGTCCGCCCGCACCTCGCCGGCCAGCCGGCGGGTGTCGCGGCGGTTCATGGTCGCGCCGATGCCGGCGCCGACCAGCAGCGGTATCACCGCCGGCAGGTGGCGCAGCGAGCTGCGGGTCAGCCGGCGGCGGACCTGCTGGCGGACCTCCGAGCTGATCGCCAGCGCGGCGAAGCCGGCGGGCCGCACCAGCAGGTTCGCGTCGATCCCCCGGCGGTTGGCCCAGGCGCCGAGGTAGGCGCCGGTCCGCTGGGTGGCGCCGCCCTGCGCCGGAGTGCCGTAGACCTCGTGCAGCTCGGCGATCAGCTTGATCTCCACGGCCGCCACCGCGAGCGTCTCGGCGGCGATCTCCAGCGGCATCGCGGGCGGCACCGGCAGCATCGCCGCCGCACCGACGCCCGCGCCGAGCGCGCTGGAGGCCCGGACGGCGCCGGTGACCAGCAGGTCGGCCAGCTGCTCCGGGAAGGCCGCGTCCGGGTGCTGCGCCCGCAGGGTGGCGAGGTCGCGCACCGGGATCCGGGGCGCGGTCCGCACCAGCTGTTCGGTCAGGGCCCGGCCGCCGTACGCGGCGCCCTTGGCCGTTCCCCTGGCGGCGGCCCGCCCGCCGTGGCCGAGCAGCCGGGCGGTGTGCAGCACCACGGCCCGGCCGCGGCCGCGCTGCTTCGCGGCGTACTCGGCGACCGGGCCGACGGGCTGCTCGGACTCCTCGACCAGTTCGGCGAGCTGCTCGCTCAGATCGGGCTCGGGGGCCGGCCGGGAGCGGCCCGGCCTGCGGAAGACTGCCATGGGAACCCGGTACCCCTTTCGCGACGACGGCACGGCACGGCCCTGGGCCGCCTACTCGGCGACCTCCACCCCGTGCCAGAAGGCGATCCGGCCGCGCACGTGCTCGGCCCCGGGCTCGGGGTCGGCGTAGAACCAGGCGGCGTCCGGGTTGGTCCGCCCGTCCACCTCCAGGGTGTGGTAGCCGGCGGTGCCCTTCCAGCCGCAGACCGTGGTGGTGTCCGAGGGGCGCAGGTACTCGGTGCGCACCGCCTCGGCCGGGAAGTAGTGGTTGCCCTCGACGACGACGGTGTCGTCGCTCTCGGCGATGACGACGCCCTGCCAACTCGCTGTGGTCATACGGCGATTGTTCCCGACCACGGGCAGCCTCACCCCTTCCCGGTTCCGGGCTGTCCGGCGGTCCGGCGGCGGCCGGGCGGCGCCGGTCAGGTCAGCGGGTGGGCGTGCACCGGCACGTGGGGACTCTGGTGGCCGCCGCTGGCGAGCATCCGGACCTCGCCGGTGCCGCTGATCTCGGCGCGGACGATGCCGCTCTCGTCCTCGTACACCGGGTGGCCGCCCGGCCCGCTCGCGTCGGTGCGGGTGACCACCACGACGTCCTGCGGGGCCTGGGTGCCCGGGGTCCCGGGGAAGGTGAGGGCGTAGCGCTCGGCGGGTTTCATCACACCTGCTCCTGCCTACCCGGCGGCCTCGGCCGGCACGGCGGCCCGCGTGTGCGGGCCGCGGACCTCCAACTCCGCGAGCAGCCGGGCGGTGGCCTCCGCGACCGCCTCCACCGCCCGGTCGAAGGCCTCCCGGTTGTGCGCCGCGGGGGCGCGGAACCCGGACACCTTGCGGACGTACTGGAGCGCGGCGGCGTGGAAGTCCTCCTCGTCGGCGTCGGGCGTGACGGGGGGTCGCAGCGTCTTGATGTTGCGGCACATGCTCCCAGTCTCGCGCGCGGGAGCCGTGTCGGCGACCCCCTTTCGTCACACGCACCTCACAGCGCCGTCATCCGGCCGGATTAGGATGCCGGACGAACGAATTCGTCCCACCGCCGTGCCACCGCCGTCCCACCACCGTGCCACCTTCGTCCCGCCGCGCGCTTCCCCGGTCCGTCGGCATCACTCCGGAGTCACCCCCTTGCCTCTCGCGCTGCTCGCGCTGGCCGTCACCGCGTTCGCCATCGGAACCACCGAGTTCGCCGCCATGGGGCTGCTCCCCCAGGTCGCCGACAGCCTCCACGTCTCCATCCCGCAGGCGGGCTGGCTGATCTCGGCGTACGCCCTGGGGGTGGTGGTCGGTGCGCCGCTGCTGACCGCGCTGGCCGCCGGGCGGCCCCGCAAGGCGGTGCTGGTGGCGCTGGCCGGACTGTTCGCGACCGGCAACCTGCTGTGCGCGGTGGCGCCGGACTTCTGGACCCTGGCCGCCGCCCGGCTGATCACCGGACTGCCGCACGGCGCCTTCTTCGGGGCGGGCGCGGTGGCGGCGGCGGAGCTGGTCGCACCGGACCGCCGGGCCCGGGCGGTGGCCGTGATGTTCTCCGGCCTGACCGTCGCCAACATCGTCGGCGTCCCGGCCGCGACCCTGCTCGGCCAGCACCTGGGCTGGCGGGCGACCATGCTGGTGGTCGTGCTGATCGCGGCCGCCGGGACGCTCGCCATCGCCCGGCTGGTGCCCGCGCTGCCCTCCTCCGGCCAGTCCGGGCTCCGGAACGAGCTGCGGGCCTTCCGCAGCGGGCAGCTCTGGCTGGCGCTGGCCACCGTGGTGTTCGGCTGCGGCGGCTTCTTCGCCTGCTACAGCTACATCGCCCCGCTGCTCACCAATGTCTCCGGGTACGCCACCGGCTCGGTGACCCTGGTGCTCGCGCTGTTCGGCGTCGGCATGACGATCGGCAACGTGCTGGGCGGGTTCGCCGCCGACCGGGCGCTGCGGCCCACCGTGTGTGCGGCCTTCGTGCTGCTCTCCGCCACCCTGGCGCTGTTCGCGGTGACCGCGCACGCCCGCTGGTCGGCGGCCGTCACGGTGGTGCTGATCGGGCTGTTCGGCTTCGCGATCGTGCCGGCCGTGCAGACCCTGGTGCTCCGGAAGGCGCGCAGCGCGCCGACCCTCGCCTCGGCGACGGTCCAGGGCGCCTTCAACCTGGCCAACGCCCAGGGCGCGTACTTCGGCGGGCTGGCGCTGGACGCCGGGCTCGGCTGGACCGCGCCGACGCTGGTCGGCGCGGTCCTGGCCGCCGCGGGGACGCTGATCGCGGTGCTCGCCTGGGTGGTCGACCGCCGCCGGCCCGCCCCCGTGGCGACGGAACCGGCGGCGGCCGCGATGACCACCGCCTAGCGCGGGCCCGGTGTCTCCCGGTGGGCCTCATATCTCCCGGTGGGCCTCGGCGAGCAGCTGGTAGCCGGCGCCGTTGGCCCTGATGCCCGCCTTCTCGTCCTCGGTCAGCTCCCGGCGGACCCTGGCCGGGACGCCGGCGACCAGCGAGCCGGGCGGGACGACCATGCCCTGCGGCACCACCGCGCCGGCCGCGACCAGCGAGCCGGTGCCGATCCGGGCGCCGTTGAGCACGGTGGCGTTCATGCCCACCAGCACGTCGTCCTCGACGGTGCAGCCGTGCAGCACGGCGTTGTGGCCGACCGAGATCCGCTCGCCGACCACCAGCGGGAAGCCGGGGTCGGCGTGCAGGGTGCAGTTGTCCTGGATGTTGCTGCCCGCGCCGACGCTGATCGACTCGGCGTCGCCGCGCAGCACCGCGCCGTACCAGACACCGGCGCCGGCGGCGACGGTCACGTCCCCGACCACGACGGCGTTCGGCGCCACGAAGGCGCCCGGGTCGACGGCGGGCACCCTGCCCCCGACGGCGGCGATCAGCGGCTCTGCCATGTCTCGTCCTCCTGGTGACGGTGGGCCGTTCGCCCGCCGGTCAGCGTAGGGGGTCGGTCAGGGCGCCGTGCGGGCGAGGTCGGTTCCGGCGGCCGCCGGCCGGGCTCCGCACAGCGCGGTCTCGATCACCTTGTTCCAGGCGGCGTTGGCGGCGTCGTCCGGGGCGTCGTAGACGGTGGCGTTCGCGGCGAACTCGCGCCTGCCGTCCGCCGAGCCGAGCATCATCGTGCTGTAGCCGGGGATGCCGCCGGCGTGGCCCCAGAAGGAGCCGCAGGGGGTGTCCAGGCGCTGCAGGCCGAGGCCGTAGCTGCGGCCCTCGCCGTTGGCGGTGGTCTGCTGCATGGCGGCGAGTTCGGCCGGGCGCAGCAGGCGGCCGCCGAGCAGGGCGTCGAGGAAGGCGGTCAGGTCGGCCGTGGTGGAGACGCCGGCGCCGGAGGGGCCGGCCATCGAGGGGTTGAACAGGGTGACGTCCACCGGGCCGGTGTCGGCCTTGTAGTAGCCGTGGGCGTACCGGCCGGGGAGGAGGGGCGAGTCGCCGGGCATCCGGGTGCCGGTGAGGCCGAGCGGGCGGATGATCCGGCGGGTCACCTCCTCGTTCCAGCTGTGGCCGGTGAGCTTCTCGATGATCATCCCGATCAGGATGTAGTTGGTGTTGGAGTACTGCCAGTCCTGGCCGGGCGGGAAGGCGGACGGGTACCGGTTGGCGATGTCCACCAGGTCCTGGAGGCCGTAGTGCCGGAAGCGGCCGCCGTCGAGCCACTGCGGCCGCCGGAAGTCGAAGGCCTGGTCCTGGGTGTAGTCGGCGACGCCGCTGGTGTGGTTGAGCAGTTGCCGGACGGTGATCGCGGTGCTGTTGGGGACGACGCCCGGCAGCAGGCACTCCAGGCGGTCGTCGAGGTCCAGCCGGTGCTCGCCGACCAGTTGGAGCAGCGTGGTGGCGACGAAGGGCTTGGTGGCGCTGCCGATCCGGAAGGAGCCCCGGGGGTCGGCGGGCGCACCGGTGGCGAGTTCGGCGACGCCGGTGGCGTTGCGCCAGACCACCCGGCCGTCCTGGCGGACGGCGGCGAGGGCGGAGGTCGCGTAGCCGGGGTCGGTCATCCCGGCGAGGGCGGCGTCGGCGGCCTCCCAGTCGGCGCGGCCCTCGGGGGTCGCGACGGCGCCGGCGCGGACGGCGGCGGAGCCGTGCGGGCCTCCGCACCCGGCAGCGGCCGGACCGGCGGCGGGCCGGGCGACGGCGGCGGGGGCGAGCGCGACCAGCAGGCCCGCGCCGACGGCGGCCGCGACGGCGGTGCGGAGGATCGGCCGGCGGCGCCCGGTGGTCGGCGCGGTCCGGGCGGTGGACGGAACGGTCGGGGCGGCGGTCATGCCGGCCTCCCTGGTCTGGGTCGTGGCAGAGTCGTCAACCGGAGCGCGGGCCCCTACTTCTGACACCCTGTCACGGCTTCCGCCACCGGTCCTCGGCCTGGGGGCGGGGTCCGACCCGGAGCGAACCCGGAACGGCCCCGGAGCCGTACCCCGAGACGGCTCGGGGTACGGCTCGGGGTGCGACTCCGGGAACGCCGGCGGGAACGGCTCCGGGGCGCGCGTCAGGCGAGCGGCGCCTTGGTGCGCAGGACCTCGACGAAGGCGCGCAGCCAGCCCGGGTGGTCGGGCCAGGCGCGGGCCGAGACGACCGTGCCGTCCACCACGGCCTCGCCGTCCACGAACTCGGCGCCCGCCGCCTTGATGTCCGGGGCGAGCGCCGGGTAGGCCGAGGTGCGGCGGCCGTTCAGCACGCCGGCGGCTGCGGTGATCAGCGGGCCGTGGCAGATCTGGGCGACGGGCTTGTCCTCGGCGAAGAAGTGCTGCGCGATCCGCTGCACGTCCGGGTCGTTGCGCAGGTACTCGGGGGCGCGGCCGCCGGGGATGACCAGGGCCACGTAGTCGGCCGGGTCGACGTCGGCGAGGGCCACGTCGGCGGGCCAGGTGTAGCCGGGCTTCTCGGTGTAGGTGTCGAACCCCTCGACGAAGTCGTGCACCACGAACTGGAGGCGCTTCTTCGTCGGGGCCGCGATGTCGACCTGGTAGCCCTCCTCGCGCAGCCGCTGGTACGGGTAGAACACCTCCAGTGACTCGGCGGCGTCCCCGGTGACGAGCAGGATCTTCGATGTCATCGCCGACATCCCTCCACGTGGTCGAGCCTCAGGTCGGGTACGGGCGCCGGGCGGTGGCAGCCGGCCCGGGCCCGGTCCAACCTCCCGTACCGGGGTCACCGTTGGCAACGGGGCGCACCGGGCGCGCAACGGCGCATACGGACGTGCGCGCGCCGGTTGCGGGGAGTGCGCGCCGGTGGGACGCCCGGCTGCGGAGGCCGGCGGCCCGGGTCCTAGACTCCTGCTGCCCGCGACCGTCCCCCTCCCGGAGAAGCCCATGCCCGACCGCACCACCTACCTCGTCCTCCCCGGCTACCAGAACTCCGGCCCCGAGCACTGGCAGACCCGCTGGGAGGCGGCCGAGCCGGACTCCTTCCGCCGGGTCGAACAGGCGGACTGGGACCACCCGGACCGGACGGACTGGGTGGCCCGGGTGGACGCGGCGGTGGCCGCGGCCGCCGCCCGGGGCCCGGTGGTACTGGTCGCCCACAGCCTGGGCTGCGTCACGGCGGCCCACTGGGCGGCCACCGCCGCCGCCGGGCGGACCGCCGCCGTCCGGGGCGCGCTGCTGGTGGCCCCGGCGGACGTCGACACCGCCGAGGTCCCGGAGCTGGTGGGCTTCCGCCCGGTGGCGCTGGAGCCCTTGCCGTTCCCGGCCGTGGTGGTCTCCTCGACCGACGACCCGTGGGTCTCCCCCGAGCGGGCCCGCGCGTTCGCCGCCGCCTGGGGCGCCCGGTACGTCGAGCCGGGCGCGTACGGGCACCTCAACTCCGACTCCGGACTGGGCGACTGGCCGGAGGGCCGGAAGCTGCTCGCCGAGCTGTGACCGCGACCACGGGGGGAACGGGGAACGGGGGCGGAGGGTCGATGAACCGGAGGACGACGAACCGACGCACGTCCCGGTCCAGGCGCGTCCTGGTCCGGTTGCTGGCGGCCGGCGGGCTGGCCGCCGTGCTGCTCTACACCGAGGGGCAGTGGGAGAGCCGGTCGGGCGGGCGGATGCTGGTGGCCGACCTGTTCAACCGGCCGGAGCTGCTGCTCGGCGGTGCGCTGGCGGCGCTGATCGCGGCCGCCTGGCTCGGCGATCTGCGGGCCGCGGTGCGGACGGCCACCCGGGCCGTCACGGTGACCGCCGGGGTGGTGTTCCTGCTCGGCGTGGTGGCCGCGCACAAGGTGTCGGCGGCCGAGACCCGCAGCCGGGAGGACGCCCCGGCCGGGGCCGAGCGCGCCCTGGTGGTGGTGCACCGCTCGTACGCCACCGGGCCGGAGTCGGGCGAGCACTGGCAGGTGCTGCTGGAGAGCGGTGAGGGCTGGTCGGCCCGGCGCTGGTCACTGGCGGACGTCGGCAGGGACCAGGGCGACGCCCGGCTGGTGGAGGCGAGCTGGACCGGGCGGGAGCAGATCACCGTGGTGACCGACTCCTACCGGCGGGTGTTCAACCTCGACCAGGACAGCGGGGAGCCGGTCGCGGCGCGGTAGCCCGACCGGCCCGAGGCCGTCGCCCGTCGCCCGTCGCCCGTCGCCCGCGGGCAGCTGGTCAGCTGGGCGTCACTGCTCCGTCATGTGCGCGATCATCTGCTCCCGGACCCGGTCGAGGTGGCGGGCCATCACCTCGGCGGCGCGGTCGGCCCGGCCCTCGGCGACGGCCTCCGCGAGGTGCTCGTGGTCGGTTATCGAGGCCTCGGTGTGCGAGGCCGGCACGTTGTGCCGGCTGCGGAGCACCGCGATCTGCTGGTGCACGCGCTCCACCTGTTCGGCGATCCGGGGGCTGCGGGCCGCGTCGAGCAGCGCCTGGTGGAAGTCGAGACTGCTGCGGTGGACGAACCGGCGGCCCCCGGTCATCAGCTTCCTCGACTGTTCGCACGCCCGGCGCAGGGCCGTGACGTCCTTGCGGTCGCGCCGCTCGGCGGCCAGGCGCGCGGCGGCGGTCTCCAGCGCGGACCGCAGCTCGAACAGCGCCTCGACCTCCCGCGGGCCGGCCTCGAAGACGACGGCGCCCTTGTTGGGCACGTGCACGAGCAGGCCCTCGCTGACGAGCTGCCGGATGGCCTCGCGCAGCGGTCCCCTGCTGATGCCCAGCTCGCGGGCGACCTCCACCTCGTTGATCCGCGTTCCGGACGGGATCTCGCCGGTGAGGACGCGCTCGCGGAGCGTGCCCACGAGCTGGCCCGCCAGGCCGCGCCGGAGGGTCTCTGGCATGGGTGGTGTCCGTCCGTTCGGGACTGGCCGCCGCTGTCGTCCGGCCAGGTCGGGGGGTGTGCCCGGGGTGATGGGCCGGAGCGCCGTGGCGTCGGCGGCCGACGGTGGCACAGGGCCGCGTCCGAGTATGTCAGCACCCGGCGGGGGCATCGGCGCGGACCACGTTAAAGTGATAACTGTTGACACTTCGAGTCGTCCTTTCGGCCGTGGGGCCGAGGAGAGGGGAATGCGCTGTGCACGCGATGGTGGCGGAGGTGTGGCGAGGTGACTTCCTGGAGTCGGTGCACCACGGGACGGTCCTCGCGCTCGGTCCTGACGGGCGGACGGTGCTGAGCGTCGGCGAGACCGACCGCCCGATGTACCCCCGGTCGTCCAACAAGCCGCTCCAGGCCCTCGGCATGCTGCGTGCCGGACTCGACCTGGACGGCGAACTGCTGGCCCTGGCCTGCGCCAGCCACTCCGGCGAGCCCTTCCACCTCGACGGCGTCCGCGAGATCCTCGGGGGCGCCGGCCTCGACACCGGCGCTCTGCGGTGCACGGCCGCGCTGCCCATCGGGGAAGCCGCACTGCGGGACCACCTGGCGGCCGGCGGCGGCCCCACTCCGCTGACGATGAACTGCTCGGGCAAGCACGCCGCGATGCTCGCCACCTGCGTCGCCAACGGCTGGGACACGGCCACCTACCTCGACCCCGGCCATCCCCTGCAGCGGGCCCTGCTCGACACCGTCGAGGACCTGGCCGGCGAGAAGGTCGCCGCGACCGGCGTGGACGGCTGCGGAGCCCCCCTGTTCGCCATCGGCTACCACGGCCTGGCCCGGGCCTTCGCCGCGCTGGCGACGGGCCCCGCCGGGTCCCCGGAGCGGCGGGTCGCCCGGGCGATGAACCAGCACGCCGAATACGTCGGCGGGACCGGTCGGGACGTGACCCGCCTGATGCGCGCGCTTCCCGGCTCGGTCGCCAAGGACGGCGCGGAAGGGGTCTACGCCCTGGCGCTCCCCGACGGCTCCGCCGTCGCGCTCAAGATCGCGGACGGCTCCACCCGGGCCCGTCCCGTGGTGCTGGCCGCCGCGCTGCGACGGCTCGGCGTCCCGGTGGACACCGACGACACCCTCGCCGAACTGGCCGTCGTCCCCGTCCTCGGACACGGCGAACCGGTCGGCGCGGTGCGCCCGGCCCGGGCGCTCCTGGACGGTTCGCCGCTCCGGCCCACCGAACCCGGCGCCACCGAGCCCGGCGCCACCGCCCCGACGGCCTGACGGCCTGCCGCCGCCCGGACGCACGGCGGAACCCCCGTCCGCCCGCGCGCCGCGGCCCCGCACGAGTACGGGTACTCGTGCGGGGCCGGGCGGCTCACCGGTCCTCGGGGTCCGCGGTGCCGGGCGGGGCGAAGGGCCCGGTGCGGCCGGGGGTCGGGGTGCCCCCGCGCGGCCTGCCGGTGTTCCCCGGGCCGCCGGTGGCGGGGGCGACGGTGCAGGTGGCCGTGCCCGGCGTGCCGCCGGGGGTGGGGCAGTTGGTGTCCCGCCGCACCGGGTCCGGGATGTAGACGGTGGTGAAGTCCTTCTCCGGCATGTTCCGCACCGCGTCGCTCATCGCCTGCTGCCAGATCGGGCCGGGGCCGGTGGCGCCGAAGACCTCGGCCTGGTACTTGCCCCCGATCCTGATGTTGCGCATCGGCACCTTGGTACCGGGGCTGCCCAGCCAGACCGAGCCCGCCAGGTTGCCCGTGTAGCCGGTGAACCAGGCCGACTTCTTCTCGTCCGTCGTCCCGGTCTTGCCGGCGATCTGGCGGCGGTCGTCCAGGCCGAGGTCCCGCGCGGTGCCGCCCTTCTCGGTCACCCCGAGCAGCACGCTGTTGATCACGTCGGCGGTGTCCTCGGACATCGCCGGGGTGCACCGGGCCTGGGGCACCGGGACGTCGGCGCCGCCCACCGTGGTGATCCGGTTGATCGCCATCGGCGCGCAGTAGGTGCCCCGGGCGGCGAAGGTCGCGTACACGTTGGCCATGGTCAGCGGGCTGACCTCCTGGGTGCCGAGGCCGAGCGCCGGCACCTCCTGCAGCGCCGAGCCGTCGGCCTTGCCCTCCATGCCCAGCTTGTTGGCCATCTGCTTGACGGCGCAGAGGCCGATCTCCTGCTCCATCTGCACGAAGTAGGTGTTCACGGAGAGCGCCATGGCCTGCTTGAGCTCGTACGGGCCGACCTCGGAGGTGCTCTCGTTGGGGATGGTCCCCTCCTTCTTCCCCTTGCCGAGGTTCTTCCAGGTGCCGTCGCAGGTCCGCATCGTCGGCCAGTCCATCCGGTTGGGCGAGTCGTACCGCTGGGTGGACGACAGCCCGGCCTCCAGGGCGGCGGCGGCCACGATCGGCTTGAAGTTGGAGCCGGGCTGGAAGCCGATGCCGCCGCCCATCGCCGCGTCCACGTTGTAGTTGACGACGGTCTCGTTCTTCTCCTTGGCCAGGCCGTACGGGCGGGTCTGCGCCATCGCCAGGATCTTGCCGCTGCCGGGCTCGACCATCGTCATCGCGGCCGAGACCGGGTCGGTGACGTACACCTTGGTGGAGACGGCGTTCTGGGCGGCGGCCTGCTTGTCCGGGTCCATCGTGGTGTAGATGTTCAGGCCGCCGGTGTCCCACAGCTTCTTGCGCTCCGCCGCGCTCTTGCCGAACGCCGGGTCCTGCTTGACCACGTGGCGCACGTAGTCGCAGAAGAAGCCCATCCCGGCCTGGGCGGTGATGCAACCGTTGCGCGGGTCCTTGTAGTTGAGGCCGAGCGGGGCGGCCTTCGCCTCCCTGGCCTGCTCCGCGGTGATGTGCTTGTTCTCCACCATCTTGTCGATGACGGTGTCGCGGCGCTTCTGGGCGGCCACCGGGTGCAGCTTCGGGTCGTACTGGGACGGGTTCTGCACCAGCCCGGCGAGCATCGCCGCCTCGGGCAGGACGAGGTCCTTGGCGTCCTTGCCGAAGTAGCGCTGGGAGGCGGCCTGGATGCCGTACGCCTGGTGGCCGTAGAAGGTGATGTTGAGGTAGTTGGTGAGGATCTGCTCCTTGGTCAGGTCCTCCTCCAGCTTGATGGCGTACCGGAGTTCCTGGATCTTGCGGCCGAGCGTCTTGCGCTGCGCCTCGCGCACCGCGTCCGGGTCGTCCCCGGCCTTCTCGACGTTGACGTTCTTCACGTACTGCTGGGTCAGGGTGGAGGCGCCCTGGACGGCGGCTCCGCTCTCCGCGTTCTTGGTGATCGCGCGCAGGATGCCCTTGAGGTCGACGGCGCCGTGCTCGTAGAACCGGGCGTCCTCGATGTCGACCTGCGCCGTACGGATCAGCGGGGACATCTGGTCGGCGGGTATGACGGTCCGGTCGCGCTCGTACACCTTGGCGATCAGGCCGCCGTTGGCGTCGAAGATCTGGGTCGCCTGGCTCAGCGGCGGGGTCTTGAAGTCGTCGGGGATGCTCTCGAAGCCCTCGGCGCCGTTCTTCGCCCCGAGTCCGACCGCCCCGGCCGCCGGGAGGATCAGGCCCGCCAGCAGGATGCCGCCCAGCACGCTGGCGCCGAGGAACGTGGCCGCGTGGCCCAGGATGCCGAGCGGGGTCTCGCGGCGCCTCGGGCGCGGCACCCAGGTGTCGCCCGGGTCCGAGGCGGCGGGTATGCGGCTCTTCGGTGACATAGATCGAACATTACGGCCGTCAACAGGCCGTGGGGGGCGGGTGCCGGTGAAGGATTGTCACAAAATCGCGACGGATTCGACTCATTCCCGAGGTCCGAACGGCCGTGCACGCAGGAACAAGGGCCGTTCGTCCACGGCCCGTTGCCCCCGCGCGCCACCTCCCGCCCCCGCTCAGCCCGCCGGGCAGAAGACGTCCCGGGCCGGACGGCGGCCGGTGACCAGGTAGTCCGTCACCACCTGGTCGCCGCAGGCGTTCCCGTTGGCCCGGTACACGTCGTGGCCGCCCGAGTCCACCGCGACCATCCGCGCCCGGTCCCCGAAGGCCGCCCGCAGCTTGAGCGCACCGGCGTACGGCGTCGCGGGGTCGCGCAGGTTCTGCGTGAGCAGCACGTTGGCCGGGCCGCGGTCGGTCACCCGCACCGGCGGCTCGGCGGGCGCGAACGGCCAGAAGGCACAGGGCATCACGTTCACCGGCAGGCCGGCGGTGAGCGGACGGGCGGCGCGGTCCGCGGTGACGGCCTTGGCGTAGCTCGCCGGGTCGGTGGGCCACTTGACGTCGTTGCAGAGGGTGCCGACCGAGACGGCGAGGGTGTTCTGCACCGCCCGCAGCTCCCGCTCGCCCGGCTTGGGCGCGGCGGGCAGCGGAGCACGGCCGAGACCGGCCAGCATCAGCCGGGCGAGGACCGGGAACTTCGCGTCCGCGTACATGCTCTCCAGCAGGGTCTCGCGCAGCACGTTGCCGTTCAGCTCCGCCGGGTTGGCGCCCTCCCAGGGCAGCGGGGCCCGGTCGAGGCGGGCGGCGAGGTCGAGGAAGAGCGGGCGGACCTCCTCGGGGGTGTCCGCGACCCGGTCCGGGTTGTCCGGGGCCGACGCCCAGGCGGCGAAGTCGGGGAAGCGGTCCTCCACGCCCCGGCCGTAGTTGTCCAGCCAGCCGCGCCCGACCCGGGTCGGGTCCGGGTCGTCGTTGCTGTCCAGCACGATCCGGTCGGTGCGCTCGGGGAACATGGTGGCATAGACCGCGCCCGCGTAGGTGCCGTACGAGACGCCCCACAGGGAGAGGCGGCGCTCGCCGAGGGCGCGGCGGACACTGTCGATGTCGCGGGCCTCGTTGGCGGTGGAGATGCTGCGCAGCACCGGGCCGCCGTTGCGCGCGCAGGTCTCGGCGACGCGGCGGGCGGTGGCCAGGTTCCCGTCGATCGAGCCGTCGGCGGCCGGCCAGGGACGCACCTTGACCATCGACAGGTCGGCGGTGTCCAGTCCGCAGCTGACCGGGGTGGAACGGCCGACGCCGCGCGGGTCGAAGCCGACCACGTCGTAGCGGTCCCGGACGGACTGCGGCAGGTGCCCCGCCATGCCGTGGACGAGGTCGAGGCTGGAGCCGCCCGGTCCGCCGGGGACGGCCAGCAGCACGCCGCGGCGCAGGCCTGGATCGGCGGCGGTGATCCGGGAGACGGCGAGGGTGATGCGGGGGCCGTTCGGGTCGGCGTAGTCCAGCGGGACGGCGACCTCGGCGCAGCGCTGGGGGCTGTCGGCCGGGGCGTCCGGACAGGCGGCCCAGGCCAGGCCGTCCCTTCCGGGCGGCGCGGTGCCGGTCGCGCCGGCGGGCAGGGCGCTCAGCGCGGTCACGGCGAGGGCGGCGGCCGCGGTGACCGCGGCGGTGATGGTGCGGGTGGGCTTCGTCATGCCCAAGAGTCTGCTGCGGTACGGGACTTGGTCCCATCCGGGCAGCGGGCCGGTCGGGGGTGGGGAAATCCCCCGGGGACGGGGTGGAGACCGCCGTCGGTCGCGGTCTCCAGCCGTGGAGGGTGGGGGCGGTGGGCGGGGCCGGTTTCGCCGGGCCGGGTTCGCCGGGCCTGTTCGCTCAGAGGCCGAGCAGGCCCGGGTCGGCGGCCAGGGCGCGCAGCGGCTCGCGCGGGTCGGCGACCAGCCTGCGCTCCGTCAGGTCGAGGATGCCGCCGACGCCGGTGATCTCGGCGGCCAGCACGCCGTCCTCGCGGACCAGCCGCTGCACCAGCTGGAAGGTCTTGCCCTCCCGCCAGGTGAACGAGCAGCCCACCTCCACCGAGTCTCCCGCGCGCAGCTCCCGCAGGTACTTGACCGTGGTCTCCAGGACGACCGGGCCGACCCCCTCGGCGACCAGGTCCGCCTGGCGGATCCCGGCCGCCCGGAGGTACTCCCAGCGGGCGTGCTCGGCGTACTGGAGGTAGACCGCCTGGTTGAGGTGACCCTGGGAGTCGGTCTCGTACCCGCGGACGGTGATGCGTGTGGTGAAGTCCTGATCACTCATGCCCGCACGCTACTCCGGGCCGCGGGCGCGCCACCTCGTGTCCTGCGTCACCCCGGTCATGCCGTCACGCCGTCACCCCGTCGGGTCCGGCCACGGGGATCACCCGGTCAGGACGTCCAGCACCGGCGTGAGGGCGTCCGGGCGCCGGTCGACGGGCAGGTGCTCGACGGGGTGGAAGCCGCAGCCGAGCGCGGTCGCACCGCCGTCGCAGGTGCGGTCGTCGCCGACCATCAGGACGTCGGCCGGGGCGAGCCCGAGCCGCTCGCAGGCGGTCTCGAAGATCACCGGATCGGGCTTCTGCGCGCCGACCTCGTACGACAGCACGTAGACGTCGACCAGCTCCGCCAGACCGTACGCGCGGAAGACCGGCCGCAGGTCCCAGCCGATGTTGCTCACCACCGCGACCGGCACGCCCCGGCGGCGCAGCTCGCGCAGCACGGCGGCGGTGTCCGGGTACGGCCGCCAGTTCGCGGGCGCCCAGTGGGACTCGTAGAGGGCGTCCACGTCGAGGGCGGCGGGCGGCTCGGCGTCGCGGGTCAGCGCTGTGTACGCGGCCCGGTGCAGCTCGGGGGTCAAGTCCCGGGTGTCCCACGCCGGCTGGACCTCCGGCCGGATCCGCCGCGGCGGCACCCCGCCGGGCAGGGCACCGAACTCCTCCAGCCGGGCCACCAGTTCGGCCTCCTCCCGGGCCGGCAGGACGAGGCCGGTGGCGGCGGTGTGGGCCGCCAGCCACTCGACGGTGGAGACGACGCCGAAGAGGGTGCCGGAGAAATCGAACATCACGCCTTTGGTCATGGACCCCGAGCTTAGGGCGTGCCATGTGGATCTTGTCGGATCAGAGCAGGGTGAGAATGCGCGGACCGTCCTCGGTGATGGCGACGGTGTGCTCGACGTGGGCGGCGCGGCTGCCGTCGACGGTGCGCAGGGTCCAGCCGTCCGGATCGGTGCGGTGGTCGTCGCGCCCGCCGGCCAGCAGCATCGGCTCGATCGCCAGCACCAGTCCGGGGCGCAGCGGGTAACCCCGCCCCGGGCGGCCCTCGTTGGCCACGTGCGGGTCCTCGTGCATCCGGCGGCCGATGCCGTGCCCGCCGTAGCCGTCCAGCAGGCCGTAGCGGCCGGCGCGGGCGACGGTGCCGATGGCGTGGGCGATGTCCCCGGTCCGGTTGCCGACCACGGCGGCGGCGATGCCCGCTTCCAGGGCGCGCCGGGTGGTCTCGATCAGGGCGGTGTCCTCGGGGCGGGCGGTGCCGACGGTGAAGCTGACCGCCGAGTCCCCGGCCCAGCCGTCCAGGAGGGCGCCGCAGTCGATGCTCACCAGGTCGCCGTCGCGCAGCCGGTAGCCGTTCGGGATGCCGTGCACCACGGCGTCGTTCACCGAGGCGCAGATGACGGCCGGGAACGGAACGGGCGCGAAGGACGGGCGGTAGCCGAGGAACGGCGAGGCGGCCCCGGCGGCCTTGAGCACGCCCCGCGCCACCTCGTCCATCTCCAGCAGGCTCACGCCGGGCGCCGCCTGCTCCCGGACGGCTGCCAGCGCCTGCGCGACCACCCGTCCGGCCTCGCGCATCGCGGCCAGCCCGGCGTCCGACTTGAGTTCGACCATGGTGCTTCTCTCCCCTGGATCCAATTCTTATACCGGTATTTGTATCACGGTCGCGGGGCATGGACGCCGGGCGGCGAGGGGGCCGTAGACTCGTCGGCATGGTGAGGACTCCGCTGACCCCGTGGGAGCGCGAGCGCGGCGAGCGCTTCGGGGCGCTGCTGCGCGAGGCGCGCGGCGAGCGCAGCATGGTCGAGGTGGCCGCGGCGGCCGGCGTCTCGGCCGAGACGCTGCGGAAGATCGAGACCGGCCGGGCGCCGACACCGTCCTTCTTCACCATCGCGGCACTGGCCTTCGCGCTCGACCTGTCCATGGACGAACTGGCCGCCGCGTGCGCGCCCCCGGAGAGCGGCGAGGCGCTCTCCGCCTAGCGCACCGCTCCGCGGCGCCCGTACGCGGACCGTTAACATCCGGTGACGCGGCCTCCCGGATATTGTCACAATCAAAACTTGACGCGTTTAT
The DNA here is from genome assembly GCF_043198905.1 of Kitasatospora sp. NPDC048715. Classification (NCBI taxonomy): domain Bacteria; kingdom Bacillati; phylum Actinomycetota; class Actinomycetes; order Kitasatosporales; family Streptomycetaceae; genus Kitasatospora; species Kitasatospora sp. NPDC048715. The sequence continues at coordinate 10,712 of NZ_JBICVH010000009.1, read as the reverse complement.
GCCACCGGACTAGCGTCGTCGTTCGTCGGCCTTCTTGGTTTTCACCGCCGAATCGATTTCCGAAGCCCTCCTCAAATCCCGTGATGATGTCGCTCGCGGGAATTTCGGTGTCCGTCGAAACGCGACGCGGCACCGTCCGCCGAACGATCTTCATCGGTTTCCCCAGGAGCTGAAGACATGGTCGCCCCGCGCCCGATTCGCACGCCCAAGGAACTGCTCGCACAGCAACTCGTCCCCGAGGAAGAATTCGCGACGATCACCGACGTCGCCAAGAAGTACGCCCTGAGCATCACCCCCGCCATGCGCGACCGGATCGTCGGGCCCGACGACCCGATCGCCCGTCAGTTCGTGCCCACCGGCCAGGAATTGATCTCCCTGCCGGAGGAGCGGGAGGACCCGATCGGCGACGACCCCTTCACCCCCGTCAAGGGCATCACCCACCGCTACCCGGACCGGGTGCTGCTCAAGCCGGTGCTGGTGTGCCCCGTGTACTGCCGCTTCTGCTTCCGCCGGGAGGTGGTCGGCCCGGGCGACTCCATGCTGAAGGAGGGCCAGCTCGCCGCCGCCCTCGACTACATCCGCAGTCACCCGGAGATCTGGGAGGTGATCTTCACCGGGGGCGACCCGCTGATCATGTCCCCGAGCCGGCTGCGGCCGATCCTGGCGGCGCTCGACGCCATCGAGCACGTCAAGGTGATCCGCTTCCACACCCGGGTGCCGGTGGTGGATCCGGACCGGGTGACCGAGGAACTGGTCGGGGCGCTCACCCTGGACACCCCGGTCTGGGTCGTCGTGCACACCAACCACAGCCAGGAGATCGGCCCCGGCGCCCGTCGCGCACTGCGGCTGCTGGCCGGCTCCGGCATCCCGCTGGTCAGCCAGACGGTGCTGCTCAAGGGGGTCAACGACACCCCCGAGGCGCTGGAGGACCTGTTCCGCACCCTGATCGTGAACCGGGTCAAGCCGTACTACCTGCACCACGGCGACCTCGCCGTCGGCACCAGCCACTTCCGCACCACCATCGCGGAGGGGCAGGCGCTCGTCCGCCGGCTGCGCGGCCGGGTCTCGGGCATGTGCCAGCCGACGTACGTGCTCGACATCCCCGGCGGCCACGGCAAGGTGCCGATCGGCCCGGGCTACCTGAACGGCGACGGGACCGTGACCGACCCGTGGGGCATCACCCACACCTACCCGCCCCGGAGCAGCACGGACTGACCCTGCGGCAGTGCCCGGGGAGCCGACCGGTCCGACGAGCGCCGAGCACTGAAACGACCGAGCACCGAGGACCGACCGCCCGACGCCGAAGGGAACCCACCGGCCCATGGTCACCGAACCCACCCCGTGCCGACCGGACTCCGCCGTCCCGACCCGCTCCCGGAGCTCCGCGACCGGCGTGATCGGCAACGCCGTCCGCCACCCGGGCGGAACGCTGACCCTGATCGGGGCCTCGGCGATCTGGGGCCTGTGGACCACCGCGGAGAAGTACGCCCTGCGCGGGCTCCCGGTCGTGACGGTGCTCGCCGTCTCGCTGGTCACCGCCGCCGCCCTGCCCTGGGCCCTCCTGCTCCGCCGGGGCCACCGGCGCCCGCCGCGCGACCAGCTGCGGCGGCTCGCCCTCCTCGGGCTGTTCGAGCCGATGGTCGGGTACGGGGCGATCGGGCTGGGGATGGCGCACATCGACGCGACCCAGGCCTCCGTCCTGCGCGGCTCGGAGGCCTGCTTCGTGGTCGCGCTGGCCGCGCTGGCCGGCCGCCGGGCACCCACGCCGCGCGCCGTCGGCGGCGTGGTGCTGGGTGCGGTGGGCATCGCGGCGCTGGGCGGCAGCCACGCCGTGTTCGGGCTCGGTACGGGGGACCTCCTCGTCCTGCTCGGCACGGTGGCGGCCGCGGCGGCCACCATCCTCACCGGACGGATCGTCCGGGACACCGATCCGCTGGTCGCCACGGCCTACCAGTTCGGCTTCGGGCTGCTGTTCACCGTGCCGCTGATCGCCGGTCAGTGGCTGCTGGGCGGCGACCTGACCACCGGCGGGGCCCGCCCGCTGCACTGGCTGGTCGCGGCCGGGGTCTGCGGCGGCGGGCTGGCGGGCGCGTTCCTGATGTACAACCGCGCCGTGACCCGGACCCCGGTCACCACGGCGGGCGTGCTGCTGAACATCATCCCGGTGTTCGGGCTCGCCTTCGCGGTGCTGCTGCTGGGCGAGCGCATCGACGCCTGGCAGTACGGCGGGGCCGCGCTGATCCTGGCCGGGATCTTCCTCTTCTCCGAGGCGGACACGGCGTAGCGGCGGCCCCGACGGCGGCGGCCCGCCCTGCGCGCGGTGCGCGGGGCGGGCCGTCGTCGTGCCGGCGTTCGGCCGCAGCGGTTCCGAAGGTCAGCCGCGGCGGCTCCGGCGTTCGACCGCGGCGGTTCGTCCGCGGCCTCTCCGTCGTTCGGCCGGGGCGGTTCAGCCGACCGAGCTGTTGTAGCTCTCGATCGCCGGCTGGAGCTCCTTCGCGGCGTCGGCCAGGGCCTGCTGGGCCGGCTTGGTGCCCGCGATGGCCTGCTCGATCGCGGTCTCCACGCCCTTGCGGGCCTGCGGCATCACGCCGAGCAGGCAGCCGGCCGTGGCCGGGGTCGGCTTGGTGGCCTTCAGCTGGTCGATCGCGGTCTGGAACTGCGGGTACTTGGCCACCCACTCCTTGTCCTTGGGGTCGTCCAGGGACTTGGTGTTGACCGGGAAGTAGCCGGTGCCGGTGTGCCAGACGGCCTGCTGCTCGGGGGCGGAGACGAACTTCTCGAACTCCCAGGCGGCGCGCTTCTCGGCGTCCGAGTGGCCGGGGCCGCTGATCCACAGCGAGGCGCCGCCGATCACCGGGCCGCCCTGGTCGGCGGCGTCGACCTTGGGGAAGGCCGCCGTGCCGACGCCGAACTTCGCGGCCTCGGTGTAGCCGCGCAGCACGCCGGTGGACTCCAGGTGCATCGCGACCGTGCCGGCCTTGAACGCGGCCTGGGCGTCGTCGGTGGTGCGGCCGGTGTTGGCCGCGTAGCCGCCCTTGACCAGGTCGGCCCACCACTGGACGATCCGGGCGCCCTGGGCGGAGTCGAAGACGACCTTGCCCGCCTTGTTGCCGCGGCCGTTGTCGTTGTCGCAGTACATGGCGCCGGACTCGGCGAGCAGCTGCTCCACGAACCAGCCGTAGATGGCGGCGCCGAAGCCGTACCGGACGGTCTTGCCGTCGGCGTCCTTCTTCGTCAGCTTCTTGGCCAGCTCGCCCAGCTCGTTGAGGTCCTTGGGCGCCTGCGCCGGGTCGAGGCCGGCCTCCTTGAAGGCGTCGCTGTTCAGGTAGAGCAGCGGCATCGAGGAGTTGAACGGCATCGACTGGAGCTTGCCGCCGACCGAGTAGTAGTTGCGGATGTTGGCGTCGAGGTCGTCCAGCGAGTAGCCGTCCTTGTCGGCGAAGGCCTGGGCCGGGACGGTCTGCTTGGAGTCGATCATGAACCGGGTGCCGATGTCGTAGACCTGCGCCAGGGCGGGGGTGCCCTTCTGCTGCACGGCGGCCTTGTACTTGGTGACCAGCTCGTCGTACTTGCCCTGGAACTGCGCCTTGACCTCGATCTTGCCCTGGTGGGCGGCGTTGAACTGGCCGACCAGCCCGTTCAGCACGTCGGCGTTCTTGCCGGTCATCGAGTGCCAGAACTCCACGCTGGTGACACCGGAGGCCTGGTCGAGCGCCTGGGCGCCGGGCGCTCCGGCGTCGGAGGAGCCGCCGGAACCGGAACCGGAGCCGCTGGAGCTGCAGGCGGTCAGGGAAAGGCCGGCCACCAGCAGGGCCGCGAGCGCGCGCGCACTCTTCTTCACGAGGGTTCTCTCTCTATCCGGGAAAGCGGGGGACGTGGACGGGACACGCGGTCAGCGGACGGCGCCCGCGGTGAGGCCGCGGACGATGAAGCGCTGGCCGAAGACCACCAGGGCGAGGGTGGGCAGCAGGGAGAGCACGACACCGGCCAGGATCAGCCCGGGATCGGCCATCTCGGAGTCGCGCAGCGAGGTCAGACCGATCTGGAGGGTCTGCATGTTCGCCGTGCGGGTGATGATCAGCGGCCAGAAGTACTGGTTCCAGGCCGACAGGAAGACGTAGATCGACAGCGCCGCGAGGGCCGGCTTGTTGAGCGGGACGACGATCCGCCACAGGAACCGCCAGTGGCCGGCCCCGTCGATCCGGGCCGCGTCGCGCAGTTCGCCGGGCAGCTGGCGGAAGGCCTGGCGCAGCATGAAGGTGCCGAAGCCGGAGGCCAGGAAGGGCAGCACCAGGCCGAAGTAGGTGTTGCCGAGCCCCCAGCCGGACAGCGTCAGGTAGTTGGGGATGATGATGGCCTCCCACGGGACCATCAGCGTGGCCAGGAACACCCCGAACACCACGGCCCGGGCCTTCATCGGCAGGAACACGAACGCGTACGCGGCGAGCACCGAGGTGAACAGCTGGGCGAGCGTGATGACGGTCGCCACGATCGCCGAGTTGGCGTACTGGCGGGCCAGCGGGATGGCCTCCACGGCGCCGGAGAAGTTCCGTCCGGTGACCGAGTGCGGCACCAGGGCCGGCGGGTAGGAGGAGAGTTCGGACGGGCCCATGAAGGCGCCGGCGATCGCGTAGTAGACCGGGAAGGCCACGGTGACGACCGCGACGGCGAGCAGCAGGTAGACGGCGGCGCGGCCGAGCAGGTCGCGCGGGGAGCGCCCGGCGAGGGCACGTGCGCGCGGTCGGGGCGCCTCGGCCCGCGCCCCGGTCTCGGTCTCGGTCTCGGTCTCGGTGGTCAGGGTGGTCATGCGTAGTGCACCTTCCGCTCCAGGACGCCGAACTGGACGGCCGTGCAGGCGAGGACGACCACGAGCAGCACCACGGCCTGGGCGCTCGCGGTGCCGAAGTCGCTGGAGCCGTAGGCGAAGGCCTTCTCGTAGACGGAGTAGACGAGGGTCCGGGTGGAGCCGTCCGGCCCGCCCTTGGTGAGGATGTGGATCTGGCCGAAGCTCTGGAGCGCGTGGACGGTGGAGACAACGGTCAGGAAGAACAGGTTCGGTCCGAGCATCGGGACGGTGATCGAGCGGGCCAGCCGCAGGCCGGAGGCGCCGTCGATGCGGGCCGCCTCCAGGACCTCCCCCGGGATCGAGCCGATGCCCGCGGAGAGCACCAGCACGTTGTAGCCGAGGTTCATCCACACCGTGGTGACGGCCACCGAGAGCAGCGCGTACCGGGAGTCGGTCAGCCAGCCGACCGGGCCGAGGCCGACGTGCGAGAGCAGGCCGTTGAGCACCCCGCTGGCGGGGTTGAAGAACACCGCGAAGACCACCGAGGCGCTGGCCACCGAGAACGCGAAGGGCAGCGCGAACGCCGAGCGCAGCAGCCGCACGCCGCGGATCCGGTTCTCCAGGAGCAGCACCAGCGCCAGCGCGCCGAGCACCCCGGGCACCACGGTGAGCAGGGTGAACAGGGCCGTGGTCGTCAGGGTGCGGCCGAAGTCCGCCGAGGCGAACAGGTCGGTGTAGTGCTTCGTCCCCACGTAGCGGGAGGGCGCGCCGAAGAGGTCGTTGGCGTGCCCGCTGAGGTAGACGGTCCGGCCCAGCGGGTAGCCGATGAAGAGGACGAAGACCACCAGGGAGGGCAGCAGGAAGGCCCAGGCGAGCCCGTGTTCGCCCCAGCGCCCTCCCCGTGGGGAGCGGCGGCCCGGGAGGGGCCCGGTGTGCGGTGCGGTCGGCATCTTTCGCGCGTCCGCCTTTCGTGATGTCGGTTCCGGCCGAAACCGTGTCTTGCCCGAACGACGGCGTGGAAACCCCGTGGTGATCAACGGGTGTCGCCGGGATTACGCGTTCGCGTCAGATCCGGCCGGTCGTGCCCGGACGGGCTGCGGAGGGGCTGCGCAGCGGCGGCGGGCGGGCTGTCGAGCGGTTCACCGCGCTGTCGGAGGGGTGGCGTACGGTGCGCGGGTGGACGAAACGGAATTCGACATCCCGGCGGCAATGGCCGAAAGTGTGCGCTCCCGCGCGGGTGCCTGGGCGCTCGTCAGGGGCTTCGCCGCCTACTGGGGCGAGCCCCTGGGGCCGGCCGACGGCTTCACGGACGAGGAGCTGGACGCGGCCGAGCTGCGGCTGGGCCTGCGGCTGCCGGTGGCGCTGCGCGAGGCGTACCGGCTGTTCGGCCGCCGGGCGGACCTGACCAGCAGCCAGGACGTGCTGCTGACGCCGGACGAGCTGCACGTGCTGGACGGCGCGCTGGTGTACCGGGCGGAGAACCAGGGCTGCGCGCACTGGGGCGTGCCGCTGGACGCCCTCGACCGGGAGGACCCGCCGACGGTGGGCCGGCTCGACCTGGCGGACAAGTCACAGGAGCGGTGGGAGCCCTGGGAGGAGCGCTTCTCCACGGCGGCCGCGGCGATGGCGATGACGGAGAAGCTGCTGGAGGAGCACGAGCTGACCGACTTCCTCGAATTGGAGGACGAACTGCCGGACGGTCTCGTGGAGTTGCCCGCGCTCGGCCGCAACTTCCGCTGGTACCAGGGCCCGGAGGTGCTGGTCGGGGTGGCCGAGGAGGCCTGGGTGGCGGCCCGCGCCCGCACCCCGCAGGCGCTGGACGCGCTCTACGGGGTGCTGCCCGGGGAGTGGCTGGGCGAGTAGCCGACGGTCAGGCGGAGGAGGTTGCCGGGCGGAGGGGCGGATGGACTGCCCGGCGGAGGGGCGGGTCAGGCGGAGGAGCCGCCGTCCAGCACCAGGTCGCTGCCGACGGTGTACCCCGCCTCGTCGGAGGCCAGGTACAGCACCGCGGCGGCCACCTCTTCCGTCGCGCCGACCCGGCCGACCGGGACCTCGGCCCTCATCCGCTCGGCCTTGGCCTCGGCGTCCTCGCCCGGCCGGGAGGACATCGGGGTGTCCACCGCGCCGGGGCTGACGGTGTTGATCCGCACGCCCTCGGCGATGTGGTCGAGGGCGGCGGCCCGGGTCAGCACGGTGACCGCGGCCTTGCTGGCGGCGTAGGCGCCGACGCCCGCGATCCGCTTGTGGGCACCGAGGTTGGACGAGACGTTGACGATCGCGCCGCCGCCGTGGGCCCGCATGTGGGCGATCTGCGCCTGCATGGCGAGCAGGGTTCCGGTGACGTTGACGCCGATCACCCGCTGCCACTCCGCCTCGTCGATGTCGGCGACCGGGCCGGCGGCGCCGAACACTCCGGCGTTGTTGACGGCGACGTCCAGGCCGCCGAACCGCTCGACGGCCTCCCGGACCAGCCGGGCGGCGTCCTGGGCGTTCGTCACGTCGCCGGTGAGCGCGACCGCCTTGCCGCCGGCCCGCTCGATCAGCTCGACGGTCCCGGCGAGCGGGCCCGCGCCGCGGCCGGCGACCGCGACCCGGGCGCCCTCGCGGGCGAAGGCGAGCGCGATGGCCCGGCCGATGCCGCTGCCGGCGCCGGTGACCAGGACGGACTTGTCGGCGAAACGCGTGGTCATGAGGTGAACTCCTTGATGCGGTCGGTGCGTTCGGTTGCGGTGGAGCTGGTGGGGCTGGTGGGGCTGGTGGGCCCGATGGTCCGGGGCAGTGCGGCGACCGCGACGGCGGTGAGCGCCAGCCCGACGGCGGCCGCCGCGAAGGCCGCGGCGTAGCCGCCGACCACGCTCGGGCGGGTGGCGGCGAGCGCCATCAGGGCGGCCAGTCCGGCGGTGGGGCCGAGCTCCATGGCCGTGTTGAACACTCCCGCGGCCAGTCCGGTGCGCTCGGGCGGCACCCCGCCGGTGGCGAGCACGGTCGCACCGGCGAAGGCCGCGGCGGCGCCGGCGGGCAGCAGGAGCAGTCCGGGCAGCAGTCCGAGGGCGTAGCCGCTGCCGGGGCCGAGCCCGGCCAGCAGGCCGAGTCCGGCGGCGGCCAGGGCGAGGCCGCCGGCGGTGACCGCCACCGGGCCGTACCGGACGCTCAGCGGGCCGGCGAGCCGACCGGAGAGCAGCAGGACGGCCGCGTAGGGCAGGAAGGCGGCGGAGGTGGCCGCGGCGCTCCAGCCGCGCAGCTGCTGGAGGTAGAGCGACAGCAGGACGAAGGTGAGCGCGGTGCCGGCGGCGGTGGCCATGACGGCCGCGAGCGCGGTGGCCCGGCGCCGGTCGGCGAGGAAGCCGGGCGGCAGCAGCGGGTCGGCGGTGCGGCGTTCGGCGGCGGCGAAGGCCGACAGCAGGAGCACCCCGGCGACCAGCGGGCCGTACGTCCCGGGGCTGCGCCAGCCGTGTTCGGTGGAGGCCACCAGGGCGTAACTCGCCGCGCAGACACCGGCGGTGGCGAGGGCGGCACCGCGCAGGTCCAGCGCCGGGCGGGTGCCGACCGGGGCGGCCGCGGGCAGGGCCGCGGAACGGACGAGGCCGAGCAGCGCGACCAGGACGGGCACCGCGAACAGCCAGCGCCAGGAGACCGCCGCGGCGACCGCGCCCGAGACCACGCTGCCGACGGTGGCGCCGAGCACCGACAGACCGCCCCAGGTGGCCATCGCCCGCCGGTAGGCGGCCGGTTCGGGGTGCAGCACCCGGACCACCGCGACCGCCGCCGGGGCGGTGAGGGCGGCGCCGACGCCCTGCACGAAACGGCTCGCCAGCAGGACGGGGTAGCCGGGCGCGAGGGCGCAGGCGATCGAGGCTGCGGCGAGCAGCGCCAGGCCGGCGCGGAGCACCGGGCGTCCGCCGTGGCGGTCCGTCAGGCGGCCGCCGAGCAGCAGCAGGGAGCTGAAGGAGAGCCCGTAGGCGGCGCTGAGCAGCAGCACCCCGGACGGGCCGAGCCCGAACTCCCGCGCCACCAGCGGCAGCGGCACGGTCAGGATCATGATCGTGAAGATCAGCACCGCCTGGACGACACCGAGCAGCGCGAAGCCGTACCGGCCGGTAGTGATGACGGCCATGTAAAACCCTCCCCCCTATAAAGACCGTTCGGTCCAGAATGAGCCCCGGAAAAGACGCCGGCCCGGACCGGCCGGCGTCAGTCCAGCAGCGCCAGCGCCTGCTCGGCGGCGTCCCGCGCCCGGGGCGCGCCGTCGGCGGTCTTGCCCACCACCCGGATGCCCTGGAGCAGCACGACCAGCATCCGGGCGAGCGTCCGCGGATCCCGCCCGGCGGGCAGTTCGCCCTGCGCGGCGGCCCGCGCCAGGGCGGCGGTGAGCAGCGTCTCCAGGCGGTCGAGGCTCGCCTCCACCCGGCGGGACGCCGCCGGGTCGTGCGGGGCCAGCTCCACCGCCGTGTTGGTGACGAAGCAGCCGCGCCGACCCTCCTCCTCGTCCGTCACGGCGTACCGGCGGACCAGCGCCCGGACCGCCGGCAGTGCCGGGCCGGGCCGGGAGAGGTCGAGCAGCCGTGCCGAGTCGCTCTGCTCGCAGTAGCGCTCCAGCGCCCGCAGGTACAGCTCGCGCTTGCTGCCGAAGGTCGCGTAGATGCTGGCCCGGGCGATGCCGAGCCGCTCGACCAGGTCGGCCATCGACGTCGCCTCGTAGCCGCGCTGCCAGAACAGCTCCAAGGCCGCCTGCAGCGCCGCGTCCGGGTCGAATTCCTTCGTTCGCGCCATGTCGGGAACAGTAGCCCTTTCTGGACCGAGCGGTCAAGAAAGAGCAACTATTGGTCCAGACCTGATCTCTGACGGAGCATTGCCAAGTGGACTAGACCAAGGCTACCCTTACCGCTCCCATCCACCTCCTTCCCCCACAGGAGGCGTTTCGCATGCCCGCACACCGCCCCAACCACCCCCGGCAGACCGCCGACGCCGCCAGACCCGTCGTGCTGACGGCCTTTCGGATCGTCGTCGGCCTGCTCTTCGCCTGCCACGGCGCCGCCTCGCTGTTCGGCGTGCTCGGCGGCGCCAAGGGCGGCGGCACCGTCCCGCTCGGCCAGTGGCCCGGCTGGTGGGCCGCGCTGATCCAGCTGGTCGGCGGCGCCCTGGTGCTGCTCGGCGCCGGCACCAGGGTGGCCGCCCTGCTCTGCTCCGGCTCGATGGCCTACGCCTACTTCACCGTCCACCAGGAGCACGCCCTGCTGCCCCTGCAGAACGGGGGCGAGGCCTCGGTGCTGTTCTGCTGGGCCTTCCTGGCCATCGCGACGCTCGGCTCCGGCCCGTACGCCCTGGACCGGCTGCTCACCCGCCGGCCGCCGGCCGTCGCGGCCGAACCGGCGATCCGGCCGACGTCGACGGTCTGACCGGCTTGCCAGCACCAACTACCGTCTAGCAAAGCCCACCTGACGGTCCATCGGCCATCAGCGGTCCGACGGGCTCCCAGCGGCCAGGTGCCGCTCGACCGAGGCGACCTTGGCGGTGAGGCCGTCGGTGACCCCGGCCCGGTCGTCGATCTTGATGACCGTGCTCACCCGGTTGCCGTACGCCTTCACCGCCTCGATCGCCGCCCTGATCACCGGCATCACCTCGTCCCACTCCCCCTCGATGCTGGTGAACATCGCGTCCGTGCGGTTCGGGAGACCGCTCTCCCGCACCACCCGGACGGCGGCGGCCACCGCCTCCCCCACGTCCTCGCCGATCCCCAGCGGGGTCACCGAAAAGGCTGCGATCACGGCTCTGCGCTCCTTGTGCTGGACGACACTGGTCGCGGGGGCGGGCCCGCCCCCCCCCCCCCCCCCGGCACGGCGGCGCCCCCCCCACGCGACGCGCCGCAGCCGCGGGGCGGCCCCCCCCGGCCCGGGGGTGCGGGCCCCGGGGGGGGGGGCCCCCGAGC